>JAPLED010000115.1 GCA_026391475.1 Bacteroidia bacterium | reverse complement strand
TTTTCTGCAGTAAGTGAATAGGCAGGAAGTGCCAATCCACAAAACAGAAGAATAGTCACAATTTTCATAGTTAGTAGTAACTTGTGAAAATTCACATTTGGCTTTAAAGGCCAAAAGTAGTTGGGAGTTTTTTTCATACTGTTACACTGTTAGTTAGTTAATAAATAGTTAGAAATTTGGATTGTTGATTATTATTGTTAATTGTTTTTGGTACTGGGTATCGGGTCCTGGGTTCTGGATAATTTTTTATTTGTTATCGGGTTATCAAAATAAAATTATTAAGAGCAAGTGTAAAACTTACACTCATTTTATTATAACCAATTTTCTTTCGATTCAAAGCCATTCCGTATTCAGTTTGTAGCTTTTCGGGTTAAAGAAGTCAGGTAAATATTAATGCAATATAAACAATGATCTGTTAAAAAACAAGTTTTTTAGAAATTTTTGATCACTTTGTTAAGAAAAATCCTTTTAAACTTTATTGTTTCACTTCAATATTTCCGGTTTTTTCATCATATTCACACACTACTCTGAACCCGACATTGAAACAGTCGGAGTACCACCAGATACTTTTCGGCATCTGCGGGTCGGTTTTTAACCACGACTCGGTTCTGGTATAATCGCGGGCTGCGCTTCTCAAAAGATCTGCTGTACTATACAATGAACCCCCTCTCACAACATGTTCAGTTCCCTCTTCAGGGCCTTTCGGATCTTTGATGATTCCTTCGGGGTATTGTGAATATGCATCTGCCTGGTACCAGTCGGAACAGAACTCAGCCACATTACCTGACATATTCCGCAAACCAAAAGGATTTGGCTTTACCCGGTCGGGGGTTTGGGTTTTCGTCGGACTGTTACCCCTGTATATAATATATGTATTAATTACTGTTGTATCGTTTTTAGAAAGTTTTGCTTTTAACCCGGTCTTTTCAAATTTCCTGGGATCGCCCGGGAAAAAATAGGGACCAACTGAACCTGCCCTGGCAGCATATTCCCACTCTGCCTCTGTTGGAAGGCGGTAGGTCTTACCGGTTACAGAAGTTAACCATTTACAATAGGTTTCTGCAGCATGATAAGAAAAAGAAATTGCCGGCCGCTGACCCAATCCCCAGCCCTGATCAGGCTGCCCGTATGGTGGCGTTGCTCCGGATATAGCATCAGTCGCCGTCGCAACTTTATTTCTTAAACCTTCTGTATCAGTGGAACGACCTTCGGCAGCGGTCTGAACATAAAATGCAAGATACTCATCCCATGAAACTTCAATCTCAGCCATAAAAAACGGGCTTAACTCAACTTCTCTGAAAGGTCCTTCATCTTCTTTTCTGAAAGGCTCATCAACAGGGCTTCCCATTTTAAATGTTCCGCCCGGGATTGCAACCATATTAAATGAGATCGGTGATTTGGGAATGCGCTCCGTATAATTTTTAAACTCTGTAACTTTTGTGGGTTCAGTAAATACCTCTTTCGCAGCCGAGGAGGTACTTCCAAAGGTTGAATTACTGCCATGAGTATATCCTTCAATAAAATGACCGGAATTCAGGTGACAGTTTATGCAATGCAGCTCATCCGTTTTTTTTGTCTGGGTATAATAAAGGTGTGCATTCTCGCCGGCTTTTGTCAGCTTTGCAGGGAAAAGGTTTTCGTGACATTTGATACAACTGCTTTCATAAACATAAGTACGTGCAACTTCGAGCCTTCCGCGATCTTCCCAGTTAAAAGAAGCAGAATCCTTTGTCCACTTGCTCCACAAATCACGTAATCCAGTTGTTCCTTTTGCCCAGAGATACCCATCGCCTTTCGGAGGAAGATGACAATCAACACAGGCAACCCTGTACCCCGATTGTGTATCATAATGAACAGATTTTTTCCATGATGCATCTGCCATGGGATGAATATGACAGGAGACACAGTAATCATTTGTCGATGTCATATGCAGGGCTTTACCTCCACCGAGGATAAACAATACCCCAACAATCAGCCCGGGGAAAAACCATAAAAGAAATCTCTTCATAATTCAAAATTTGTGAGGCTCAAGATAAAAAAATATCTTTCACCTGATGCAGGTATTACTAATTTTCACAAAAAAATTAATAGTAGAGACATGCCATGGCATGTCCCTACAAGAAATTGAATAAAACAGTATTTTTACAACAAAATTTAAATTGAATGAAAAGGCTTCTGATTTTTCTTTTAGGTTTTGCAATAAGTATATCATCATTTTCACATCCCTGGAAGCCAAACCATTATGTGATTATTGACACCGACGGTGGCATAGATGATATGAGAGCTATCACCATGTTGCTGGCTTCTCCCGACGTCAGGGTTCTGGCGATAACAGTTTCCCCGGGGGCACTCAATACCGGTGCTATATATATAAAGATAAGAAGCCTGCTCAACTCATTTTACCATGAAGGTCTGCCAGTCGGGATAAACAGAAGCAGTATTTTCAAATCGCCGGACTTCGCAGTTGCATTAAATACCACATGGGGAGAAGAGAGTGGTTTGGATGAGAAAGATGCACCGGACTGCATCAGCTTAATAAAAGAGACCCTTTCAATTGAAAAAACGAAAGTGAGTTTTTTATGCCTGGGTGGGATGTCAACCGTATCTTTAGCAATGAAGGAGCTCCCGGCTTTCAAACAACAGGTGAAAGAGATAATCTGGAGTGCCGATGTCGCTGATTATAAAGATGGGTTTAATTTTAAGATCGATATCCCGTCGGCTGAGAAGGTATTAAAAGGAGATATTCCTGTAAAAATGGTAAGAGGTTTGGGGGAAGAGATTTTTTACAATGAAGCCATAATAAAAGCAATTTCGGAGATACCGACAATTTATGCAAACAGGATTTCCGGATTCTTCATATCAGAGGTTGCAAAAAGCCATAAATATTCATATTCCGGAAATGATGAAATGGTTGCTCTTTATCTGCATTATCCAGGACTATTTCAAAACGATACCGTGACTAATCATTTCGAGATTTCACCCAGGAACATACCTGTACTGAGAGAGAACTCACTTAAAATACTTGCCGGGGAAACAGTTTCTAAAAATCAGGTAATTAAGGAGTTTCCCATTGATCCTTCGTTTTATTCTGCTGATATTGAGCCATTTGTTGCTGAAATAATTAAAAAATACGGAATAGATGAGTGGATATCAGGAGTGATTGCCAATGAGTTGCACCGGCATCTTGGTGTGTTTGCTATTGTCGGGGTTAAAATGGGAATAAGGGCAAGGGAATATTTTGACACAGGAGTTGATGAGTTCAGTGCAGTTTCGTTTGCCGGTTCTGTACCTCCTCTGAGTTGCATGAACGACGGTATACAGGTCAGCTCAGGATCTACTCCGGGACATGGATTACTGACAGTTAAAAACGACACCCCGACTATTCCGTGCGCTGAATTCACCTATATGAACCGGAAAATACGACTGACACTAAAGCCTGAAATCACAGAGAAGATCAGCTCTGAGCTTAAAGAGATAAATTTTATTAATGGCCTCGACAGTAATATTTACTGGGAGCTTGTAAGGAAAAACTCAATTAAATACTGGTTAAATTTAGACAGACATGATATTTTTATAATTGAGGAAATCCATTGAAAACCATTTTTACCAAGGGGTCTCGTGGAGTTACACAGAGTAAAAAAGTTATCAAACCCACCCCTTACCCTTCCCAGGAGGGGATTTGTTCTGTTAAATACTCCAAGTCTCCCATTCTCCCCCTCTCCTCTTTTATTTATTGTATTCGTCGAAAAAATCATTCCCTTTATCATCGGTAATGATGAAAGCCGCCATATTTTCAACCCTTATCTTGCGCACAGCTTCCATTCCAAGATCTTCAAAATCAACCAGCTCCACCGATTTTATATTCTCTGCTGCAAGGATAGCTGCCGGTCCGCCGATTGATCCGAGATAAAACCCTCCATATTTTTTACAAGCCTCGATAACCTGTCTGCTTCGGTTTCCTTTTGCTACCATAATAAGCGATCCCCCAAGACTCTGAAAAAGATCCACATACGAATCCATTCGTCCGGCTGTTGTGGGACCAAAGCTTCCCGATGGCATCCCTGCCGGTGTTTTTGCCGGTCCAGCGTAGTAAATTGGATGGTTCTTAAAATACTCCGGCATTGGCTTGCCTCCATCGATCATCTTCCTGATCTGTGCATGTGCAATATCTCTGGCAACGATGAGCGTACCGGTAAGATTCAGCCTGGTTTTAACCGGATATTTTGTGAGTTCTGCAAGCACCTCTTTCATCGGGCGATCGAGATTTATCTCAACAGGCTTTTCAAGTTCCGGTGCCTTTGCAGGCATGAAACGTGCAGGATTCCGTTCAAGTTCTTCAAGGAAAATACCATCATTGTTGATCTTAGCCTTAATGTTCCTGTCAGCACTGCAACTCACGCCAAGACCGACAGGGCATGAAGCAGCATGGCGGGGCAGCCTGATAACTCTCACATCATGAACAAAATACTTACCGCCAAATTGAGCTCCAACACCATATTCTTGACAAATCTTTTCAATCCTCTTCTCCCATTCAACATCCCGGAAGGCGCGTCCGCTTGCATTACCCGTGGTTGGAAGATGATCGAGGTAACCTGCTGAAGCTTCCTTTACAGTCTTAAGTGTCACTTCCGCAGAAGTTCCTCCTATTACTAGAGCAAGATGATATGGGGGGCAGGCTGAGGTACCAAGTTCTTTTATTTTCTCCTTTACAAATTTTATGAGAGACTCTTCATTAAGTAACGATTTGGTCTGCTGATAGAGAAAAGTTTTATTAGCCGAACCGCCCCCCTTTGTAATGAAAAGAAATTCATAGGTATTGCCTTCGGTAGCATAAATATCAATCTGGGCAGGCAGGTTGGTCCCGGTGTTTTTCTCATCAAACATTGAGAAAGGTATAATCTGTGAATACCTTAGGTTCTTATTTTTAAAAGTCTCATAAATTCCTTTTGACAGATGTTCTGCATCCTTTCCTCCGGTCCAGACATCTTCTCCCTTTTTCCCTATCACTATTGCAGTGCCTGTGTCCTGGCACCAGGGTAAATCTCCTTTTGCTGAGATAACTGTATTCCTGAGCATCATATATGCCACAAAACGGTCATTATCTGTTGCTTCCGGATCATCAAGGATTTTAGCGAGCTTCTCAAGATGAGAGGTCCGGAGATAAAACGAGAGATCAGATACAGCCTCTTTTGCAAGAAGTTCAAGACCTTTCGGATCCACTTTAAGTATCATTCTTCCCCCTTCTTCAGCAACTTTCACATAATCTTTTGAAAGCAGCCGGTAGGTAGTTGAGTCCCTCTCAATCTGAAATGGTTTCTCATAGATAAAATCTGCCATATATGTTGTGTTATTTTATTAACAATGATTAGTAAATCTCTTTGAAATCAAATTTTTCTTTAGCTCTTATACCCTTGGAAGTCATCTCAAGAGTACAGCACTCAATATATTCATCGTGTTGAAATACAAGGATGTAACCTCCATTCAGAGCTTCCTCAAGAATTTTTTCTTTTTCTTCTATTGTTTTAAGCGACTCGATATCATAACTCATATTCCAGATAACCGGTATATGTGCAACTGTTGGAATAAGGTCGCCGGTATATACCAGGGTTTTATCTTTATATTTAATCACTGGTATCATCAGGCCGGGGGTATGTCCGTAACAAATTTTTACAGAAAAACCCGGGAACAACTCGCCTTCCTCATCTACCAGGTTAAGATGACCGCTATCCATTATCGGAATAATATTCTCATCGAGGAATGAATCTGCTTCCCTGACATTATTTTTTACAGCCCACTCCCACTGGGTACGACTGACATGATAGGTTGCTTCAGGGAAGGTCAGTTCATATCCGGCTCCTCCTTCATTTCTCTTGACCCCTCCTCCGCAATGGTCGGCATGAAGATGAGTCAGAACCACATCTGTAATATCTTCCGGTTTGTACCCTCTTCGACTTAACCCTTCAGTAAGCCCTTCTCCTCCATGCAGATAAACATGACGAAAGAATTTTTCATCCTGCTTATCTCCCCAACCCGTGTCTACAAGAATAACATGCTTATCTGTTTCTATGACAAGCGATCGTAGTGTAAGAACGATGAGGTTATTCTCATCGGAAGAATAAACCTTTGACCATAACACTTTAGGGACAACTCCAAACATGGCACCGCCATCAACTTTAAAGTTTGATATATTGAAAAGTTGAAGTTTCATTTTCATGGTTTAAAGATACAATTATAAGAAATTCCTCGGGCTATTAACTTCTAAACCGGAAAAACAACTTATTGTTGACTATCTCTGTGTAACTCTGTGCATTCTCTGTGTAACTCTGTGTAAGTTCTTTTTTTTGTTACACAGAGGGCCACAGAGGACTCACTGAGTGCCACAGAGAAAAAGAATTTAAATATTTAGAAATTTTATAATATCTTTCCAATCTGTAATTTAAAAAACAAAAAATCATAAATTTCAAACCATGAAAAAACTTTTATCATTATTCTTCATTTTAACCTTTTCATCTATACTGATGGCCCAGACAGGAAAGGTTTCAGATAACCTTTCGATGCCGAGTAAATTATTAAAAATGGACCGGAAATATGCTATATATCTTCCTCCCGATTACGAGACTTCCCAGCGCAGCTATCCTATTCTGTACCTGTTACATGGAGCAGGTGATGATCAGACAGGATGGGTGCAATTCGGTGAAGTTCTGAATATTGCCGATGAAGCCATAAAGACAGGAATTGCAACTGCGATGATCATTGTAATGCCTGATGCCAATACCGGAAAACGTGGTTACGTAAATGATGTTAAAGGAGAATGGCTGTATGAGGATTTTTTCTTCCAGGAATTCATGCCCTTCATTGAAAAGACATACCGGATAAAAGCCGATAAAAGATATCGGGCTATTGCAGGTTTATCAATGGGTGGTGAAGGCACTTTCATTTATGCCCTGCATCATCCCGAATTGTTTTCATCAGCTTGTCCGCTCAGTGCAGCCACCGGCCCGAAAAATATTGAGGCATTGAAGGATTACAGGTTGTGGCAAGGGGTTGAAGACATAACAGATGCAGACAAGGAATCATATTTTAAGCGCTATAGTGTTTTGAGCCTCATCGAAAACATGCCTGATGCTCAGAAAAAAGCTGTAAGGTGGTATATCGACTGCGGTGATGATGACTTTCTTTATGAAGGTAATTCCCTTGTACATATTGCAATGCGCAAGAATGAAATACCTCACGAATTCAGGATCCGTGATGGCGGTCATACCTGGACATACTGGAGAGCTTCATTACCAAAAGTGATGGAATTTGTGTCAATGAGTTTCCATCAGTTTTAAAATAGTCACAAGGATTTCTTGCGTTTTAAAATAAGCAGGAACATAAGCCTCATCATTATCCTTATCATCTG
This sequence comes from Bacteroidia bacterium, assembly GCA_026391475.1. GTDB lineage: Bacteria > Bacteroidota > Bacteroidia > Bacteroidales > VadinHA17 > LD21. Next base: position 20,583 of record JAPLED010000115.1, on the reverse strand, counting down.
GTATGAGAACCAGTCTGAAAGCCGGGAAAGCCGGGTTTTACGGTGAATATACTCCTCGACTGTAACCTGGCGGCAATCATTTTCGATGATCTCCAGTAGAAGTTCCTCAAACTGTCCTGCGAAACGGTTATCGAGGATGTCTGCATTCATTTCGATACTGCCATAATCGCTCAGGTGGTTCATGTTATAGCTTCCGATTGTGCTCCATTTACCGTCAACAGTGGCTACTTTGGCGTGAAGGTTTGATGGAAGATATTCGTAAATCTTAATATTATTACGCAGAATAAAATCATAAAGAAAACTGGTTGCCCTTTTAAATACCGGCGCATCTGATTCGGCCGACAGAACAATTTTTATGTCGACTCCCCGACGACTCGCATTTCTGAGGAGCTTACGTTCATTTCGTCCCGGCAGAAAATAACTGGCAAAAATTATCATACGGTCCTGTGCATGTTTCAGAGCTGATCGGTAGCTTTTCAATATCTCTATTTTATTCCTGTACCAGTTATTCTGCAGAACTTTTACTTTCACATCATCGTCATAATTTGAAGGATTGTGAACAGTTTCTCTCGAACGCTCCTTCCTGGAGATAAATGCTTTGTTCCAGAGTCTTTTAAGAATGAACAGAACGTGAGCACATTCCGGACCTTTTAATAAAATGGCAAAGTCGAGCCACTCTTTCAAATCTTGTGTACCATGGTAGCGGTTGGCAACATTCATTCCACCAATTATAGCAGTATCACCATCGGCCAGCAGAACTTTATGATGGAGCCTCAGGCTTAGTTGAAAACCCTTAGTAACTAATCCCGGAGAAAACATACGAAAAAGAATACCGGCTTCTTCAACCTTGTTTATCATAACTTTCGAGAAGCTGCCTCCTCCAAAAGCATCAAGCAGAAAATAGACCCTGACTCCCCTTTCCGCAGCTCTTTTAAGGGCATCCACAATACGCTTGCCGGTATCATCATCATCAACTATATATGTTTGAAAATGGATGTAATGCTTTGCCTCATCAATTGCCTTTTCACATGCAGCAAAATACGACTCTCCGCTTCTGAGAAGTCTGACGGAATGTCCATTTTTATAATCGTATCGTGAAGGAATTTTCATATGATTATTTTACCTTCATATCCCTTACACAAATATATAACATTATCATCAAGATCGCTATTTTCGGGATTTTTACATTACTTTACTCCCTTAATTAAAAACAAACTCAATGAAGGCTAACTTCTTTATTTTAAAGCTCTCCGCTATTCTATGGCTCATCAGTATAACTGCCTGTGCCCGGAATGAAAACAAAACCAATAATAAATGCTAATTTTATAATGAATTTCTCAAAGAATATAAAACATGAATAGAAGAAAAATGATAGGAAGTATAGCCGGGGCAGCAGTAGTAACCGCGTCAAGCCCTTTAAACAGTGTTTTTGCAGGAATTGGCGAAGGAGCCATCCAGCTTAAAGGAAATATCCGTCATTCAGTTAGCCAATGGTGCTATAATGACATTCCGCTTGAGGATTTTGCTAAAGCATGTAAAGAAATGGGTATCGAATCTATTGAATTGCTTGGCGAAAAGGATTGGGCTACAGTTAAGAAAGCCGGACTTAAATGTGCAGTAGGTTATGCAACAGATTGGGGTATTCCCAAAGGATTTAACCGCATTGCCAATCATGAAAAACTGATTACTGATTTTGAGACTATGATCCCGAAAGCAGCAGAGGCAGGTGTTCCAAACCTGATCTGTTTCTCGGGTAATCGTGAAGGTCAGAATGATAATGAAGGGCTGATAAATTGTGCCAAAGGTTTGCGAAAACTTATGCCGACTGCTGAAAAACATGGGGTAACGATCATCATGGAACTCCTGAACAGCTATGGACATAAAGACTATCAGTGTGACAAAACAACCTGGGGCTCAGCTCTGTGCGAAATGGTTGGATCTGAGAGATTTAAACTTCTCTATGATATTTACCACATGCAGATAATGGAAGGAAACGTTATCGACACAATAACAAAATATAGTCCGTACATAGGCCACATTCATACCGGAGGTGTGCCGGGAAGACACGAGCTTGATGAAACCCAGGAGCTCTACTATCCGGCAATTATGAATGCTATTGTAAAAACCGGATATAAAGGATTTGTTGGTCAGGAATTTGTACCGGCTCAAAAAGACAAACTGGAGTCATTGCGGAAGTGCATCCAGATATGTGATGTATAGATGAAAGTACACTTCATTGCCATCGGTGGGGCAGTAATGCATAACCTGGCAATTGCTCTGCAGAAAAAGGGATATATCGTAACAGGTTCAGATGATGAGATTTTCGAGCCTTCCAGGTCGAGACTTTCTCAATATGGACTACTCCCCGCTAAGTACGGTTGGGATCCAGACAGGATTACTACTGATATCGACACTATTATCCTGGGAATGCATGCAAAATCTTTCTGCGGCCAGGGAGGCATGTCTTGCTGCCGGTGTTACGGAAGATGATTTTTATGAAGCTATAAAGAGCTTTGAAGGTACATCAAAGAGACTGCAGAAACTGAAAGAGAATGAAAGATGAACTGTTTTCTTTTATAAAAACCCTGAATTATTTAAGTCTGGTTTATCTTTTTATGAGCTCAGGAGATTTTAATGGTTTTGAGTTTACAAGTTTAGTTGAATAACAGAACCTTTTCAATCAGACATTTTTTAGGTCAAAATATTTTGCGGATCAAAAAAAACATCCTTTCTTTGCATCCGCATTTTAAAGTTCTTTGCACGGTCCATTCGTCTAGTGGCTAGGACGTCAGGTTTTCATCCTGTTAACAGGGGTTCGATTCCCCTATGGACTACAATTTTTAAGAGTTTGAAGATAATTTATTTATAAGCATGGCAAATCATAAGTCGTCAGAAAAAAGGATCAGGCAGATCGAAGTAAAGAAAGAGGCCAATAAGTATTATGCAAAAACAACACGTAATGCTCTTAAGACACTTCGTGGAACATCCAACAAGGAAGAGGCCGGAGTTCTGCTTCCAAAAATAACCTCTATGCTCGACAGGCTGGCTAAGAAGAATATTATTCACAAGAAGAAGGCTTCAAACCTGAAGTCATCGCTTGTAAAGCATGTAAACAGCTTATAATATCATTCTATCATATATCAGGGGAGGCTGTATCGTTATGGTACGGCCTTTTTTTTATTTATACCATTTTAATAACTTAAAGGTTGTTTAAGGGTGTTTCCAACCACCCCGTCATGACCCTTCGGTCATGACACCCCTCCTTTGAAAAGGAGGGGAAAGTTCTGATATACAATACTATAACTTTCTCCTCCTCTTCAGAGGAGGAGTACCCCCGACGATACCGTCGGGGGGGAGGTGGTGAGCTTTTAAGATACCCTTTGTTTATTCAATGGTAAAAAAAATGAATATATTTTTCTCATTGCCAGATAATCTGAATTTCATATCTTGCATATGCATTTCAAATTTTTCGCTGCATGTCTCTTAAAATTACTGACTGGGCTATTGAAGACAGACCCAGGGAAAAGCTTATCCAGAAAGGTACGGCCAGTCTGAGCGACGCCGAATTGCTGGCAATCCTGATCAGTTCGGGAACAAAGGAAAAATCGGCCGTTGATCTTGGTCGCGAATTATTAGGTATTGTAAACAATAACCTGAATAGTCTCGGCAAACTTACAATAGCTGACCTCAGGAAGTTACATGGTATCGGCCCTGCAAGGGCTGTAACAATTGCCGCAGCACTGGAATTAGGCCGGAGGCGGAAATTGTCTGAAGTTCCTGATGTACCTCAGATCAAATGCTCAAAAGATGTTGCTGACATTTTTCAGCCACTGCTCTCCGACTTGTTGCATGAAGAATTCTGGATACTGTTCCTCAATAGGTCTAACAAAGTGATTAACAGGATGAAACTGAGCCAGGGGGGAATAAGCGGGACTGTGACCGATGTACGCATTGTGATGAAAACAGCAATAGAATATCTCGCTTCGGGTATCATTGTTTGCCATAATCATCCATCGGGGAATCTTAATCCGAGTGAATCGGATACCAAGATTACTCAGAAAATAAAAGAGGCCGGAAACCTGATGGACATTCAGCTGCTTGATCACTTGATAATCTCTGATAAGGATTACTACAGTTTTGCGGATAATGGATTGTTGTAATTGTCTGATTGTCTTGCCGTCTTGAAGTCTTGAATGTCAGAATACCTGAAAGAATCCCCTCCTTGGAGGGGCAAGGGGTGGGTTAAAACATTATATTTCTATCTGCATTTTCTCACTTTACTTTTATCTTTACTAGACTTTAGCAAAGAAACCATAGATTGTTTCAAAACGGGATGTACTAACTCAGGATCAATCTCACATAACGGAACCAACACAAACTTCCTCTCATGCATCATAGGATGAGGAATTTTGAGACTTTTTTCATCAATCACCATACCTTCATAAAGAAGGATATCGATATCTATCACCCTTGATGAATATTGTTTTTCACCTCTGACTCTGCCCAAAAGTGATTCGACCATCAGAATTCTTTCCAGTAATCCGGCGGGGATCAGCTTCGTTTCAACTTTCACAACCATATTAAGAAATTCATCCCCGGACTGAAAACCCCAGGGCTCAGTTTCATAAACAGATGAAGATTTCAATACCGGACCAATATATTCCTCAATCCTGACAACTGCCTCTTTTAAGTTGTTTTCCCTGTTTCCAAGGTTTGTTCCGACACCAAGAAATACTACCTTCATAATCAAATTAAAATCTTATCAAAAGTATTAAATACATACGTACCTTTACAAATTCATTTTTTATATATATTTAAAATCCATTTCATTAAAGCGTTCAAAAGATGAAAAACTTCCTTAAATACACTCTTGCAACCATTACAGGGATAATAATTGCATCAATTCTCTTCTTTATTATAATGATTGCAAGTATCAGTGCGCTCGTAGCTTCGGGCGACAAACCCGCTTCAATAAGTGACAATTCCATCCTGGTTCTGAAAGCCGGAGTCATCATCCCTGACAGGGGGAATCAGAATCCACTTGCCGGGTTTGACCTGTTTAATATGACATTTACACCTGCTCCCGGATTGAACGAAATTCTGCAAAACATTGAAAAAGCCTCTGACGATAGTAAGATCAAGGGCATTTTGATTGAAAACGGACTTCTTCCATCAGGATGGGCAACAACCGGAGAGATAAGGAATGCTCTTGAAAAATTCAGGATGGACGGGAAATTTGTCATCTCCTATTCTGACTATGTCCTTACACAGGAGTGTTATTATTTGTCGACTGCTGCCGACAAGATCTACATTAATCCGGGATCGATGGTTGATTTCAAGGGGTTAAGCAGCGAGGTAATGTTTTATAAAAAAGCTCTGGAAAAGCTTGGAGTGGAAGTCCAGGTAACTCGTCATGGTAAGTTTAAAGGTGCCGTTGAACCTTTTATTCTGGATAAATTAAGTGAAGAAAATAAGGCTCAGATAAAAGATTACGCAGGATCGATATGGGCTCATGTTATTGAAGACATTTCTAAATCAAGAGGCATATCTGCTGAACAACTTAACCGGTTGGCTGATGACCTTGTAGGAAACATTGCATCCAGCGCCCTTGAGAATAAGCTTGTTGACGGACTGATGTTTCGCGATGCATTAATTGATACACTTAAAGCCCTATCGGGAATAAGCATAGATAAAGATCTCAACCTGATATCGATGAGCAAATACAGTAAAGTCCCGGATCGAAATAAAACTATTTCTGTAAAAAACAGGATAGCTGTTGTTTACGCATCGGGAACTATTGTTATGGGTAAGGGAAACGAAAACAATATCGGTGGAAATAATTATGCTGATGTGATCAGGAAAGTCAGGCTCGACTCATCAGTAAAAGCAATTGTTTTAAGGGTCAACTCACCCGGAGGTAATGCAATTGCTTCAGATATTATATGGCGCGAACTGGAACTCGCTGCGAAAGCTAAACCGGTGGTAATCTCGATGGGAAATTATGCTGCCTCAGGTGGATATTTCATCTCTGCTCCTGCTACAAAAATTTATGCTAATCCAACATCTATTTCAGGGTCAATCGGTGTATTCGGTCTGATACCAAATGCAGGAAAACTTCTGGAACAAAAACTTGGACTTTCCACTGAATTTGTTAATACAAATAAAAATTCAGAATTCCCCTCAATATACAGACCTATGAATATTTATGAGAAAGAGGTAATGCAGATGAGTATTGAAAAGGTGTACAGCGATTTTGTAGCCAAAGTTGCATCGGGGAGAAAGATGACTGCTGAATCGGTTGACAGCATCGGACAAGGCAGGGTGTGGAGCGGAACAAGCGCTCAGAAAATTGGTCTTGTAGATGAAATCGGAGGACTCAAAGATGCCATTAAAGGTGCTGCAGAACTGGCAGGTATAGATACCTGGTCGATAAGGGAACTACCGGTAATTGAAGATCCTTATACCAGACTGCTCTCACAACTTACAGGGGAGTTAAGGATGAGTATCTTAAAAAGAGAACTGGGTGAATCGGTTAAATATTACAATATTATACAGGAAATCAAAGACCTGTCAGGGATACAGGCACGGTTGCCATATTTTATTGAGATCCATTAATATATGGGAAAAAACAAGAATATTTTCCTCTATCCGGTTTCTCTCATTTACGGGCTGATCACCGGCATCAGGAATTTTTTGTACAATACCGGCATTCTCCCATCTGTGGAGTTCCATTTTCCTGTTATCTGTGTCGGAAATATAACTGTAGGAGGGACAGGAAAAACCCCGCATACCGAATACCTTGCTGAATTGCTCAGGGAAAACTTCAAGGTGGCCACTCTCAGCAGAGGATATAAAAGGAAAACCCGGGATTTCAGAATCGCCTCATCATCATCTTTTGTCAGCGATATTGGTGATGAGCCTATGCAGATATTCCGGAAGTTTCCTGACATTCTGGTGACAGTTGACATAAAGCGGGTTCATGGGGTAAACAAGATTCTGGAGGGAAATCCTGAAACGGAAGTAATAATTCTGGATGACGGTTTCCAGCACAGAAGAATTACACCCGGATTTTCAATACTTCTTTCCGACTTTGAAAGGCTTATTGTGAGAGACCATATGATGCCATATGGGAACCTGAGAGAAAGCATTGGAAACAAGAGAAGAGCCAATATCATTCTGATTACCAAATCTCCTGAAAATATTAGTCCTATCCAAAGAAGACTTATTTTAAAAGAGGTCGACATATCTCCTTATCAGAATCTTTATTTTACGTCACTTATATATAAAGCTCCCCTGCCTGTATTTGACAACAAAGATCTGGAAGAAACTCAGCTAGACTTTTCAAAATGTGAAGGCTGTGGAATTGTTCTCATCACGGGAATAGCTAATCCTCTTCCACTTAAAGAGTATCTTCAGAAAACTGCCGGGGAGATAATCCATTTCTCATTCCCCGACCATTACAATTTTAATGAAAAGGATATAATTAGTATTTCCTCAGCCTATATGGATCTTAAGTCCCCGGTAAAGTATCTGATTACAACAGAAAAGGATGCTGTAAGGTTGCGGGAATTTACTAATATTGCAGAACCGATCAGATCGGCATTTTTTTACATCCCTATAGGAATACATTTTTTGAATAACGACAAGGATGAGTTTGATAATCTGATAGTTGATTATGTTAGAAAAAATAAACCAAACGACAGAGTTTCTGAAGGATAAAGGGATAATAAATCCTGATGCGGGTATTATTCTTGGTACCGGACTTGGCGGACTTACTGCAAAAATTGAAAACCGGATTGAGATAGATTATAAAGACATCCCCAACTTTCCTGTTGCTACAGTTGAAGGTCATGCCGGCAAGCTGATTTATGGCGATTTCGGCAGAAAAAAAATCGTTGCCATGAAGGGAAGATTCCATTATTATGAAGGTTTTGAATCCGAACAGGTTGCATTACCGGTAAGGGTTCTTAAGTATCTCGGTATAAGCTGTCTTTTTCTTTCAAATGCTGCAGGAGGGGTCAATCCCTCATTTCAGATAGGTGATATAATGATAGTAACTGATCATATTAACCTGCTGCCAAATCCACTGGTTGGTCCGAATGATGATCGTATAGGTGCCCGTTTCCCCGATATGGGTGAAGCATATGATAAGTATCTTATTAAAAAAGCATTACTTATCGCTCAGGAACATAATATAAGGATACATAAAGGTGTCTATCTCTCTACCAGTGGTCCCACTTTTGAAACACCGGCCGAATACAAATATTTCAGGATAATCGGTGCCGATGCAGTGGGAATGTCAACGACTCCTGAGGTTATAATTGCACGTCACATGAACCTGCCATGTTTTGCAGTCAGCGTTATAACTGATCTGGGTGTTGAAGGAAAAATTGAATATACAACACACGAATCAGTTCAGTACGAGGCTGCCAAGACCGAAGCCCGCATGACAACTATTATGACTGAGATGATTTCGTCTTTGTAGAAATTCCGGAATAATTTATCTTAAAACCGTGCATACTCTTTTCCACTTGTCTGTTTTGCCGGTATCGTCATACAGAGTTATGAAAACAATGTAAATTCCGGTATTAACAGGAGAGCCGTCATCTGCGGTTCCATCCCAGGTTACCGATGCTTCAGGCCCTGCTAACATATTTGTTGCAATCTTCTTAACAAAGTTTCCGGTTTCATCAAAAACCATCACTGAAACAACATTACCATTCCCGGTCAGTCTGAACTGGATTATAAGAAAATCTTCATACCCATCATTATCGGGAGTTATTTTCGATGATGAAAAAACCACTTTGTCAGAAGTTGCGGGCAATTCAACAAATACTGAGTTCGGAGCACCGGGGGTGCCCCAACCCGCACTCTCCGATGCAGAATGCCAGTTAATTGCTTCCTCTGATTTATTCTCCGGACGGATCTTTTCAAGTGCAACGCCTTCAAATCCCGACAGAAGAGAATAGTGCATTTTTTCATTGTAGAAAACCTCATCAATCCTGTCCAGTTCCCTGTTATAAAGGATCAGGTGCCCTTCATTATCAGACATTGAGGGAAGAGATCTGATCTCAAAGAGATATTCAGGCTCCGAGGAAAAATATCTGCCGGTAATTTTTTCCTTATCAATAGTAATGGCATAATATGAACCGGGCATTATACACCTCTTAACATCAGAGATCATTGTATTTACAGAAGTATCACCCGTGCCATCATTAACAGAAACAATCTGAAGTCGTGAGGCATCGACAACTTTCCCGGAACAGTTAAATAACTCAATATAATCCGGATCACCGGGCAGTGGATTAAAAAGAAGCTCATTAAACAGTATATCTCCTTGTTCAGGTGGCTCAGGTAATCCAAATTTAAAACTTTCACTCTGCATTCCGTTTCCTGCAAAATCTTTTATTCCGGCTGAAATATCAAGTTGATAAAGCTCGCCCCTGAGAAGTGGATCAGCTGCTTTAATCGAGAACTCACGAAGAAGCGGGTCGGTCGGAAAAAGATCAATAATTTCCTTCCCTCCGATCTTAATGCTTTTAATCTTTTCGGAAAGGTTAAAGACCGGCTCAGAAAATCTGATAGTAATATTAATGCTGTCATCAGGAAACACATTCTGAATTCCGTAAAATGAAATATCCGTATTGCTGTGCGATACAGAATTGACCGATCCCGGGGTACCACCTTTCCGCGATGAAGATGCGATCCAGTTCCCTTCCTGGAAAAAGGGGAAGTGCGTATCTATCATCTCAAGCGACCAGCCACCTCCGGATTTTAATTCATCGCTGTACCAGTCTGAAGAATATTCCACGCCATGGATCAGATTGCCCGAACTGTCGGACAGGCACAAGATCCTCCCTCCATCGGTAAGCGTTGGAAATTGTTTCAATCCTGTCACTCTTCCATATTTTGTAAAAAATGAAGTATCCTGTAATGAACATATTATTATGATATCTGAAGGATTGATAATAGTCTCAGGGAAAAGCGCATTCTGACCCTCAGATGAGAGTTTCCAGTATGCCAGATTGAATGAATATTCTGTTCTGTTGGTTATTTCAAGATATTCTTTCCCGGGAAGAGAGACCTCAGGCAACGGATCAGCCATAATTTCTGAGATTATCACATCTCCCGCCTCCGCCCATACAGGAGTAAATGGCACTTGAATATTTGCAGTACAATTTCCGGATTTATCACATAACTTATTGATTGTCAATGTATTTAATGATTTGTTAATGAGCATATCAGCAAATTCAATTTTATAGGTTAATTCCTTTTTCTTTGTAATATATATAGATCGGTTTTCTCCTGCATTTAATGAAAAATTTCCCGGCAACATCAATTCGTTTGCAGGTTCTTTATCAAGAGTAATTTCTACTGCATTCTTTCCTGACACTTCACAACCGGTGACGACAGGCGCTTCATTATCTTCATAGAAATTACCTTCAATACTTATATCATCGATCCATAGAAGCCGGTCGCGGGTGGATGAGTATCTGTAATATACTCCAAACCAGCCCGGACTAAATAATTCACTGTTGGTACCTGAAGCAGTACTTACAAGATTCCCATTCAACCGGTAAACTGAAACTGACCAATTTCCTTCCTGTGATCTTTCAACTATGATTTTCACCGCATTGGTTATCCCGATTGTGGTCTGCCAGTTTATCCTGCAATTTATTACAGTTGTTAACACATTGCCTTTTACTTTCCAGAGACGGAGAGTGTCATCAAATCCGGTCAGGTTAACACCAAGGGCAAAGCCATTGGTACCGCCTTCTGCTGACATAGTCGCAGGTTCAGTATCGGACAACAGAAATACCGACCAGTTATTTGATGATGAAGGATCATAACCATGCCTGATAAGAAAAGTCCACCTGACCAAGCCCTGTGACGGATGCAGATTTTTAATCGGGATTCCGATCCTGTCAGTGCCTGCATCGGGGTTATCGAATACATGATGTAATGAAAATCTTCCGGAAATACTTCCTGAGGAATCAGCTTTCCACCGTCCATCAATATTTTGTGCCCAGTTATTAATATTCCCGGATTCAAAATTTTCAATAATCTGGCCAAATGCCGTAAAAGGCATTAATAAAGCCAGTAAAATAACTTTTTTCATGCAGCGCGACGAATTGAAAAAAAAGTTAATTTTGACCGTTTTAAATGTCAAAGTAAATTTAAATAATAATTTTAATTATTCCAAAAGATTAATGATAAAAACAGCTGTTGTAGGAGCCACCGGGATGGTCGGCCGGACAATGATGAAAGTGCTTGAGGAGAGAAATTTCCCTGTATCACAACTGATACCTGCCGCTTCTGAGCGGTCGGTAGGCAAAGAGGTAATCTTTAAGGGAAAGGCTGTTAAGGTAGTAAGTGTTATGGAAGCTGTTGAAGCCAGACCTGAATTTGCAATTTTTTCGGCAGGTGCATCAATATCAAAGGAATGGGCCCCGGTTTTTGCAAAAAACGGAACTGTTGTAATTGACAATTCTTCGTACTGGCGCATGGATAAAAACATCCCTTTAATTGTTCCTGAGATCAACAGTCATGTTATAAAAAAGGGTGACAGGATAATTGCTAATCCAAACTGTTCGACGATACAGCTGGTTATGGCATTGGCACCACTTCACAGAAAATATAAAATTAAGCGCCTTGTTGTTTCAACATATCAATCGGTGACCGGTACAGGGGTAAAAGCTGTTGCCCAGATGGAGAATGAAAGACTTGGAATCAAAGGAGAGATGGCTTATGCTCACCCCATTGACAAAAACTGCTTTCCCCACGGAGGATCTTTTCAGCCCGACGGATATACAACAGAAGAGCAGAAACTGATTGATGAAACCCGTAAAATACTTGAAGATCAGACTATCCAGGTTACTGCTACAGTAGTAAGGATACCCGTAGTCGGAGGGCATTCGGAAGCTGTAAACATTGAGTTTGAGAAGGATTTCAATATTGATGATGTCAGGCAGCTTATCGGCCGGTTTCCAGGGGTTATTGTCTATGATAATCCCTCAGAAAACAAATATCCTATGCCAATCATGGCACATAACAGGGATGAGGTTTTTGTGGGAAGGATCAGAAGGGATCTGTCGAAGGAAAAATGTCTGAATATATGGATCGTTTCAGATAATATCAGAAAAGGCGCTGCAACCAACGCAGTGCAGATAGCTGAGTATATGGTTGCTAACAAATTATATTAAGAATTGCTGTACTGCTGAAAAAGTTATAAAAACCACCCCGTCATGTCCGAAAGGACATGACACCCCTCCTTTAAAAAGGAGGGGAAAGTTAAGATAATCAATATGTTATTTTCTCCTCCTCTTCAGAGGAGGAGTACCCCGAAGGGGGGAGGTGGTGGGCTTTCAAAGTATTCTCCAATTAAATAAATCACTCCACTGATCCATATAGAAAGTCGTTGAAAGGATACCTTTTAATATGTATCTTCTTTACCTCTTCATAAAGAAGCTTGCGAAGCTCGTCAACATTTTCTTTAGTCTTTGCTGAGATGAAAACAGTTCTGTGATTCTTATCGGAAGCCATCCAGGACTTCTTCAGATCGGACAAAGAAAAATTTTCCTTCAGTACTGGAGTAAGATCATCTTCATCCTTTAAGGAATAGGAAAATGCATCAATTTTATTAAAGATAATTATTGCAGGTTTATCGAAAGATCCAAGCTCCCGGAGAGTTTCGTTGACAACCTTAATCTGTTTTTCAAAGTTTGGATGAGAAATATCGACAATGTGGACAAGCAGGTCTGATTCTCTTACCTCATCAAGAGTTGATTTGAATGACTCAACCAGATCGTGAGGGAGTTTTCGGATAAATCCGACTGTATCGGAAAGCAGGAAAGGAAGGTTCCCGATAACAACTTTCCGTACCGTTGTATCGAGAGTTGCAAAAAGCTTATTTTCAGCAAAAATATCCGACTTACTCAGGAGATTCATAATGGTGGATTTCCCGACATTAGTATATCCCACAAGTGCCACCCTGACCATTTTTCCACGGTTTTTCCGCTGGGTAGCCATCTGGGTGTCGATCTTTTTAAGCTGTGTTTTAAGCAGTGAAATTCTATCCCTGATAATCCTTCTATCGGTTTCAATTTCAGTTTCTCCCGGACCCCTGAAACCGATACCTCCCCTTTGTCGTTCGAGGTGAGTCCACAAACCGGTTAAGCGCGGAAGAAGATATTGATTCTGGGCCAGTTCCACTTGTGTACGGGCATGTGATGTCCGTGCCCGGCGGGCAAAAATATCAAGTATCAGATTTGTTCTGTCGAGAATGCGGCAGCCAATTGCCTTTTCAATATTTCTTATCTGGCTTGGGGTGAGTTCATCATCAAAAATGGCAATATCAACATTATTCTCCTGAACATACAGGGCTATCTCCTCGATTTTGCCTGAACCCACAAATGTACGGGGGTTAGGTACATCCAGTTTTTGTATAAACCTTTTCAGAGGTTCCGCACCTGCCGTTTCAGTAAGGAATGAAAGTTCCCCAAGGAAATCCTCAACTTCACGTTCATCCTGTCCGGGATAAATTATTCCTACAAGAATTGCCCTTTCCAGGGGTTTGCCGGTTTCAATCATCAAATGCTTGCAATATTGCCCGATTTTCCAATTATAAATTCCTAAATATTCTCTCTATAAAAATAAATTTCCTCTTTTGCTGATCATTAAAGTTTCAAAATACAAAACTGAGCGACATTTGATACCTTACACGAACAGGCTGTCCCCGTTGCAAACCGGGGCTCCATTTGGGTGATGCCTGAATAGTTTTTACTGCTTCATCATCAAGAATAGGGTCTACTCCTTTTATTATTGTCACATTGCTAACAGCTCCGTCGGTTTCAACAATGAAAGTCAGAAATACCCTGCCCTGGATCTTCTTGTCAATTGCAATCTGAGGATAATTGGTTCGCTTCAGTACCCATTCCCGGAATTTATCAATGTCACCTCCTTTAAAAGAAGGCATCACTTCAACCACAAAAAATGGCTCGTCAGTCGCTATACCCTCCTGTCCCGATAACAGGTCCTCACCGTTACCTGTGCCCTTAACCTCAATCTGATCGCTTGTTGGTTGAGCAAGAGCTTCATCAGTTGTTGCAAGAGTTGTTTCAAGTGGTAGTACAGTATCAACAACGACCGGTGGAGTATATTTCACAACTTCCTGTATGCGGGCAGCTTCAGGTGGTGGTGGAGCAGGAGGAACTATGATCTCGTCAATCGGAGGGTCAAGGTTTTCCATCTGAACCTGGACATATTTGAAACCGCCACTAAGAACACGATCGGAATCAGGGTTAAAAATAAATGGAATAATTACAGCAGAACTTACCAGTAATGATGCCAGAATGATGCCTGCAATAACCACAGAATTATATCTCTTTCGAAGCTGATAAGCGCCATAATCCCTGTTCCGCGTTTCAAAAAGCAGATCATCAAAATCCATCACCTTTCTAAGATTATCGAACATATTTCCGGCTAATTTTATCTGCTTTATAAGATCCCTCTGTTAAACCGTTTCTTCCCTGCGTCGTGCATCCTTTTACGACTCACGGCTCACGGCTCACGGTATTCCTTTCTTCCCTGCGTCGTGCATCGTGCGTCGTGCGTCCTTACACGAACTATTGCCTTCCGTCTTTTCCCATTCTCAAATTCTCCCATTCTCTCCTTCTTCCAACTTCGTTTTTCCGACTTTTTAATTCCTAATTATCTTGATTTTATTGTTCATTTTTTGTCCGCCCAAAAAACGAACCAAAAAAGGGCGCCGAAAATGATAACTTCACCCCGGCCGTACGCCCGCTACACAGGCTTTATTGGCGCTACCGGCCGTGCTGAAGTTCGCTCCATTTTCGGATTGCCTTCGCTCTTTGGACTTCTGAATTAAACCATTTTCAAATTTTCAAATTTTCTTTTCTCAATTCGTATTTTCTAATTCGTAATTCCTAATTGATCCAACTTCCGGCTAAATCATCATTAACACTGATTAATTTAAAACAATATATTTATGAATCAACAATAATGCCATTCTTTTTCTGTCCGGGTAAATATACTTAAAAGTTGACCGGGACTTTTTAATATGCGGCAAAATTACAAAATAGTGTCTTTTCTTTTTAGAAAATAATCCGTTGTGAGTCCGAAGTCGAAGCGTCCTTTTACGACTCAAGACTCACGACTTGTAGCTCATAGCTCGTAGCTGATGGCTCATGACCTTCGATTTTTGAATTCTCAAATTTTCTTTTCTCAATTCGTAATTCGTAATTTCTAATTTCTAATTCTCAAATTCTCCCTTTCTCCTATTCTCCCAGTCTCCCCCTCACCCTTTCTTTCTTTCTTCCCTGCGTCGTGCGTCCTTACACGATCTGTCGCCTTCCGTCTTCCGACTTCGGACTTCCGACTCTTAAACAATTAATATCAGTTACCGTTTTTATTATATTTTAATTTTTTCAATTTTTTCTTACATTTGACAGCTCAGTACGGGGGTTTAGCTCAGTTGGCTAGAGCGTGTGACTGGCAGTCACAAGGTCAGGGGTTCGATTCCCCTAATCTCCACAAAAGCCGCCTCCGGGGCGGCTTTTAAAGTTAAAAGTGTAAAGGTAAAAGTCAGTCCGGAAGGAAGTTTGAATGCTTCCTTTTTTTCTACACACTTTCCCTAAAAGAAATAACAACCGGCAAAAAATTTATTGTGTACAAAGCAATTGGGCAAGTATCTGAGTAAATGGGCGGGATATTTTAAACTTTTTTAATCCGATTCAATTTTTTTGTTTAACTTGAGTATGATTTGTGAACGGTGAAGGTCAGGCAAAAGCATTATATATATGTGTATTTCATCGTATTATTGGTAAAATGCTTCTGTGACTGACGGGGCATTGCTTTAATCAGATTAAAATTCCTCACAGCAAGACTTCGGCTAGCTCAGTCGAGTCGCAGCGGGGAATGCTCTCGCGGGGATTCAAGGATTGCTAATCACTGTTATGATTTTGTATTTCAGGGAAGATTACCACAGCAGGAAAATATTTTAAAGCTCAAAAAGCAGGTCAGAGATAAATCCATTTCAGGTAGACAAAGACACCATAATTTTGTAAAATATATCTACGGTTATGTTAATTGTAAATTGACGAATCAGTTTTTGAACTGTAAGTATAAATAATCGTTTAAATTATTGCGGATTGCGGATTTTTGATTGCGGATTAACAAACAAAAACAATCCGAAATCCGAAATCCGAAATGATCATTATAGCGACATAATAGGTTTAACTTGACACTACCTTTAGATGACATATAACGAGTTATATGTAAGGGTGTGAATGACAAAGATCAACAGACCGAAGTCAATGTTGTAACTAAGATGGAGGTAGACCCTCCGCAGGTATTGTACAGGCGAGACCTGCAAACTACCCTACAGTGCTTCCCGGGTGACTGGGAGGTATTGAACGGAATAGGGAAAAAGTCCTGTTAGATCCGGAGCAGAGTTTTCATTTCATGGAATAATTGCATGCCGAAGATTGTCTGAATATAATATCACGTTTCACTTATGAAAGCAATTTCGATAATAATCGCGATGTTTATTTTTACCTCAAGCACTGCGCAAAAAATCAAAACGTACAACTGTTTCTGGTATAAAAAAAATGTCGACGAATTTCAGGCAAAATTCAATGATTTCAAATACTCCGAAAAAGGAATGTTTTATTACTATATCTCAAATGACAGGAATAATATTTACATCGACCTGAGGATTTTTGATGATAATATCAAACGTGTCATAACCAGATCGGGAATCACGGTATGGCTAAACACTGATGGGAAAAAGAATAAAACTCTTGGAGTAAGATATCCTGTTGGTAATCCGGGGATCAAAAATAGCAGATCCTACGGTCTGTCTGAAAAGCCTCTTCCACAAATTGATCATGCCGGAACAGGAAACGAAAAGGCACTTCCAGAACCTGAGAAAGATCCTGATTTTGCAACAAATTCTTTGTTGCTAATTGGTTTTGATAAAAGCGGCCCTCAGTTACTTTCCTCTTTTGAAAACGACAATTTCAGGGGGTCTGTTAATTATCAGAAAGAGTATATGTTTTATCAGCTTATACTGCCAATCTCAAAAGTACCTGCTTTAAAGAAAAACTCTGATAAGAAAAAGGAATATTTTGTGATAGGATTAAGCCATGGTTCAATTCAATCCACTAATATGGGAGGTGGTGGAGGCAGAATGTATGGAGGGGGCGGAGGTGGAATGCGGGGTGGAGGTAGTGGCGGAAAGCGAGGTGGCGGTGGTGGCGGAATGCGAGGTGGCGGAGGTGGCAGAATGTATGGAGGCGGAGGCGGCACAATGACGGGTGGCGGTGGTACGCGACCATCCGGTTCGGGTTCGGAATCAGCAGTAATAGTCTGGATCAATAATATTAAGCTGGCAATAGGGCAATAAGAAAAGGAATCTGTTCAGGGTAGTCCCTCCGGCAATCGGCTATTTTCTAAAAAGGGATTTTCGGGAGTAAGGACAAATTTATTTGTATTATCAAGGTATTAAGCAAATTAAAAATTCATTATTGAATTTTTAATCCTATCAATGTAATATCGTCTATTTGAGGATATTTTCCCCCGTTATAATTAATCCAATCATTCAACTCTTTTTCCAACTGTTCTCGTTGATCTTTCATTGACAACACAGCGGTTTCAGCTAAAATTTTTTTAAATCTTTTTGCGAGGAGTTTTTTACCATATTCACCACCAAACTGGTCTTCCAATCCGTCGACCACACTTGGTCGGTCAGATTACAATTAAGATACATAACTAAACAACAAGCACTTAACTTTCCTAAAAATCAGATAATCGAGATTTTATTTAAATACTTTTTGTATCTTGAAAATTCACGACACTAGGTTTGAAATTAACAATTCATATTTCATTAAGGCCTCGAGGACTTTGGCATCTTGACAACTTTATCATACCATGACAACTCCTGCCCATCTACCCTTTGCCACCGAGACAACTTTATCATGACACCAAAACTCATGTCCATCTACCCGGACTTCGCCATCTAGACAAATTTGTCTGTCGCCGAGACTTGCAAAAATTGCGCCAGAGAGGTTGATTCCAATATTTTATTAAATTTGTATCATGATTAGAAGAAAACAACATATAATCCAATTGATTCGACAGAAGGTAAATGAAATCGACAATACAGCTGAGGTCATACTTTATGGCTCCAGAGCAAGAGGAGACAATAAATGGGATTCAGATTGGGATGTGATGATCCTTCTAAAACAGAAAAATGTCGATAAAAAAATCGAACAGACCTTTAGACATCATCTTCTTGACTTAGAACTAGAAATTGGAGTTCCTATTTCAGTTTTTGTTTATTCAAAAAGTGTTTGGGAAGGTAAGTATTCAATCACTCCTCTTTTTAAAAGCATAAAAAAAGAAGGGATTCTCATTCCATGACAAAAGAGCAGAATGATTATATAACTTATCGACTTCAAAGAGCGACAGACACCTTAAATGACGCCAAACTTCTTGCTGAAAATGAAAGGTGGAATTCCTCAATCAATCGATTATATTACGCATGTTTTTATGCAGTCTCTGCCCTACTGTATTTTCATTCAATAGAGGCCAAGACTCATAAAGGAGTCAGAATTAAGTTCATGAGTGAGTTCATAAAAACTGGATTATTCGATAAAGATTTTGGCAAACTTTTTTCGGATCTCTTCGATTGGAGACAAGAGGGAGATTATTCCGATTTTGTTTCGTTTGACAAAGACTTGACAATTCCGCTATTAACCAAAAGTGAAGAATTTATTACCCTGATTGAAGAATTCTTAAACTCCAACGAAATGCTAACACGGACGGTTTAATTAATTGGCTGCACCGAGCTCGTCTAACGCTGACGCGGTCTCCTCGGTTGCCTTCGGACTTCGGCCGACAAAGTCGGCTACGTCCGACGACGTCGTCAGCCCGGACAGCTTGATAATCAGCCCTTAAAGTCTATGCTTGTAACTTCAACTCTCTTATTAACTTTTGTATACCGTGACTTATCCTGCTGCCGAGACAAAGTCAATAGGGCTGCCGGCCGACGCTCGATCTGACATGGTTTTTGCAGGCGCCATCTAGCCATTTTCATCATGACACGATACTTCACATCCATCTATCGGGATCTGGTCCCGCCAAGACAACTTCATCGTGACCCGTGTCAGCTCATCCACCTACCAGGACCGGCAAAAACCACGCCACCGCGACGCGGACGGCAACTCAATTAAACCGCCGGGCCGTCAGATTGTCTAAAAACCTACCTGTTTTGTTGATAACTAAGAACTCATTACTTGTTCAAATACATCTGAGTTTTGTATCTTAACAATATGAAATTCATACAAGGACATAACAGAATGCAAATCAATCTTTTTCCTGTTTCACTTGACCAATCCATTGACCCTGATAATGAAGTCCGGATAATTGACCTTTTTGTCGATAGCCTTTCTATTAAAGATTATGGATTCAGAATGGACTTTATCGAAAATGGCCGGCCGGCATATCATCCTGCTGATTTACTCAAGCTATTCATTTACGGGTATCTGAATAAGGTACGGTCAACAAGGGACTTGGAAAAGGAATGCAAACGAAACATTGAAGTAATGTGGCTTTTAAAGTGCCTCAAACCTGATCATAACACAATTGCCAATTTCAGAAGAGACAA
The DNA here is from genome assembly GCA_026391475.1 of Bacteroidia bacterium. GTDB lineage: Bacteria > Bacteroidota > Bacteroidia > Bacteroidales > VadinHA17 > LD21. The sequence continues at coordinate 896 of JAPLED010000115.1, read as the reverse complement.
TCCATAAGCCATAAAAAAGGTCTTCAGAACCACAGTTCAGATTGCAAAACATTTTGACCTGATCGGAGGAAAACTTGTTGCCGGAGACAGTACTAAACTGCGGGCACAAAACAGCAAGAAGAACAACTACAACCAGGCTAAGATAGACAGGCATATAGCCTATATTGATAACAAACTTGAAGAGTATACGCGGGCACTTGCAGAACACGACGGAGACAACAAACAACTGATCAATGATGAAATTGATCAGCAACAGAAACGGAAAGACCAGTATAAGAAGATTGAAAAAGAACTTAACGAAAGCGGAGAACCCCAGATCTCTACGTCAGATCCTGAGAGCCGGCAGATAATGATCCGGAATAACATCACGGAAGTAACCTATAATGTGCAGACTACAGTTGATGCAAAGAATAACATTCCCATTGATTACAAGGTAATCAATCAGAATGACAGCAAAGCCATGGGTAATATGGTTCAAAGGGCAAAAAGCATACTCAGGACCAATGAATTCACAGCTTTATTTGATAAAGGCTACCATACCGGATCAGAGTTAAAAACCGCACAGGATTTAGGAATAGAAACTATCGTTGCAATACCTGGCATTCCATCAACAAGTCAGGCTCCAAACCCTGAATATAATTTTGAGCATTTTAAATACGACGGGCAGAGTGATACTTACACCTGTCCACGGGGAGAAGTTCTCAGAACCAACGGAACATGGTACAAGGAACACAACAGGCGGGATAACGTCATTGTTTTTAAGCAATACAAGACACGATCATGCAAATCATGCCCGGTACGCTCACAATGCACAAGATCAAAAAATGCAAGAGTGCTTTCAAGAAGCACATTTACTGAATATTACGAAATGAATCGTAAAACTTATCAGGAGAAAG
>JAPLED010000119.1 GCA_026391475.1 Bacteroidia bacterium | reverse complement strand
GATAACCTTTGAAATAGGATTCCTTGGATTGAAATTTTCTCTTCTCAGGACTATGATAACACTACCTGTTTTTATAAGTATTGGTTATATTATGGAGTGGTACCTGAAGAACAAAAATTTTGAAGTAAAACAACCATGAATGACTTGAAGATGAACTAATTTGAAAATAAGAAACAATTTCAATTAAATTAATTATGGAAAAATTTAATTTTCAGGAAATACTTTCCTCTTTGGAAAAGAAACCATTGAATAAAGAGGTGTTTTGTGTAACAGACCATTTAAAAGCACAGGTAACATATCTTAAATGCGGAAATTCAATATCTCCATGCAAGATGGATAATGATGTATTATTCTACATAGTATCCGGTGACGGTTCAATTACTGTTGATGATGAAACCAAGCCTTTAAAAACAGGCGATTGTGTTATAGTACCAAGTATTGCCGGGTTGAGAAGTATTAAAGCGGAAACCGATTTGCATATTTTAGCAGTTCAAGGATTATCAGATAATTAACGACTATGGACCAATTTAAACATCTCGATTCAAAAACAATTGAACTTGCTGGGATTGCAGCTTCAATAGCTGGTGGATGCAAACCCTGCCTTGATTATCATTTCAAAAAAGCACTTGAAATTGGTTGTACTCCAGGTGAGGCAGAGGAAGCTATAGAACTTGGGAAAATGATAAAACAACGGCCTATAAAAGACATTTATGAACATGCTGAAAAACTGATCGGTAAGAACGCTAAATCGGATAAGAAATCTTAAACCAAAGCAATATGAAACGCAGTAACCTACTAATCCTCATCTTCTCAGTTATTGTAATGCTGATTATTGTTACAGTAACATCGAACATTCGGGAGAGCAAAAAAGGTCGCCTTATTAGCCGTGATCTGATAACTCAATCGGGTGTTTGTCCTCCTTTTAATCTTTATGATGAAAATGGCTCACTCATTAACCCGATAAATAATACTAATGCTGACAAACCTTTTTCGCCGAAACAAACCTGTGGTAAATGTCATGATTATGCGAAGATCACTCAAGGGTTCCATTTTCAGCAGGGGAAGGACGAAAAGGCAACTGGAACATTTGCTGACCGTTATCAATGGGTATCTACTCCTGGGAATTACGGTGGTAACTGGTGCTCTCCTGCACCGCTTTATAATTACCTGTCAAAGAAGTCCAACAGCTCAGCCAAAGAGATGGATATGACTTCTTTTACCTTCATCACCAATGGTTGTGCTACTTGCCATCCCGGTGGTGGACCTCTTGAATTTGACAGAGCAGGTTTTCGCTACGACAAGTTTATGGACTCTGTTAAATATACTGCAGGAGGAATAAATAATTTTGATGGCGATTATTTCCAGGCTCACTGGAACCGTTCAGGTGTTATTGAAGCTGATTGTAATTTGTGTCACCTTCCGGAATATGACTATAAAGGCAGGAACGCACAGATGGTAAACTATAATTTTCGCTGGCTCGCCACAGTCGGATCGGGTCTGGCTAAAGTTGAAGGTTCTGTTAAGGATACAATCGATGTAAAGGTGACATACGACCTTTCAAAATTTTCTACTGACGGTAAAGTATCGATGCATTTGGTCAGGGAACCAAGAAATGAAACATGTTTGAACTGCCATTCAAAACCTCAATGGAAAAAGCGTGGTGCTTCATTCACTGAGTTCACAGATGTTCATATTGCAAAAGGAATGAAATGTGTTGATTGCCATGTATCAGGCTCAATGGCAACTGATAGCCGGATTAAAGGAAAAGAGGTCCATCAGTTTGGTAAAGGAGATGATCCGTCGGGTAATGTGCGTAACGACCTGGATAATACCATGCGTACCTGTACCGACTGCCATCTTACCGGTTACCTTAATGCTCCGATTGCAAAACATACATGGTTACCAGACCTGCATCTCGATAAACTTGCATGTCAGACTTGTCATATACCTGAACGCAAGGTGAAATCTGCGCTGGTGCAGGTTAGTGATATATATAACCCTGGAACAAAAATTTCGCCACCAGCAAAATATGTCTGGACATTCTATGATCAGAATATGAATTACTGGAACCACTACGGTGAACTGGCAATGTTTACAGCAAAGGACCAGCCGTCAGACCCGTTTGTACCACAGTATGCAAAGTACAAGGGGAAAATATTTCCTGTTAATTCCGTTCATAGCGCATGGCCAGCCATCTACACTGAAGGCAAAAAAGGTTTGGATCAGCCTAAAATGAAGGATATTTATACTATGTGGACAACGCACAGAAAAGACAAAACAAAATATCCGGAACTCGACAAAATTAAGGACAATAACTCAGACACCATCCCGGAAGTTAATAATCCGGAAGAGATTGATGCGTTAATAAATTCAGTTACAGCATATATGAATGATGCAGGTTACGATTTAAAAAGCAGGAAAATAGTATGGGTGAATGACGACCGGATGTACTTAAATGGGAACGATTATAAGACGCTTGAAAAAGAGACCTATGAATCATCTCCCTATGCTTCGGTTTATAAATACAGTCATGATATATTTCCTGCAAAAGCCGGTTTAGGAGCAAGGGGTTGCACAGATTGTCATTCTCATTCATCAGATATTTTCTACGCACAAACTGTGAAATACCCTTTTGGTAATGACGGGAATCCGGTTTATGAGCCTCAGTATAAAAGGTTGGGGATAAGTGCATTCTTTGTATGGCTTTCGGCAGTAAGGGAGCAATGGATCAAGACCATTGAATATCCGACTATATTGTTCCTCTTAATAATAATCTTAGTGTCAATTGTTTTTTATGTTAACAAAACACAGAATTATTTTACTTTTTCTCCAAAATACTTATGGGCAGTTTATGGTATCCTGACAATTGGATTTGTAATGATTTACCTGAAACCGGACTTGCATTCCTATATTTTACCTGAACGGATGTGGCTTGATAAAAACCATTTCATTATATCAATGGTGGCATTATTTGCAGGTATTTATACCTGGTTGAGCATGAAAAAAGTTGATTCGTCAGTATCCATTTTAAGCAGGTTGCAATTAATATTTATAACCATTTCGATTGTCTCGGGATTTTTGATGATGATTAAATTTGAAGCGATATTTCCTTTGGTAAGAATCGCTTATACTCTCTTTGATCTAAGCATATTAATTAGTGCTCTTTTATCAGTGCTATTTTTTATAAAGGAACAATTTCAAAACATTAAAACTCAAGCTATTTGATTTATCATTTATTTAACATTCTAATAAAAAATTTATGAGTAAGAAAAAAACAAAACAGATTTCTGTTACTGCCTTTTTTGTAATACTAATGTTTGTATCTGCCTGCGGTCAAAGTTCTGTTACCTCTGATAAAGGGAAGAATAAAACTGGATCTTCAACAACTACTCAAGTGGCCGAGAATAAATACAAGGTTACATTTATTGAATTGGGATCTGTAAGATGCATTCCCTGTAAGCAGATGCAAGCTGTCATGAAATCGATTGAAACGAAATATGGGAAAGAAGTAAAAATTGACTTCCATGACATTTGGACAGAGGCAGGGAAACCTTATGGTGTCAAGTATGGTATTGAGGCAATACCTACTCAGGTGTTCCTTGACGAAACTGGCAAAGAATATTACAGGCATGTCGGATTCTTCCCTGAAGAAGAGTTAGTGAAGGTGTTACAACAGAAGGGGGTAAAACAGAAATAGATGAAATTGAAAACAATTATTAAGGATTAAATAATATTATTAAATGTGAACTGATGAAAATCGAATTGGAATCAACCATTACCTGTCCTGAATGCGGACATAGCGAAAAGGAAACCATGCCCACTGATACATGTCAGTTCTTTTATGAATGCAAAGGTTGCGGAGTGATTCTAAAACCAAAACCTGGAGATTGTTGCGTTTATTGTTCATATGGGACAGTTCCCTGTCCTCCGATTCAGGAAAATAAAAAGTGTTGTTAAAGTTTAACCCAAAATCATATCATTATGAAACAGTCAATTGGTTTTATCGGAGGCGGAAGAATAACAAAAATTCTTCTGCAGGCATTTCAGAATAAGAATGCAAAATTCAGCAAGATTGTCGTTACTGATACAAACAGTGAAGTAACAGCAAACCTGAAAAAGATTTATCCTTATGTCCAGATTGAAACTGCCTCTGTGGCAGCAGTGCAGGATATAGTTTTTATATCCCTTCATCCGCCTGTAATAATGGATACCCTTGAACTTTTGAAAAGTGATTTTAAAAGCAGTGCGACTATTATATCACTTGCTCCAAAAATTAATCTGGAGAAGATCTCTTCAAAACTGGGCCAGGTTAAGAACATTGTCAGACTTATACCCAACGCAACATCATATATCAATGAAGGGTATAACCCGGTCTGTTTTTCAGCTGGTTTTGATGAAAAAGAAAAGAAGGAAATTCTTGATTTACTTGAGTTGCTTGGGGCAACATTTGAAGTTGCGGAGGAAAAACTTGAAAGCTATGCTATCATGTCTGCAATGCTACCGACTTACTTCTGGTTCCAGTGGAAAGAGCTGGCTGAGATCGGGCAAAAGATCGGTCTGAATGAAAAAGAGTGCAAAGACTCCATTCATGAAACTATTATCGCTTCATTAAACCTGATGTACAAATCAGGATTGAGTGCACCGGAGGTGATGGATTTAATACCTGTTAAACCTATCGGCGAACATGAATCGCAGATTATTGATATTTATAAAACCAAGTTGATTGGTTTATTTGAGAAGATAAAACCTTAGGCGTTTTTGAAAGCTTTTTTCCCGGCAAATCTGGAGTATTTACCCAGTTCATGCTCAATACGCATAAGTTGATTAAATTTTTCAATTCTTTCCCCGCGGCATCCGCTTCCGGTTTTGAGATGTCCTGCATTTACAGCTACAGTAAGATCGGCAATAAAGCTATCGGGTGTTTCTCCACTGCGATGTGAAACAAACGCGTTGTAATTATTTCTGTAAGCCAGCTCAATTGTTTCAAGTGTTTCTGTAACAGTACCTATCTGATTAAGTTTAATAAGGATTGAGTTTGCAACACCTTTGGAAATTCCTTCTGCAAGTATTTGTTTATTTGTACAGAAAATATCATCACCAACAATCTCTATTTTACTTCCCAGAACTTTGGTAAGGTTTTGCCATCCTTTCCAGTCGTTTTCGGCAAGACCGTCTTCGAGCAGTACAATTGGGTATTGTTTTACCCAGTTTTCCCAGAGTTTTACCATATCGTCGCTGGAAATCAATTTGCCTGTGCTTTTAAACAGCTTGTATTTACCATCCTCCCACATTTCACTGGCAGCCGGGTCAAGGCATATACTTACATCTCCTCCGGGTTTATAACCTGCTTTGGTTATGGCCTCAAGTATTACGTCAACCGCCTCATCATTCGATTTAAGGTTAGGAGCAAAGCCACCTTCATCTCCAACACCGGTACTATATCCTTTTGTTTTTAAGACTGATTTCAGAGTATGAAATACTTCAACACCCATACGAATAGCTTCAGTAAATGTTGCAGCCGAATGGGGCGCTATCATAAATTCCTGAAAGTCCACGTTATTGTCGGCATGTTTGCCGCCATTTATTATATTCATACATGGAACCGGGAGGAGATGAGCATTGGCTCCACCCAAATACTGATATAAAGGAATACCTGCACTTTCTGCTTCTGCGCGTGCATATGCCATTGAAACAGAAAGAATTGCATTTGCTCCAAGTTTTGATTTGTTGTTAGTACCATCTAAGTCAATCATCAGGTAGTCAAGTTCACGCTGACTGTTTAGTTCTTTGCCTTCGATCTCTTTTGCAATGATTTTATTGACATTTTCAACTGCTTTTAAGACGCCTTTTCCACCATATCGTTTTTTATCTCCGTCACGCAATTCACATGCTTCCCGTTCGCCTGTTGAGGCACCACTTGGCACCATTGCTTTAGCTTTTGTGCCATCTTCCAAGGTAACATTTGCTTCAACTGTAGGGTTCCCTCTTGAGTCCAGGATCTCCAGTGCAGATACATTAATAATTTTCATAGTTATTTGTATTAAATTAGTATTTAATTTTGTCGGCAACTGCCATCAATTCATCAATATCCTTATCAAATTCTGTAACGAGTTCTTGCGGAAATTTACCAAATCCTTTCTGTTTCTTTGATTTAGCGTCGCAAAGTATTTCCCAGATTTTTGTCTTCTTAACATCAATTATCCTTTGCAGACTCTGAAATTTTTTATCGGTATTATACTTTTCAGCTAAATTACAAATTTGTTGGCGGGCTTCTTCAATTGCTTTCAAATTATGATTTATAATATCACTGACTATGTCATTTTTAATTTCAAAGCAACATGTTTTGTATTGGCTAACCATTGAGTCTTCAATTTCAATCAGCAGTTTTTCAACTATCATCAAAGTTGAAGTTAAAGATCTGCGGTGGTTCTCAAGGAGTAATATTCTTTTTTCTGATTTCATTGTTTTGTATTATTCTGATCATAAATGTATCATTTACATTAACGCCATGGAAATTTTCAGACGATTTGCAATGATTGTGGATAAGAGGGTTGCTATTATTATTTTTTTAAAGAAAGTGATTTATTTTGAATTTATTAAGCAATGTCGTATGTTTGCGACACTAGATATTAAATAATGAATAAAGCTGAAAAATTTGACGAATCGTTACAGGAGCTTGCCCGGTTTGCAAAAGTAATTTCTCATCCTGCAAGACTGGCAATACTTAAGTACCTTGCTGACACAAAATCATGCATTTCAGGTGATATTTCAGATTACCTGCCCCTTAGTCGTACAACTGTTTCTCAACACCTTAAAGAACTCAGGGACGTTGGTCTGATACACGGAGAAATTGACGGTCTGAAAATAAATTATTGTTTATGCTCAGAAGAGATTGAAAGATTTCTTGGAATGTTTGAAAATTTCTTTGAACCTGTCAGTAAAGCTAAAATAATCTGCTGAAAATTAAAGTAATATGAAAATACTAATACTTTGTACCGGCAACAGTTGCCGCAGCCAGATGGCTCAGGGCTTTCTGCAATCGTTTGACAAGAGATTGCAGGTCTTTTCTGCTGGAACGGAACCGGCTATCAGGATTAACTCAACAGCTGTTAAGGTGATGAATGAAGTTGGTATCGACATCAGCCATCAAACACCAAAAAAAGTTGACCAATATCTGAATGACGAATGGGACTATGTTATAACAGTTTGCGATAATGCAAATGAGAAATGTCCCGTTTTTCAGGGAAAAGTAAGACATCGACTGCATCTCGGTTTTGAGGATCCCACACATGTCAAAGGATCGTATGTGGAAATAATGAGTGCGTTTTATGATGTAAGAAATGAGATAAGGGAAGAATTCTATAAATTGTATGAATCAGAAATAAAGAAAAAAATTAGCTAATTTTCAAATTCTTAGATATGAAGAACACTTTTATAATCGGAAATATTCCAGTCTCAGACACTTCGGTTCCTCTCGTATCTACTATGCTTAAATCTGAAGATTATCTGGGGGCAGTTATGGTTCGATGGGGAATTAATCGTGATAATTACTTAGTTAGCCCTGGGCTTTATGCATTTGGCTCTCCCGGTCCGACATCCGATGTCTTTGTGACAGCAAACTACAAACTTTCATTCGATACTTTACGTAAAAACCTCTCAGGAGTAAACGGATGGATACTGGTTTTGGATACCCGGGGGGTAAACGTCTGGTGTGCTGCCGGAAAAGGGACTTTCGGCACTAAAGAACTTGTTAGCAGAATCAAACTTGTTTCTCTCGATAAAATTGTAAATCATAAAAGGATAATTCTTCCTCAATTGGGTGCAACAGGTATTGCTGCACATATTGTCAAAGAGGAATCCGGTTTTAATGTTCATTATGGGCCGGTTCGTGCATCCGATATAAAAAGATTTATTGATGATGGTTATAGGTCTGACAAGAAGATGCGAAGAGTTACCTTCGGGTTTGAAGATCGACTGAAGCTTATTCCCAATGATTTTATTTATGGAAAATTTTACCTTCTTGGAGCAATGGCTGTTATATTTATAATTTCCGGCCTGACGAGGACTGGTTTCTCGTACAGAGATTTTTCAGGTGAAGGTGGTCCTGCAATCCTGAATGTATTTCTGGCATATCTGTCCGGGATAGTAATTACACCTATGTCCCTCCCTTATATTCCTGCCAGAACTTTCTCCTTAAAGGGCTTTTACACCGGAGCAATTGTTTTTCTATTCCTATTATTCTTAAACCTTGCTGGAAGTAATGCCTTTGAAATAATATCCTGGTTTCTCATTATAACAGCGATTTCCTCTTTCCTGGCAATGAATTTTACCGGATCATCAACATATACTTCATTGTCGGGAGTTAAAAAAGAGATGAAGATTTCACTTCCACTGCAAATAAGTTTTGCCATCAGCGGTATTATTTTTCAGGTCATTGGAAAACTAAATTAAATTTTGAATTATGAAGGATCTCTTATATCTGCCTGATGTTGTGACACTCAAATTGTATGAGGAGACATGCAACGGGTGCGGAATGTGTATAAAGGTGTGTCCACATGATGTTTTTGAGCTTTCCGGGGGAAAAGCTCATATCATCAGAAGGGATTATTGTATGGAATGCGGTGCATGCCAACTTAACTGCCCTGTAAATGCAATAATGGTTAATTCAGGTGTTGGTTGTGCAGCAGGTATTATCAATGGTATTCTAAATAATACCGAACCATCCTGTGGGTGTTCCGATTCAAATTCAAATTGTTGCTAGGTTTTCGCAGTCCCTCAAAATCAAATTAGTTCATGATTAAATAAATAACCCATTTTCAAATTTTCAAATTGACACATTTTCAAATTATTACAATATGAAACCCAGACTAAAATTCCTCGACAGATATCTTACTCTCTGGATATTCCTTGCAATGTTTATCGGAGTCTTTTCAGGATATTTTTTCCCGGCAATCGCAACTTTTTGGGATTCATTAAAATCTTCTCCCGAAAGCACTACCAATATTCCTATTGCCATTGGTTTAATTCTGATGATGTATCCACCACTGGCAAAAGTAAAATATGAAGAGTTGGGAGGTGTTTTCCGGAACTTTAAAATTCTGGGTCTTTCTCTGGTACAGAACTGGATTATAGGACCGGTTCTGATGTTTGCACTGGCAATTGTATTCTTCAAACTATTTCCAGGGAAAGACAATGCAAACCTCCCTTATATGTATGGTATTATTTTGATTGGTCTGGCCCGTTGCATTGCCATGGTGATAGTATGGAACGACCTGGCAAAAGGAGACGCAGAATATTGTGCAGGACTGGTGGCCTTTAATTCCATATTCCAGGTATTGCTTTTCTCAGTTTATGCATGGGTTTTTATTGCAGTTTTACCAGGATGGTTCGGAGTGCCAACTAATTCAGTGGTTGAGAATATAACAATCGGACAAATAGCGAAGAGTGTCTTTATTTATCTTGGTATTCCATTCATTGCGGGTTTTCTTACCCGTTTCATCTTAATCAGGGTTAAAAGCAAGGAGTGGTATCATACTAAATTTATTCCCAAAATAAGTCCCATCACACTTATTGCCTTGTTATTCACTATAATAGTAATGTTCTCCCTGAAAGGCGAATACATTGTAAAATTACCTTTGGATGTTGTATTGATCGCTATACCTCTCATAATTTATTTCGTAATTATGTTTATGTTCTCCTTCTTTATGAGCAGGAGGGCGGGAGCGACTTATGAACAAACAGCAACTCTTTCATTTACAGCTGCAAGTAATAATTTTGAACTTGCAATAGCAGTTGCAATTGCCGTATTCGGGATAAACTCAGGGGAGGCATTTACTGCTGTAATCGGTCCATTGGTTGAAGTACCGGTTATGATCGCCCTTGTAAATGTGGCACTATGGTTTAAGAAAAAGTATTTTAGACAGCTTAATGATTAATATATATCTTAATTCCATCATGCAATTTTACATGAAGATTTTTATAGAATTTTAATAAAAAAAAATTAGTTTTCTTGGTTTGATTTTAAATATTCAACTATCCTATTATAATCTTCAACAAAATCGACTTCTGCCCAAAAATATTCCCCTTTTATGTCAATTACTTTAATATTTAATTTATTTTCGAATGACAATTTATATAAGATGTCTTCCCACCAACAATTATAATCTCCCTGGAGAATCATTTTATTCATTTTATTTACGAAATTTGCTAAGAAGTCCTTATTAATTTTCGCAATTCCGACATATTCTCCACTTATGTCGTGAAAAGGCAGTTCTTTACCATACTTTTTTAAAATGTAGTTTTGATCCCAATTAAATTTATAGTCAGCCTCTTCCTTTCTTGATGAATCCCCAACCATAGTGACTAATTCATTCGAATTAATTAATTTTTGAAAAATCTCTCCATTAAAAAAAACATCAGCATTCATAAGGTAAAGATCACTGTCACTTTCAATATTCTCTTGACAAAACCAAAGTGAAGCAATTGAATTAGTTACTTCATAAAATGGATTGTTAAAGAAAGTCACGAGAGAATCTGAAACAGTATTAATTACGTAATCATTTCTATATCCTGTTGCAATACAAATTTCATTAAATCCTAAAATTTTTAATTTCTTTATGTTTCTATTAATTAATTCAATCCCCCCAATATCTAAACAACATTTTGGTTTTCCCTCTATATGTCTGCTAATTCTTGTGCCTTTACCTGCAGCTAACATTATTATTTTCATAAATTATAGTATTTTTTCATATTAAAAAGTAATTTGTCTATTTGTTCTTTTCTAATTTCGCCCATGTGAGAAATTCGAAAAACTTGATTTCTTAATTCTTTCCCATTTGGGCATATATAAATTTTGTAATTATCTTCAAAATATTTCACAATATCGTATGCGCTTCTACCATCAGTTGGAGATAAAGCTGTAATTCCATTTGATAATCTCTCCGAGAATATTTTAAGAGGCATCTTTTTAATATTCTCACGAAAGTACTTTGCTAATTGATATCTTTTGATAATTTCAGCATTTGGACCACCATTTAAGTTTATATCTTCAAGCCTTTTTATTAATTGCATTATAATTCCTATTGGAGGAGTAAATGGTGTTTGAAATCTTATCATGTTGTCTAGATATTTATGTAAATCAAAATAATATGATTTAGATTTAGTTTTACTAATCTTTTCAATTGCTTTAGCTGATAAGATTATTAATGATAACCCAGGTGGCAGTGCTAAGCCTTTTTGAGAACTGAGAAGAAGGATATCTATATTTTGTTTCTGCATATCTAATTCATCATTAAGAAAAACAGAAATCCCATCTACAATATGCATTATATTATTTTCAAAACAAAATTGTCCTGTTAAATAGAGATCATGTAAAACTCCAGTTGATGTCTCATGTCCATTTATTAAAAGTGCATTAAAATTTGATTTTGCATTATGTTTTAGGTCATCAGTTTTAATTGCTTTACCTGGAACTATTACAATCTGAGTAAATTTGACATTATAAAATAGTGCTAATTCTACAAATCGATTCCCAAATTCTCCACTATTTACAATAAGAATATTGTCATGTTGATCAAACAAATTTGTCATAAGAGCGTCCATTGCCCCAGTTCCTGAACTTGTCAAAAAAAGACATTTGCTATCCTTAGTAGCATTTATCATTTTTAAAATATTTTGTTCACAATACTTAATTTTATCAGAAAATGAGCATGTTCTGAAATATGGAAGTTGTTTTGACCCGGCATTCAGAACATTTTCACTCATTTCAACCGGGCCAGGTGTAAATAGTAAAAAATTATCACTGTCCATGATTAATTGTATTTAATTTTTATTTTGGAATTGCTAAAATAGTATAGATAATGCAATATTGAACAAGACAAATATTATTATTAATAAATATTTGAGAATTTTAATTGGTCTTGCCTGGATAATTTATAAACTTAAAATTAAACATAAAAATTGATTTTTACGTCTAACTTTTTTCTGACGGGTTTTGTGATTTAGTTTTATGGATGAGATTTTTCGATTTTTATCTGGATTATGCCCTGATTTTTTTCACTATAGCTTTTTACTTTTGGCTCAAAATCTTCCACTGGAGCACACCTTTCCCATTCTTATTGTTCGTAGCTGTCATTGTTGGTATAATCGCAATCTAAAATAATGACTGAAGGAGCTTTTGAGTATGAATTTACAAAGCTATCTATTAAAAACTTGCCCAAACGAAAGAGATAGGTCTTTGTAACTGTGTTTCCCAAACGGCTCATGGTAGGTTGACCCTCCCCTTTTTTATGAATAATTCAGGCTAAATATAGAAGTTGCATTAGAAAGTTGAATCTTTGAATGAAAAAATAACTAACTCGCAAAAATTATGGGGAAATATCCTTTAATATATCTCAACTTTTGTCCATATTTGTCTAGAAGAAAAAGGAGGCATCCATAATTCATGACTTATGAACATTAAGAAAAAAGGTGTGATCTTTCTTGACAGGAATGAAAATCAGCATAGCCCTTTTCCAGCCTGTTTTAAAGCTTTGCGGAAAACGAATGATTATACTATTAGCAGCTTTTCGCGGGATTTTACAAAAGGGATATGATTGTTAAGTTTATGAATGAAAAAGACAAAGTATGAACTGGTTCAACGAGTATAAAAACTCTCTTAAGATGGCAGAGGTTGAAGAAATCATCGATCTCATTTTTTTCAGACCCCTTGCTTTCCTCCTGGTAATATCGGTTTACCATACCAAAATCAAACCCGACCATCTGACATTAGCAGCAATGTTAATGGGATTAGCAGGAGGATGCTTCTATTCATTCGGTTTACATTTAAGTTGCATTCTCGGGGCCTTGTTCTTTTTACTGTTTAATATCCTTGATTGCAGCGACGGTCAATTGGCACGCCTTAAAAAAAATGGTACATCAGTTGGCAGGCTTCTTGATGGTATTGCTGATTACATTGCCACTGTTGCAATTTTTATTGGAATAGCTATTGGTTATTCACAAAAGGCAGAACAGCCTTTATTAATGCTGATTCTGCTTTCTTTGTCAGGAGTAAGCATAATCATTCAGGAAGTGTTAGTGGATTATTACAGAACGCGATTCCTTGATATTGTTATGAAACGTAAAAATACTTTTGAGGAGGGAATTGAAGAATATAAAAATGAGTATAAAATAATTAAAAATCAAAAAGGTAAATGGTTCGATAAAACTATTATTTTCATATATTTGATATACTCAAAAGTACAAAGAAATCTTGCTGCAAGAAAAAAGAGAGAAAAATTTTTTAACACTAATCCTCAGGATTATTTTAATAAGAACAGGATAATTATTCGTTTTTGGGTATTCATGGGCCCATCCGCAGTAATAACCACTTTGATTCTTTGTTCTCTGTTTTATCGTTTTGATATATTTTTCTGGATCATAATAGGCGGGTTTAACATTCTTGCTGTATTATTGTGGATTATACAACGCCAGATTGACAAATCTTACGTAACTCTGTAAAAATGAGTTATTCTGGCTGCTGGAATTGCTTCAAGGTTAAGACCTCTGACTGATCATACACCTGAATGTTTGTTGAAAGTTGGAGGGGAAAGCATCCTTGAATTGACTATTGAAAAACTGCTGAAGCACTTGTTTTAAATCATTTAAAATAAAAATAAAAAGGTTTCATGATAAAAAGTATTATAACCATGTCGATTGCCGGTTTATTGGCTGGATTCATTTTCGCGATGCCAATTGCAGGCCCTACCAGCATCCTGGTTACATCCAATGCTCTCAAAGGAAGGTTGCGTTACTGTAACTTAGTGAGCATAGGTGCTTCTCTTGCCGATTTTACTTATGTGTTCATTGCAGTATTCGGTTTGACCGGACTTTATTCTTTTTATAAACCGCTCATCCCTTATATATTTTCAGTTGGTTCAATATTTTTCTTCTTCCTGGGATATAAGATTATCAGGACAAAAATCGATATTGAACATCTCGAAGATAAAAGCCATCTCACTGAAAAGATTAAAAAGAAGGAAAAGGGAGCATTTTATACCGGGTTTATGATTAACTTTCTTAATCCAACTTTATTTATCGGAGTGCTTACCTCATCCTTTTTCGTGATTTCTTTAATAGCATCAATGGGGTTTCATACCGGTGGGTTGGCAATTAAAATGGACCAGAATGTAAAAGAAATCAGTAATATTGAAGGTAGAAAAATAGAAAACTCACAAGTTTTATCAACTAAACAATTTGAGAATATTCAGATACGCCAAAGTAAAGATCATCAGCAGGACCAAACCACATACCCGGCATCTTCTCATCTGGTAATCAGTATTTGTTATGCATTCTTCCTTTCTGTTGGCAGTATAATCTGGTTCTATCTCATGGCATTCCTGATTGTCCGGTTCCGGCAGCGCATCAATATTAAGGTTATATCTGTGTTCATCAAAAGTCTGGGTGTTGTGCTTGGTCTTTTTGGATTATATTTTGGTTACCAGGCTGCCAGAATGTTTTTCTGAAAGAACTCCTTAAAAGAGAATAAATTCAATGGGAAGTAAAGTTAAAATCGGACTTTTTGGAATCGGACTCGACACATATTGGTCTCAGTTCGATGGATTACTTGATAAACTGAAATCTTTTCAGCTCAGGATTAAAGATCGTCTGGAGCAATCCGGCACTGAAGTATTCGATGCCGGAATGGTAGATAATCCGGATAAAGCAATTGCAGCAGCCGGATTTTTCCAAAAAAGCGGAGTTGATCTTATCTTCCTTAATATTTCAACTTATGCACTGTCACATAATGTCTTACCGTTAATGCAAAGGGTTAACTGCCCTGTTATTGTTCTGAACCTCCAGCCATCGGAAGCTATTGATTATGAGAAATTCAATTCAATTGGAGACCGGGGCAAAATGACCGGAGAATGGTTATCATATTGCCAGAGTTGTGTAACCCCTGAACTTGCAAATGTATTTAACAGGGCCGGAATAAAGTATCATCTTATAACCGGTTATCTTGATGAGGAATATGTCTGGAAAGAAATTAAAGAGTGGATTGAAGCATGTTCTGTAATGAAGGTCATGAAAAACACCAGTGTGGGAGTAATGGGTCATTATTATAACGGAATGCTTGATGTTTACAGCGATATCACAATGCTCGCTGCTGCTTTCGGCAGCCATTTTGAACTAATTGAATTCGGTGTTCTGAAAAGCCTCAGGGAAAAAGTGTCCGACGATGAGGCCAGTTCAAAGATCAGGCGGTTTAAAGATTGGTTCAATGTCTCATCAGAGTGCTCTTCCGGCGAAATAGAAGAGGCGGCACTAAGTTCAGTTGCCCTCGATCAGGTGGCAGAGAAATTCAGGCTTGGCGCACTGGCCTATTATTATGAAGGAGAAGGTGATGCAGATTATGAAAAGATAGTTACAACATTAATTCCCGGGATGACACTGCTTACCGGGCGGAACATCCCAGTTGCCGGGGAATGCGAAATAAAAAATGTTCTGGCAATGAAAATAATGGATGCATTTAACACCGGCGGATCATTTTCTGAATTTTATGGAATGGATTTTAATGATGACATTATCCTTATGGGACATGACGGACCGGCACATTTCAAGATTGCAGATGGGAAGGTTGGACTGGTCCCGCTTCCTGTTTTTCATGGCAAGCCCGGGAAAGGATTATCTATACAGATGAAAGTTGCAAATGGCCCTGTTACACTTCTTTCCGTATGTCAGGGAGGAAATGGCAAAATAACTCTTCTTACAGCTCAGGGTCATTCCGTTGAGGGCCCGACTCTTCAGATCGGAAATACCAACAGCCGTTATAAATTCCCTCTATCTGCAAGGGAATTCATTGATAACTGGTCAAAAGCCGGACCATCACATCATTGTGCTATCGGAGTCGGACATATATCAGATAAAATTTGTAAATTAGCTGATCTGTTGAGTATTGAATACCTTTCTATATGTTAACAAAACTATCTCTTCTTGCCCTTTTTGGAATTGCAATGGCTCACTTTGAGGGTGTAGTCGTTGTATACCTGAGAAAAGCTCTGGGTATGCTCGATTCGGAATCTAATAAGGAATCGATAGAGAAATTTCCGGATCGTTATCTTAAAATTGAGATGACAAGAGAGGCTGCTACGATCGTAATGCTTGTTGTAATAGCCTATCTTACCGGAGGATCATGGATCGAAAAAGGAGTTTTCTTCCTCTGGACATTCGCTTTCTGGGACCTGTTTTACTATTTATCACTCTACATTCTGATAAAATGGCCACCTAAGTTTACGACTATTGATGTTCTCTTCCTCATCCCAAAACCATGGATTGCCCCGGTATGGTTCCCGATTGGCGTTTCTTCTCTGACAATAATTGTAATAGCGATTCTCGCTATGCTGGGTATTATTTAAAGCTGCTGGAACAATCTGCCTGATCTGATTGTCTGTTAGTATATCCGTTTCTTTTTAAACTAATATTTATAGAAATGAAAAAGTCATTTGTTTTTTTTAGTTGTTTGCTTGTCCTTTTTACAGGATTAAATCTCCATGGTCAGAATGTAAATCCGGAGTACGGTATTATGAATAAAATTCATTTACCGGGTGATGGAGGTTGGGATTATCTCTCTGTTGATGAGGCAGGAGCAAGATTATTTATTTCGCATTCAACAATGGTATTGGTAGTTGATCTTAAAACCAGTCAGCTTGCCGGAACAATAAATGAGACTCCCGGAGTACATGGAATTGCTTTAGCGGAGGAACAGAATAAAGCTTTTATAAGCGTGGGACGGAATGCCTCAGTAAAGGTTATCAATTTTAAGACTCTTGAATTGATTGCTGACGTGAAGATCACAGGACAGAATCCTGATGCTATAATGTACGATCAGTTCTCAAAAAAGGTGTTTGTGTTTAATGGGGGGTCTGCTAATGCAACTGTTTTGGATGCTGTAACAAATGAAGTTGTTGCAACCATTCCGCTGGAAGGTAAGCCGGAATTTCCTGTTTCAGACGGTAAAGGAAAATTATATGTGAATATTGAAGACAAGAGTCTGATCTCAGTTATTGATGCTAAAACCATGAAAGTGGAGAAATCATGGTCGATAGCCCCCGGAGAAGAAGCAAGTGGACTTGCACTTGATAATGAGACTCATCGTCTCTTCTCTGTATGCAGCAATAAGCTGATGGTTGTTGTTGATGCAATTGATGGTCATATCGTCACAACGTTACCGATTGGAAATGGTTGCGACGGGGTAAAGTTTGATCCGGGAATGAAAAGAGCTTACAGTTCAAACGGTGACGGGACGATGACTGTTGTTCAGGAATTAAATAAAGATAGTTTCAAAGTTCTTGAAAATGTTACAACAATGTCAGGTTCCAGAACATTGGCAGTTGATACCAAAACTCATCATATCTATCTGCCTTCAGCAGAATACAATCCTGCCCCTGAAGCAACTACTGAAAATCCACGGCCAAGACGAACCATGAAAGCTGGTTCATTTGCTGTATTGGATATTGCTCCTGTCAAAAAATAAGACGATTAGAAAAAACTGATGAACAAAGTTGGATCCGGTAACGACAGGGATAGATTCAAAATAATATTCCGGTCCCTTCAATACAGGAACTACCGGCTGTTTTTCAGCGGACAGAGTATTTCGCTGATAGGAACCTGGATGCAACGTATTGCCATGCCATGGCTAGTTTACCATATGACAGGTTCGGTACTACTCCTTGGTGTTGTCAGTTTTGCCGGTCAGATACCAACTTTTTTACTTTCACCTGTTGCTGGTGTTCTTACTGACCGCTGGAGCAGATACCGTGTTTTGCTGGTTACACAGATTATTTCGATGATCCAGGCCTTTGTCCTTGCAGGGCTTTGCCTCGCAGGGGTAATTCAGATCTGGCACATTGTTGTTTTGAGTATTGCTCTTGGCTGTATTAACGCCTTTGATGTGCCCGCCCGCCACTCATTTGTAATAGACATGGTTGAGAAAAAGGAAGACCTGGGTAATGCAATAGCACTTAATTCTCTGATGTTTAACGGAGCCAGAATTATTGGTCCTTCAATAGCCGGGGTTATGCTTGCATCGACAGGTGAGGGAATCTGCTTTCTCCTTAATGCGGTCAGCTATATATTCGTAATTATCTCTTTATTGATGATGAAGATCAAAATAAAGGAAGTCAGGAAGAAGAAGTCTGAAATATTGAAAGAACTTGAAGAGGGACTGAATTATACCTTTGGTTTTCCCCCGATAAAACATCTTATACTTTTGCTCGGAATAGTAAGTCTTATGGGAATGTCATATACTGTTCTGATGCCGGTTTTTGCAAAAGAGATTTTGCATGGAGGATCTCACACTTATGGTTTTCTCATGGGGGCTGCCGGTTTTGGAGCACTCCTGGGGGCAATATTCCTTGCTTCACGGGAGACAGTTCTGAAACTTGGAAGAATAGTACCGGCGGCGGCAATTCTATTTGGAACCGGACTTGTCATTTTATCATTCACCAGGATCTTTCCTCTTTCTCTTGTACTGATGGTCTTTATTGGTTTGGGAATGATGATGCAAACAGCTGCTAGTAATACGATTATACAAACAATCACTGATGATGATAAACGTGGCAGAGTTATGAGTTTTTACACAATGGCAATTATGGGTACTGCTCCTTTCGGCAGCCTGATGGCGGGAGGGTTGGCAAAGGTTATAGGAACTCCGGGCACCATATTTGCAGGTGGTATCGCTACTATTATTGGCGCTCTGTTTTTTTTAAGAAAACTACCTGAACTGAAAACATTAGTCCACCCGATTTATATTAAAATGGGAATCATTCCTGAGGAGTAAGGACATGCCATGGCATGTACCTACTTGGGGGATTTAAAATTATTCTGTTATTTCAAATACCGCACTTGTAAGCGGTGTAGCAGAACCTGCGTTCAAACCGATCTTCATCAGATAGTCTCCAGTATAGCTTTTACCGCTTTCTGAGCCACCAGGACGTCTTCCTTCTGTCGAAACATTTATTTCCTGGATTTTATAGGTTTTAGCAGGATCAAGGCCCTGTAAACGGACCCGGTTGAATGTTTCACCGTATCTTGAATTGAGAGTATAAGCAAAGAGAACAGCTTTATTTTTTGCGCTATTGACATACAGAAGAACTGCCCTGTTTCCCTCATAAGGAGAAGCAATTCTGTAAAGATCTCCGTGCCATATAATGTCACTGATTCTTTTGTAATCAGCAATTGCATCCTGGCTGAATTTCAACTCTTTTTCAGTAAGTTCATTCACTGGAATGTCGTAACCCATTTTACCCATCATTGCTACATCAGTTTTGAATTTAAGCGATTGTTTGCCCCATGAGGTTATATGGTTACAGACAGAAATTGAAGGGAAGAAATATGAGTACCCCCATTGTATATAAATCCTTTCAAGAGGATCAGTATTATCGCTTGCCCAGAATTCGGTGAAATAACGAAGTGCCCCGTAATCAACCCTTCCTCCTCCTCCGGAGCAGAGCATTATAGGCAGTTTCGGGTACTTCTGACGTAAACGATCAAGGATATTATAAAGGTTATTCACATAATCTACATAAAGATGCGATTGTTTATCCTTTAAATAAACTGAATATGCGTTTGTCATCATCCTGTTACAGTCCCATTTGATGAATGCAATCCCCGGATATTTAGTCATCATTTCGTCAACAACGTTATAAACAAACTCCTGGACTTTTGGATTAGTAAGATCGAGCACCAATTGATTCCGATAATAATTCTCCGGCCTGTTGGGAAGTTTCAGGATCCAATCAGGATGGTTTTCATAAAGTTCGCTTTTGGGATTTACCATTTCAGGTTCGATCCATATGCCGAATTTAACACCTCTCTTCTCTGCTTCTTTTACAAGGTACCCAAGGCCATCTGGTAATTTTGCTTTATTCTCCTGCCAGTCACCAAGCCCGGCGCGGTCGTCGTTCCTCGGATATTTATTGGCGAACCAGCCATCATCAAGAAGAAACAGATCAAGTCCCATTTTTTTGGTATCATCGAGCAATCCGGTAAGTTTCGGCTCATCAAAATTAAAATAGGTTGTCTCCCAATTGTTAAGGAGTGTTAGACGCGTTTTATTTCCGTCAATGATTCCATAATTTCTGGCCCAATTATGAAGATTACGGCTGGCAAGTCCTTTTCCCTGGTTCGAAAAAGTAAATATAAATGAGGGGGTTTTAAAAGGTTTCCCGGGTTGAATTGTATATTCCGATGCAAAAGGATTGATTCCAGATATGACACGAAGGGAATTCTTTTCATCAACTTCAAAAAGAAATTGAAAATTTCCCGACCAGCCCAGAGTTCCTGCGATGAGTTCCCCGTTGTTTTCGTCTGATTTCTCATTGAGGGAGAGAAAGAATACCGGAGTCTGGTACATATGTGCCCGTGTACCCAATTTAGTGTCTAAGATTTTAATACCACTGGTAAGTTCGCTCTCCTGCATTTTCATCTCTTCGGCCCAGTCGCCATGAAACTGAGTAAGCCAGTATTTACTTGCATCAAAATGAAGCATTGATGAAGCATAATTATAAATTGTCAAAGGGTTTGATTCCTTTTGGACAATCTCAACCCATTGTTCAATCACATCTTCTGCCGCAAACGACTTAATGTGGAGCGTAACTTCTACCGGATACTCAGAATCTTTCAGGAGAATATGTGTAATTGTTACGTTGGCATTCGGTTTTTCGGTTTTATGACTTACATATTTCAGTTCAAGAGAGGGATTGCCGTCATTGTGTGTCATACGGATTGCCGGCTCAAAAAGATTATCTGTACCAAATGTTGCATAAGCCAGATGACCTGCATCCCTGAGCTGGGTTAAGCTGGCGATGTCACCGAGTTTTGGACCAAGGTATGATTGATAAAGCCTTCCATCCCTTCCGCTCACTTTATAAACCAGATCGGTATTTAAAGTCCTAACCGCTATTAAAACATCCGGTGCCTGGTTGGTTTGAGGCTGTCCCATTGATACAGAACTGATTGTGCAAATCAGAATGATTGAGAAAAGTAGTTTCTTCATGGTTTGATAGGATTTATATTTTTCTGTTAATTGATGTTTTAGAATTCACACCGAATATAAGAAGATTGGTTTAAAAAACCCTTTCTATTTCTGACAATCTGAAGATGAAAATAATTTTTTAAAACATTTCCTGTAATGAGTTATTCTTATAAATTTGAACAAAATAATCATTATAAACCAGCCATTAATAATTGAAATGAAACGATCTATAACATTTGCTCTTCTCCTGTTTGTTTTTTTCTTAATCAACATAAAACCAGTATTCTCCTCCATTTCAGTGCAATCTGCCGGTTCTCAGCAAGATACTCTGACAAAGCAGAGCGCAACCAAACAACCGGTCTATACAACTTCCCGTCTTGTGTCTGCTAAACCGGTGATTGACGGGAAGCTAGATGATGAATGCTGGAAGGCAGGTACCTGGGCAGCCGATTACACGCAGTTTGTTCCAAAGGAAGGGGCTAAACCCACCTATCCGACCGAGTTGAATATACAGTATGATGACAAGAACCTTTACATAGCCTTTCGTGCGTTCGACGGGGAACCTGACAAAATTCTGCGGTTGGCCGGTGTGCGTGATGAAACTGTTGGTGATATGGTTGGCATAACCCTTGACAGTTACCGCGATTACCGCACAGGATTTGAGTTTACAATGACCGCATGGGGCCAGAAGGTTGATCTGGTTTTATTCAACCCCATGAACTGGGATTTCAACTGGAATGCTGTGTGGAAGGGGAAAGTCGGAACGGAAGATTCAGCCTGGGTAGCCGAACTTGAGGTTCCTTTGAGTCAATTGCGTTACAGCAGCGAAGATGAACAGGTTTGGGGAATGCATACCTGGCGGTGGATATCGCGGCTTCAGGAAGAAAGTAACTGGGAGAAACAAAGTAAGACCGGCCCGGGGATGCTCTATAATTTCGGAGAGTTACGGGGCATTAAAGGATTAAAAAAATCACGACGGCTCGAAATTATGCCTTTTGCCCTCGGAGATCTCAGAACAATGAAAAAAGAACCGGGGAATCCGTTTACCGATAAGGGAAGAGCCTGGGGAGGTAATGTAGGACTTGACGCCAAGATCGGTATTTCAAGCAACTTTACTGTTGATCTGACTGTTAATCCTGATTTCGGACAGGTAGAATCCGATCCTTCTGTTATGAATTTATCGGCATTTGAAACCTTTTATGAGGAGAAACGGCCTTTCTTCCTTGAGGGATTAACTATTTTCGATTATAAATTTGACAACCAGAACCTGTTTTATTCAAGACGGATCGGGCATTCTCCATCCATGACTGTAAATCCGAATGATAGTCTGTTTGTAAATTCACCTGATAAAACTACTATTCTCAGCGCAATCAAGTTCAGCGGAACAACTTCAAAAGGGTTGTCAGTAGGGCTGATACAAAGTGTGACAGCAAATCAATATGCAAGGCTTAGTGATCCTGCGGGCAACAGGAGCAGCAGGAAAGTTGAACCACTTACCAACTATATGGTTGCACGTATCCAGAAAGGATACAATGCAGGAAATACGGTGGTAGGAGGGATGCTGACATCCACAAATCGTTTCATCGAAGATAACAGCCTGGAGTTCCTCAGCAGCGATGCATACACCGGAGGGCTGGATCTTTTACATCACTGGAAAGATAAGGAGTTTTTTATTGATGCCAGGTTGATAGGCAGTTATGTAAATGGCAGTAACGAGGCAATTACTGCACTGCAGGAATCATCCGCCCGTTATTACCAAAGGCCGGATGCAAATTATCTCAGATATGACACAACAAGTACCAGTCTGAGCGGTTTTGGAGGCAAGCTCAGGATCGGAAAAGGTTCCAAAGGATTCTGGCGGTATTCAACAGGGGGCTCATGGCTTTCTCCCGGTCTCGAACTGAATGACCTGGGTTATATGAATACTGCTGATGAAATCAATCAGGAAAATGAAATATCATACTTTGTTAATCAGCCGGTCTCGATATTTCGTACATATAATATAGGTCTGGAGCAGTTCAATACCTGGAACTTTAGTGGCGCCTACCTTGGATCAGGTGGCCATCTTTCCTTTACTTCAGAATTTAATAACCAATGGAGTTTCAGCACAAATCTCATATATCATTCGAAAGCTCGCGACACCAAGATATTGCGTGGTGGATATGACATGATAATGCCGTACAACATTATGTCGTTTGTCAGTCTGAGAACTGATCAGTCAAAAAAAATCACAGCCGGATTTGAATACAGCTACGAAAAATCCGGCAATAATTCTGCATCAAGTTTCCAGATTGAACCTGGCATTACCTATCGTCCAATTAATAACCTGAAAATCGGACTGACTGCAAACTATGTGGATAACCATGACAGGCTTCAATATGTAACCACAAGGTTTTTTACACATGGTAACAGCTATATTCTTAGTACAATCGATCAGAAAACACTTGGGCTGACATTCAGGGTGGATCTGAACCTGACTCCCGAGTTTTCAGTTCAATATTATGGGAGTCCTTTTGTCTCACGTGGCAGTTATTCAGAGTTTAAGCATGTTACAAATCCTGAGGCAAAAGTTTATGAAGACCGGTTTGCTCTTTATAACAATGTGATCCTGTCAGACGGGAAGTATTTACTTGATGAAAATTATGATTTCGTTCCGGATTATTCAATTGGCAATCCCGATTTCAACTTTCATGAGTTCCGCTCTAACTTTGTTGCCAAATGGGAATACCGCCTGGGATCTTTCATCTATCTCGTCTGGTCAAGCGAACGGACAGGAAGGACCGGTTCCTCTGATGCTTCCATCGGGGATTCTTACAAGCAGCTCCGCAGTGTCTTCCCGAATAATATTTTTCTTATTAAATTGAATTATTGGTTCTCGTTGTAATTCAATAAATTTTTAATAAACGTAAACCAAAGAACTGCATCATGATTAATTCGAATATTATTTTCAGACATATTGAAAAAAAAGACAATAAGGAAATTGCAGATCTTATCCGTACAGTCTTCAGAGAGTTTAAAATAGACCGGCCGGGAACTGTATACTTCGACCCGACTACAGATGACCTTCATACATTGTTTCAGAAACATGGTTCCATCTACTGGATTGCAATGGAGGACGGCAAAATAATCGGAGGGTGCGGTATTTATGCAACTCCCGGTTTGCCTGAGGGCTGCGCTGAACTTGTAAAGCTTTATTTGTCTTCTGCTCATAGGGGCAAAGGTATCGGCAGACATCTTCTCGAAAAAAGTATTGAGTCGGCAAAAAAATCGGGATATAGTCAATTGTATTTAGAGTCTCTGCCGGAACTTGACAAAGCCATAGGTCTGTATGAAAAAGCAGGATTTAAATTTATTCCCGGACCACTGGGTAATTCAGGTCATTTCGGTTGTAATATCTGGATGCTCTTAAACTTGCACAATATCAGATAGTACTGGTAAACCATGATATGGAGAAATCTCCCATTTCAGAAAAATCTGTTGATCATTGAAATATTTTTAATACTTTAACGGTCTAATGGTTTAGGGATTGATTGATAAAAAAATAAAAGATGAACCGAGCCCCGACTTGTCGGGGCAAACTTCATCATACCATTAAAAACAATTATATTATGATGAAAAAAATATTAATTATTACTGGTATTGTTTTGGCAATCGGAGCTTTGGTTACCTTCAACAAACTAACCTCAAAGAATAAGGTTTCTAACACTTTTACAGAGGTTAAGAATGGAATTTTTGAAATAACTGTAACAAATACCGGTGAATTAATTGCCGAAAAATCACTTGATATCAAAGGTCCTGAAATCGGACAAACTGA
>JAPLED010000083.1 GCA_026391475.1 Bacteroidia bacterium | reverse complement strand
GGACTTGCATTCAGTTTAAATAATGTTGATAAAAGAAATCTAATCAAGACAATAAATTTACCTATATTGTAGTTATATTTGGAGAGTAGAAAAGGGTTGTCTTGGTAAAATTTGTATATTTGGGGATTCTTAAAAGCCATAATATTATAAGGAGTTATGTATAAATTCAGAGCCTTACCAATTGTTCTTATTTCTGTCTTACTTTTTACATCCTGTATATTTAATAAAAAAAAGGGTGGCAAAGCCAATGTTTCCTCGTCAACAGGTTGGAAGTATAATAATCCTGATAATGGCGGATTTGAAGTTACTTTTGGAGCCGACCAGAAAACAGGTCCAGGTCTGGTACTCATAGAGGGAGGCCGTTTCACAATGGGACAGGTGCAGCAGGACGTTATGTTTGACTGGAATAACAAACCCAGAACTGTCACGGTATCTTCGTTTTATATGGATGAAACAGAGGTTAAGAATGTTGACTACCGCGAATATCTTTTCTGGCTGCGCAGGGTATATAAAGATTACCCTGAAGTGTTCAGAAGAGCTCTGCCTGATACTTTAGTCTGGAGAAGTCCGATGGGTTTCAACGATCCCTATGTACAGTATTATTTCCGGCATCCTTCATATAATAATTATCCGGTTGTTGGTGTCAGTTGGATTAAAGCAAGCGACTTTTGCATCTGGAGAACTGACAGGGTTAACGAACAGCTCCTTATTGATGAAGGAGAACTAAACCCTGATCCGAACCAGGTAAATGAAAAAAACTTTAATACAGAAGCTTACCTGGCAGGACAATATGAAGGTGTAGTTAATCAGCTTCGCGAAAGCCTGAATCCAAACCAGACAGAAAGACGTACTAACTTTGAAGATGGTCTTCTTCTTCCTGGTTACAGACTTCCTACTGAAGCTGAATGGGAATTTGCAGCTTATGCACTCAGAGGCAATACTTTTGAGGAGAGGATTTACGAAAGAAGAATATATCCGTGGAATGGTCATAACGTTAGAAACTCCGGAACAAAATCACGTGGTGAGATGATGGCTAACTTTGTCCGTGGCAGAGGAGACTTAATGGGAGTGGCCGGCAACCTGAACGATAACGGGAGTATTACAGTAGATGTAAAGGCATATTGGCCAAACGACTATGGACTTTATTGCATGGCAGGAAACGTTAACGAATGGGTACAGGATGTTTACCGTCCTCTTACATCAGAAGATGTCGATGGTTTTAATCCTTTCAGAGGTAACGTTTTTACCGATTTAAGAAGAGACCCTAATGGCTCAGTTGTAGGAAAAGACAAACTCGGACGCCTATATGTTGATACAGTAAAAGATATTGATGTTGCAAACAGATATAATTATCAGAAGGGCGATTATAGAAATTACAGGGATGGTGACCTTCAGTCGGCAATACCAGGAGGAGCTGAATGGACAACAGAGGATGGCAAAAAAGGTTCACTCAGGATGTATGCTCAGGATAATACAGCCGGGAATAGTGATTTCGTAACTCTTATTAATGATAATGCACGTGTATATAAGGGCGGATCATGGAAAGACAGAGCTTACTGGCTTAACCCATCAACAAGAAGATTCCTCGACCAGGAAAGTTCACGTGATGATATAGGTTTCAGGTGTGCAATGATAAGGGTAGGAAGCCCTTCAGGTCTCTAAAATTGGGTTCGCTGACAGTATAAGCCTCATTATGATTGCATAATGAGGCATTTTTTTGAAAATATGAAGACTAAACAACTTTACGATCTCTTTAAAGAATCTACCGGAGTAACCACCGATTCCCGAACAGTCGGAAAAGGACAGATTTTCTTTGCACTCTGGGGCGATAATTATAATGGAAATAAGTTTGCTTCAGAAGCGCTGGCAAAAGGGGCTTCATGGGCGGTTATTGATGACCCTCTCTTTGAAACCGAAAAGACAATCCTCGTAGAAGATTGCCTCTTTGAACTGCAGGCTCTGGCATCGCACCACAGGAAAGAGATGAATGTACCGGTACTTGCATTAACTGGTACTAACGGGAAGACAACTACCAAGGAACTGCTTGCCGCTATCATGGCAAAGAAGCTAAAGGTTCATTACACAAAAGGAAACCTTAATAATCATATAGGGGTTCCGCTTACAATTCTATCGGCACCTGGCGGGACTGAAATGATGATAATTGAAATGGGCGCCAATCATATTGGAGAGATCCGGACACTGTGCCTGATAGCAAAACCTGATTATGGGATAATTACAAATATTGGCACAGCACATATTGAAGGTTTTGGATCAGCAGATGGGGTAATGAAGGCAAAAACAGAACTTTACGAGTACCTCCGCATGGTTAATGGAATTGCCTTGTATAACGACAAAAATCCCCTGCTCACTGAAATGATCTTTAAAATCATAAACAGAGCTATTCCCTTTTCTGATCCTACAGGTATTGATTTTATTGTTGAACTGGTGCCATCTGATCTTAATCTTAGCTTAACAGCAACATATCAACATCATACCTATAATATATGTACCAATCTTTTTGGTAGCTATAATCTCGAGAATATTAAAGCTGCAATGGCCACAGGCTTGTTCCTTGGCGTTGAAATGACCGATATTGTTTATGCTGTTGAAAATTATCAGCCGGCAAATAACAGATCACAGATTAAAATAACAAAGAACAATACTCTTATTTGTGATTCTTATAATGCAAACCCGACAAGTATGAATTTAGCCCTGGAATCATTTGCCGGAATTCAGGCCGTCCGGAAACTTGTGATACTGGGTGATATGCTGGAACTGGGCGAAAAAAGTGAAGAGGAGCATATTAAGTTAATAAATGAACTTCAATCTCACAAAATTGAAAAAGTTCTTCTGGTAGGTCCTGTCTTTCAGAAGGTCTCCTCGGAATCGGGTTTCAAATCATTTCCCGATGTAATTAAACTAATAGATTTTCTAAAAAGTGAACCTGTAAAAGGGAATAATATTCTTATAAAAGGTTCGAGGGGAATTGGCCTGGAGAAGGTTTACGATCTGCTTTAAAAATTATGGTAAGTAGGTATCCGCACCTGTAAATTTAATATTGATCAGCAGGACTTCAGAATTGCTGCCTGACCTGACTCGAGGACCCCACAGTCCATAACCGGAAGAAACTATAAATTGTGTATTCCCTTTCCTCAGATAGCCATAGTTTAACTCATAGATCCACGAAGTAACATAATTCAGCGGCCACATTTGGCCGTTGTGGGTATGTCCGGAAAGTTGGAGGTCAACGCCCTGTTTTGCAGATTCATCAAGATGGAAAGGCTGATGGTCGAGCAGAATAACAGGTTTTGTTGTATCTGCCTGTTTCATCAGCTCACCCAGGGTTAATCGTTCTTTTCCGTAAAACCGGAATGAATCCCTGTCTATCCTTCCAATCAACTGAATCCCACCTTCAAGGGTTACCATTTCATCTTTTAAAACTCTTATTCCTTTACTCTCTATATATGGAATTGTACGACTGCCACCTCCAATAAATTCGTGATTACCGGTTATAGCAAAGAGACCATCATTACATTTTGGAATGGTGAAGTATTGGAGGAGATCACCTCTCATAACAGGTCCAATTTCGCCATCAACAATATCTCCCAGGAGTAAAACTAGATCAGGGTTCATCTCTTTAAGCATTCCTGACAATTTCTTTAAACTTCTTTTTCTTATTATACTCCCAAGATGAATGTCAGACACCGCTGCAATACGTAATGTTTTTATTTCTCCGGCCGGTTTGTTTATTGTTATGTTATATTCTTTAACAACCGGTATTACGGCATTAATGAAGCCTCCAATGATCAACACTGAAGAAATGGCCACTATAAGAATAAATGACCACTTACGGAAAAGGAAGATATTCTCACTACTTATGATTCCCGGAATTCTTAACGTAAGTAAAATAATATCAGATATAAGGAAAAACAGAAAACCATATAACATGAATGCAAGCCAGAAACCTCCCATAATATTAAGGACGTCAGAAAGAACGGAAGAATGTTTTGATTCAAGGATTTTAGCAATAATAAAGATTACAGCAAGTAAAAAGAAAGTAATTGAATAAAGCAGCCTGTTATTTTGAAGAACTGGTATTGCATTGTACCCTTTAAAAAAGATATAAATATTTATCAGAGAGTAAATTGTGAGCGCTATAGAAAAAAATATAATCATTTGGTGTTTTTTCATTTCAGATCAGGATTCTGTTTTCAGGCTATTATAAGTTTTGTTGCCTTTAACATAAAACTCAAAAACAATACTCTTGTTCAAAATCACTGCAGGAGAATGTACCACTTCCAGCTTTTTTACCATTTTTCTTTTCACTTTGAGTTCGCTCATATTTTTATAATAGTCGATATGAGCATTCCAGACTGACATAATACTGCCGAAATTACCTTTCAAAAGAAACCTGACAGCAGAAAGACCATCCAAAAGCTTTCTTATGAACATAATAGTATGTAATTTGTTGTCAGGCAGATTTTTATAAAGAAGAAAGAGGCTGTTCCGGAAGTTGAGATATGTTTTAAAGGGGGAATCATATGGTAGGGATCCTCCACCAACATGATACACCACCGATCCTGGTATATAACTTACACGATACCCTGCTTTATTGAACCGCCAGCATAGATCTATCTCTTCCATATGGGCGAAGAACCCGGCATCAAATCCATCGCATTTTCTCCATGCATCCCCGCGTACAATCATACATGCACCACTCGACCAGAATACATCAATTTGAGAATCATACTGTCCTGTATCTTTTTCAACGTTATCAAAGATCCGCCCCCGGCAAAAAGGATACCCGTACTTATCAATAAAACTGCCGGCTGCACCGGCATATTCGAAATGATCTTTCCGGTTATAAGAGAGGATTTTTGGCTGACATGATGCAACATCAGGGTTACTATCCATGAAACTGACAAGTGGCTGAAGCCAGCCCTCAGTAACTTCGATATCCGAATTTAACAGAACGAAGTATTTGGCATCCAGCTGATTAATAGAAAGGTTATAGCCCCTGGCAAACCCATGATTTTTATCAAACCTTATAAGCTTTACATCTTGAAAATTATCGGCAACCCATTCCGGAGACCCATCTGATGAACCATTATCGGCAACACATACAATAGTTTCGCTGCTCATGGAATGTTTTACGACAATCCCAAGGAACATTTTCAGGTAACCAATACCATTCCAGTTTAATATTACAATTGCTGTTTTATTCATTTTCAACCGGCCTTTTATGTTTCCAGCGGCGATGGCTCCAGAGCCAGTACTCAGGTTTTTCTTTGATGATCTCTTCAAGTTTTCTTGTATGGGTTTCTGTAATGAGATACTCCGGAAGTCCGGCTGTATGCTCAAAAAGAAGTTTTATGTCAAGGTTGTAAAATCCCCGTTTTATTTTTTGAATATGAAAATAGACTACAGCCATATCATACTTTGACGCAATTTTTTCCGTACCCAAATAAACTGGAGTATCCTGATTTAAGAAGGTTGTCCAGTATCTGATTTCACTTTTTACCGGTGTCTGATCTGAAAGGAAAACCGAGAGCGTATTTATGTTATTCTTTCTGAAGTTAATTATTTCCCTGATTATCTGTGACATTGGGGTAAGAACTATACCATACATGGATCTATGTTTATTTATAAACCTGTTGAAAAATTTGTTTTGCAGAGGTTTATAGATTATAACAATTTTGTATTTCAGAAAAAATGGAAGTAAAGTTGGCCATTCCCAGTTATTATAATGACCAAGAACAGCAATTATATCACGTTTTTCCTCCCGAAGTTTATCGATTATTTCGAGATTGCTGTATGTGAATCGCTTCTTCTGCTCTTTTTTTGACATGTGGACAAGCTTAAAGGTCTCAATAAAAAGATCAGCAAGATGTTTGTAGAATTTTTTTTCTATGCATTTAAGCTCTTCTTCTGTTTTTTCAGGGAATGAGTTTTTAAGATTGGTTGCAACAACCTTTCTGCGGTATGAAGGAAAGTAATAAAGCAAAAAATAGAGGAAGTCGGAAAAGATATACAAAACCGGAAGAGGCAGAAGTGTAATTATCCAGTTTATTCCGTAAAAAATATAGTATCCGACAGCTCCCATTTGATTGAAGGGTTTAATTCTTCATAAATTTACTTACAATTTCCTGAATTTCAGAATAAATGCACCTGTTTCACAGGCGGCTTTTTCAATTTCTTTACAAATATCTTTTAGATCAATCATGGGTTAGTTAACTAGTTCAACGCTCATTCTGCCTGTTAGTGATATGCTATTCAATTTAACTTTTTTTATCTGACCTGCGAGTCTGGATTGCCATTGATGTTCAACTCTGATATAATTGGAGGTAAGGCCGGTTATTAATCCTTCACTGCGGGTTCTTTCGAACAAAACATTTGTTATCTGACCGATATTCAATTTATTAAATTCCAGATTTTTCATTTCTGAAAGAGCTATCAGTCTTTTGCTCCTGATTTCCTTTTCTCCGTGCGAAACCTTTTCCGGTAGTTTTTCTGCAATTGTATCCGGTCTTTCTGAAAAAGTGAAAACATGGAGATAGGAGAGAGCCATTTCCTGCAAAAAGGAATATGTATCCTCAAAATCGAAGACTGATTCTCCGGGAAAACCAACTATTACATCAGCTCCGATGCCGGCTAAAGGCATCTTTTCCCTGACCATTTTTACCCTGGCAGCAAAGACATCCCTGGTATATCTTCTTCTCATGAGGCCAAGGATTTTGTTACACCCGCTTTGTAAAGGTATATGGAAATGCGGAAGAATTTTTTCATTCATCGCTGACATTTCAATCAATTCATCCGTTAACAGGTTCGGTTCTATTGATGATATTCTGAATCTTTCAATGCCCTGGACTTTAACCAGATCTTTCAGAAGACCAGCAAATGATTCTCCGGTCGATTTTCCAAAATCACCAATATTGACACCTGTTATTACAATCTCTTTTACACCTCGTTCGGCAATTTTCTCTGCTTCACCGATAATGGATGAAATTTCCGGATTTCTGCTTCGCCCACGGGCCAGAGGGATAGTGCAATATGAACATCCATAGTCACATCCGTCCTGGACTTTCAGAAAGGAACGTGTTCTGTCACCCATGGAGTATGACGGGTTAAAACTATCAGTGGATGATAGATCGCAGGAGTGTATTTCCACTTCTTGTCTCTTTTCAAGATCGGTCATGTATTCCTTTATGTCGAACTTTTCATTTGTCCCAAGAACAAGATCTACTCCCGGAATAGAGGATATCTCCTGAGGTTTAAGCTGAGCATAACAGCCAACAACAGCAATAAAAGCACCGGGTGAAAGAGTGATGAATTTTTTTATTGCCTGCCTGCATTTCTTATCAGCTGCATCAGTGACTGAGCATGTATTAATTACGTAAATATCAGCTTTTGAGTTTGCAGGAACTCTTTCAAATTTCTCCTCAGGAAATGATCTGGAAATAGTGGATGTCTCGGCAAAGTTGAGTTTACAACCGAGGGTATGGAATGCTACTTTTTTCTTATTAAGGTTCATATTTTTTTTTGCCACGAGGCGCAAAGACACTAAGTCGCATAAAGATTTTGACAAAAAACTAATTGTTCTGATTTATTTTTTGAGTTTGTTCAGGAATACATTTCTGAATTCAATATCCTTACCTTCGCTTTGAAGACATATACTCCCTTT
Source organism: Bacteroidia bacterium (assembly GCA_026391475.1). Classification (GTDB taxonomy): domain Bacteria; phylum Bacteroidota; class Bacteroidia; order Bacteroidales; family VadinHA17; genus LD21. The sequence continues at coordinate 4,783 of JAPLED010000083.1, read as the reverse complement.
ACTTATCGATACATTAGTTCCCTTGTTTTGCAGAACTCCGTTTATAGATACTTCAATAGTGTTTGCTTTGCAGACAACTTCCATAGTATTCCACTCACCAGTTGGTTTTTCTGAAGAATCGGCCATTTTTTTCACAGATATTTTCGACTTATCTGTACGCTCATTCATATCGGCACCGTTCATGCATACGAAATCCCCTGCGCTCCCGGCTTTTAACTGACATTCAACACATTTTAACCAGATTGTATCAGGTTGCTGACCATGTACAAAAACCCCGCTGTTTGTTGCTTCAACAGGCCAGCGCCATTCAACATGAAGTTTATAATCAAAGTAGATTTCTTTTGTTCGCATGTAACCGAATGGATTACCTGAAATATGAATGACCCCGTTTTGTACTGTGAAAACTGTAGCAGGATCAATAGCAGGATCCTTAAGTTGAAACACCCAGTTATTCAAATTTTTATCATTGAATAATTGGATATTTTTACTTTTTGGGTTTTTAGTTTTAGACTGAGCTATAGAAACATTTGGAGCTACTAATAAAATAATTATCAGAAGGGTGGCAAACTGGATGATTCTGGTTTTCATGATTTTGAGATTTATTTATAACAATTTACTTGCAAGTTCTGCCAGGAAGCTCCGTTCGCCCTTAACAAGGTTTACATGAGCAAAAATATCCTGATCCTTCATTTTGTCTGAAAGATAACTTAAACCATTTGATGCTGTATCGAGATATGGCGAATCAATCTGTTCAATATCACCGGTAAAGACCATCTTGGTTCCTTCTCCGGCTCTTGTAATAATGGTTTTAATCTCATGGGGAGTAAGATTCTGTGCCTCATCAACAATGAAGAAGATACTTGAAAGACTCCGTCCTCTGATATATGCAAGGGGGGTTATTACAAGCTTATCCTCTTTCATCATATCGTTAATCCTTAGAAATTCGGGACTCTGGTGGCTAAACTTATGTTTTATGACGGTGAGATTATCATATAAAGGTTGCATGTAAGGATCCATTTTTTCCTTTACATCCCCTGGCAGAAATCCAAGATCACGGTTCGCAAGAGAAACAATCGGCCGGGCCAGAAATATCTGTTTATATCTTTTGTGTTGCTGAAGTGCAGCAGCAAGCGCAAGAAGAGTTTTACCTGTTCCTGCTTTGCCTGTTAATGATACCAGTTGAATATCAGGATTCGAAAGTGCCTCGATGGCAAATGTCTGCTCGGCATTGCGTGGATCTATGCCATAGGTTGGTTGCTTAATTACCCTGTTGAGCATTTTAATAACGGGGTTGTAATGAGCCAGGGCGCTCGATCCGTTATTCTTCAGAATGAAAAACTGGTGCCCCTTAAGATTAGTCTCCAAGCTAAATTCTCCGGCATTTACTCCGTCTGGATTCTCATAAAGCTTACTTATTAATTCCTGGTTTACACCCTCGAGTATCCTTATTCCTTTGTAGAGATCGTCTATATTGGCGACCTTGTCGTTTTCGTAATCCTGTGCAATGATTCCAAGCGATTTGGCTTTCATACGGAGGTTTATGTCCTTCGTAATAAGCACAACTGTTTTATCCTTATTGGCACTGCATACATACTCAGCGATTGCCAGTATCCGGTGATCAGCTGTTCTTTCGGGGAATGACTGGCTAACCTTTTCAGAAAAATCTTTACCTGTTTCGATATGCATATTCCCAAGGTTTTCTCCAAGTGGGATATTGGCTGTCAGAAGCATATCTCCCGAGAGCTTGTCAAGCTCTCTTGTAAATTCACGGGCATGAAAATTGATCAGATCATTTCCCCTCTTGAATTTATCAAGCTCTTCGAGAACAACAATAGGAATTATAATATCATTCTCTTCAAAATTATAAATACATTTATAATCATGAAGTAAAACGTTTGTATCAATAATAAAAAGTTTCTTATTGTGTTTCCTTCTCATCGTTAGTAATTTAATATCAATATATTACATGAGCGCAATTATATAAATTCTGTATTGTAAAAATAACTAATTTCAGGTACAAATTGTTATCTGACTGTTAAGTTTGTTAATTTGCATGGGAAAATTGAAATATATTGAAATAAGTTGAAATAGGTTGAAGGAGAAATAACCCTGTAGCCTGTAGCCTTAAGCCTGTCACCTGATGCCTTTAACTGTTGACAATATTAGTCTATGACTTACGAACAAACCCTCGAATTCTTATTCAGTCAGCTTCCGGCTTATCACAGGATAGGGAAAGCTGCCTATAAGAATGATCTGAATAATACCATTGCTCTTGATAATTATTTTGGTAATCCTCACCTTAAATATCGTACAATTCATGTTGCAGGAACAAATGGCAAAGGATCTGTTTCGCATATGATTGCGTCAATTCTTCAGGAAGCAGGATACAAGACCGGGTTATACACTTCTCCTCACCTTAAGGATTTCAGGGAAAGAATAAGAATAAATGGTGAGATGATCCCTGAAAAGGAGATTATTGCATTTGTGCAAGAGCATATATGTATCATTGAGTCCCTGAAACCTTCATTTTTTGAGATGACAGTAGCTATGGCTTTTGATTACTTTGCAAAAAGCAAGGTCGATGTTGCAGTTATTGAGGTTGGCATGGGCGGAAGGCTTGATTCAACAAATATTATTAAACCTGTTCTTTCGGTTATAACAAATATCGGCCACGATCACATGGATCTCCTTGGAGATACTTTCGAAAAAATCGCATCAGAAAAGGCAGGAATTATAAAAGAAAAAATTCCGGTTGTGATAAGTGAAACACACCCGGCTACAAAGGAAATATTTATTTCAAAAGCTGTTGAATCGGGTTCTGCGATTTCATTTGCTGATGAGAGGTTTTCATGCCATCTTCAGGAAAGTGACAGTCTGAATGGTGATAGAAGATATACGATAACTGATCTGGTGACCCATCAGAAATTCCAAGGGGGAACAATGCTTGGGGGTGATTACCAGTCAGGAAACATACAGGCTGTATTCAGTGTATTTTATACACTAAATGGATTTTTTAAATATTCAGAGAAGAATATTATCGATGGTATCAGAAATGTGGTCAAAAACACTGGTCTTAAAGGTCGCTGGCAGATATTGAGTCATGATCCATTAACTATTTGTGATACAGGTCATAACAAGGAGGGTTTGGAATACGTTATAAATCAGATACACCGGATCCCAAAGTCAGGATTACATATGATAATAGGGTTCGTTAATGATAAGGATCTGAAATCCGTTTTACCACTTTTCCCATATGAAGCAACCTATTATTTTACCAAAGCCCCGGTTCCCAGGGCACTAAATGAAGACACCCTCAGATCAGAAGCTGCGAAATACGGACTTATCGGACAGAGTTATCCGGACGTCAAGACTGCTCTCTATCATGCCCGAAAAAATGCTGCAGAATCAGATATGATTTTTATAGGAGGCAGCATATTTATTGTAGCTGAGGTTATCTGATTTTATTTCAAATTATATTAAATATGTATCTAAGAAGTGTTACAAAACCACCCTGTCATTGCCTTGCGGCAATGACACCCCTCCTTCGAAAGGAGGGGAAAGTATTGTAATACAGTATTATAGCTTTCTCCTCCTTTGAAAAGGAGGAGTACCCCTGACGGTAGCATCAGGGGGGAGGTGGTTGACTTTCCAACAAATAAATGGTATTTTTTAATTAGATTTGTATACACCTAATTCTTAAAGCTATGAAAAAAGTGTCCATATTTTTTCTTTCCCTGGTTCTGATGTTACCGCTGACAGGACAAACTGAAAAGAAGATTACCATACTTCATACCAACGATCTTCATTCGCGGCTTATTGGTTATGCTCCCGAATCAGCTTATTCACCTTTGACAGTGAACGATGACAATACAATTGGCGGATTTGCCAGGATTGCGGGCATAATAAAAGCTGAAAAGGAAAGTAACACAGGAACTATGCTGGTGCTTGATGCAGGTGATTTTCTAATGGGAACACTTTTCCCAAGTCTTGAAAAGAAAACCGGTTTTCAGCTTCGGCTGATGAAAGCAATGGGATATGATGCCATAGCTCTCGGTAACCACGAATATGATTTCGGACCAGAATGGCTGGCTGGAGTAATCAGCACATCCAGTAGTAAAGGAGAGATACCTTCATTACTTATTGGTAATGCGATGTTTGATAAAAAAGATAGCAAGGATGATGCTCTTGAAAAACTATTTTCCGATAATCTTATCAGCAGAAAACTGGTACTGACAAAGGATGGCATTAAAATCGGTGTTTTTTCGATCCTGGGTAAAGATGCTGCCGGGGTTGCTCCTAAGTCAGCGCCAATTACATTTGCAAAACAATCCTCCTTTGCAAAGAAAATGGTGAAGGAGCTTCAAAGCGAAAAATGCGATATTATTATCTGTATTTCACATTCAGGCATTCTAAAAGAGAAGAATGGAGAATGGGGTGGAGAAGATGTTGAACTGGCAAGGGCAGTTAAGGGAATTGATCTGATCATTGGAGGGCATTCACATACCAGACTTGATCAGCCAATTATTGTTAACGGTATTCCCATCGTACAGACAGGGGAATTCGGCCAGTTTGTTGGTCGTCTTTCATTAACATATTCAGATGGAAATCTGAGAGTTGACGGTTATAAGCTTATTCCGGTTGATGATAAAATTTTGGGTGATAAAATAATAAATCAACTCATTGAAGAACAAAAAGAAAGGATATCAACTGAAATTCTTAAGCCTCTCGGTTTGGACTATGATAAGACGGTAGCTGAAACAGATTTTATACTCGAAGGCAATGA
>JAPLED010000070.1 GCA_026391475.1 Bacteroidia bacterium | reverse complement strand
TGTAGACCCATGCCATCGACAAGATTCTGGGCTTTAAGCTTGACCAGCAGGTCATATATCTTATCCCTTTTGGTCGGATCAATTGCTGAATAGTCATTATAAAAAAGTTTTGCATCAGGATCTGCAACCCTGGCAGCCTTGAAAGCCTCGATAATATAGTCCTCATTGCAAATGTTATACCACTGGGAAGCCCTGTAGACTGATGTGCCATCGTCAATAGCCTCATTCACAACATCCCAGGCATATATTTTTCCTTTGAAATGAGTCATAACTGTTGAAATATGTGTCCGGAGCCTTTGCAGAACCAGCTCTTTGGATGCAGTTGCATTCCCGTCCTTGAAAATCCACGATGGCACCTGATTATGCCAGCAGAGACAGTGTCCCCTTACCTTCATTCCGTTAGCCTCGGCAAAAGCAACGATTTTATCGGCATTGGTAAAGATGAAAGTGCCTTCTGTTGGCTGGAGACTTGACCATTTCATGTCATTCTCGGCTGTAACACTGTTGAAATGACGCTTTATCAGATCTGCCTTTTTCTGGTTATCAATGAATGATGGAGGTATAGCAACTCCCATGTAAAAGTAATCGTCAGGTTTATAATAATCCTTTAATCCCTCATCACACTGGTTGTATTCATCGATGTTCTTCTGGAGTTCATTTCCATCAGTAGTGGAATCATCCTTATTGCAGGAAGCAGCTCCAATGAAAGATACGAATAATAGAAGTAATAAAATTACTTTTCTACCCTTTTTCATCATAATATTTTATCCGTCGTATTTCTAATCAATATAGATAAAGTGTCCGCAGATCAACTGCGGACACTTAATATTATACCATCAGACTAATATCCGGGGTTTTGATAAGCAGCTTTTTCTTCTGCGGTCATTTCCATACCATCGAGCTGGCCTTGCGGGATAGGGCGCAGATAAAGATTTGGTTGAATGGAGCGCGTAACAGTTACCGCCGTATGGTCTCCTTTGTTGACTGAAGCTATTTTGTAAGTACCAGCAACTTCTCCCCATTTTTGGGTGCGTGCCAAATCGAACCAGCGGAATCCTTCGCCGTAATATTCGCGCGAACGTTCTGCCAAAATATAGTTGATATCTAAAGTTGCCGGTGTGGCAGCAACCATAGCAGCACTGTTGTCGGTTGTTTTCGCAACATTTTTAGCTCTGTCGAACTTCCACTTGCCTGCCCGGGTCCGGATAACATTGATTAATTCCCTGGCACTTTTACCGGCTTTTGTAGTTGCGCCCTTCACTGCCGCTTCGGCTGCAATGAAGTATAATTCAGAGAATTTGGCAATAGGGAAAGGACGGGTAATAGCGCCATTTGGGTCCCCCAATCCTATGCCATTGTTGGTGCGATAGGTGCTCAATTTCCACGTACCCGGGTATGTTACCCGGCTTGTGCCGCTTAGTGCTACTACAAAATCGGCTCTTCCGGGCGTAGTCCCTGCACCAACATTACTTTTTCCTGCACCGGTAGTGTAAGTAATCGGTGTCCCTAATTCATCGGGCAGGAAAGACAGGATAGCATCTCCCGGGTAAACCTTCAAACCGTTTGCGCCATAATAAAATTCGGTTTTGTCATTATTTTTAGGCCAGTTGCCGCGGTAAACGGTAGTAAAAGTGCCGTCGTACCGCGAATCATCCGTTTTGTTGGCAAAAGTGGTTTCAAATACGTTAGCGGGAGGGGCCATACGTGTCCATGGACGGCCCAGATCCTGAGAGGCTTCACGCAGGACAGTACTTACTGCCGACCCAGACAGATCCGCAGCTTTATAACTCCTGATTTCTGTGTAGTTCCATGTCATCATCCAGCAGGCAAAATTATCGGGACCGCCGCCACCGGCATAAGTAAGGCTTGATCCGAGGTATTTTTCGCTTGCTTCTGTACGATCCGCGTAAAACAGGATTTCTTTGTTCCGATCGTTTGTACCTACGTTTACCTCATAAAATGTTGGCATTAAGCCGTAAGCACCCGGATTGTCGATGGCGGTTGTTGCAACGTCATAAGCCTGTTGGAAATACCATGCGGCATTATGCCCATCAAGGTCAGTCCGGTCACTCGCCGGATAAGTAGGGATATTGTTGGGGTTTTGCAACCACCATCCGTATGTCAGGTAGGCTTTTGCCAAAAACAAACGTGCAACCGTCTTGGTTACAGTGCCTGTAAAACGCCCGGCATCCGGCAAATCGTTTACGGCAGCCAGCAGGTCCGGGAAAATGGCATTTTTGTAAACCTCGGGTACGGTGTTGCGTACCGATGTCCTGGACGGGGTTGTGTTGAACTTCAGTTCCCCTGCGCCCATGTCCAATGGCACCCCCCCGTAGGTTTGTACCAGCTGAAAGTAGTCGAATGCGCGAAAGAAACGGGCTTCGGCAATCAGGGAAGCTTTAAGGCCAACCGCGGTAGCATTTTCAATAATACCGCTGGCAGTGTTGATGGCAGGGAATGCATTTGACCACAAGGTCCCGATGCCCCCGTCTGTTGTTGGGGTAATATTTCCCTGACCGCTAATATCCATAACCTTAAAGTTTGCATCCGCACTCTGGGCCCATGTCGCTTCATCGGTACCGGTTACGCCTGAGTTATAGTAGTAGGCATTCCCGTACATATAGCGCAGGTGGGCGTATAGCGAGGTTAATCCACCATTGACACCCTGTTCGGTTTTGAAAAAACCGGGTTCAAAAAGACTACGTGGCTGTTCTTCCAAAATATCTGAGCACGCTACCAGGAACAACGTCAATATCACTGTTCCTATTATAGTTTTTAAATTTATGTGTTTCATAATTTTCCTTTTTTAAAATGTCAAATTAACTCCAATCACGTAGTTCCGGGTTGAAGGCGCGTTAAAACCTACAGTCAGGATGCGACTATTGTAGCCACCTGTTGCAACATTTTGGTTTCCGTATGAGTTGGTTTCAGGATCCAACCCCATTTCCTTGTTGAATTCTGAGAGCATCACAAATGGGTTCTGTACAGTAAAGTACATGCGCATATTAACACCCGAGTTTTTGAGCAAAGATTGACTAAAGTTGTAACCAAGTTGAATATTTCGTATTTTCAGGTATGAACCATCGAAGTACGCCAGGGTGCTGGCATAATTCGGGTTGTCGCCACTTATTTTAGCTGCAGGATTGGGGTATTTGGCTCCGGTATTGTCCGGCGTCCAGTAGTCCACCTTAATGTTCCCCCTGCGCCCGGTCATCAAATTGAGGTAGCTTGACCCCCCGTTGAGGGTGCTGACGAGGATACCGCCACTTGCAAAGGCGCCGATAACGCTCAGGTCAAATCCTTTATAAGTTACGCTGGTGTTGAAACCTCCCTGGAAATCCGGGTCAACATCCATAATCTGCCGGTCGGCGGCACCGATTTGCCTTACCGGGGTGCCATCTGCATTATAATCGCCGGTATATAATACCTTAATAGAACCAACTATGTCTTTATCTGTCCCTGGTTCCAATATAGTCCGGTAAGGATCGTCCTGTTGCCAGAGCCCTATTTTTTTGTAATCGTAAATTGCATTGATGTTATGCCCTACGAACCACCCGTTGCCTTCGTCCCTGGTTTGCCCGGAAGCAAGTGCCATAAGTTCGTTATGGTTGGAATATAAGTTAATGCCGGCTTCCCATGTCCAACCGTTGACATTTTCCAGTATTGTACCATTGAGTGAAATTTCAAAACCTTTATTTTGGGTTTCCCCGATATTTGCCGTGTAGCTGGTTACACCCGATGTCTGGGGCAAACCAAGGCTCAACAAAAGGTCTTTGGTATTCGTTACATAGTACTCAAAGGAACCTGAAAGACGATTTTTCAATAAGCTGAAATCCAAACCAAGGTTTATTGTTTCAGAGAACTCCCACCCTAAATCAGGGTTAGGCAGTTGGGTTACATAGTACCCGGTAGCGTAAGTAGTGCCAAAATTGTATTGTCTGGAACTTAAACGGCCAAGAGTACTGTAAGCGCCCACAGCCTGGTTGGAAGTTTGCCCATAACCTGCGCGGATTTTCAACCTGTCGATAAGTGAGATGCCTTTCATAAACGACTCGTTCTTAATATTCCACCCCGCCGATACAGCAGGATAGGTATGCCACTTATGCCCTTCTGCCAGCCTAGACGAAGCATCAGAACGGACGGTAGCCGTAAGCATATACTTGTCGCTGAATTCGTACATTACGCGTCCCATATACGAAATTAAACCGGACCGGGAATAACTGCCACTGTTGGCAGTAACTTCACCAAGGGACTGCCCAAGGCTGTAGTATTGGAATTCCTGTGAGGGAATGCCCCTTGCTGACGTGCCTGAGTCGAAGTAAGTGCTTTGGTCGGCTTCGTAAAGCGCAACTACATTCACCCGGTGTTTACTGGCAAAAATATGGTCGTAGCTAAGGAGGTTTTGAATGTTCCAGTGGTAGTTATGCGAATTGCTTATTGAAGCAGTTGATTCCGTGGCGGGGTTGCTGCTGTTTATCCCCTCTGCGGTGTAGCTACCGTTGTTATTCTGTCTGAAATCCAAACCCAGGGTGGCACGGTACTTTAAGCCTTCAACCCACGGGATTTTCACTTCCCCATATACAGAGTTATATGTTGCATATCCTCTGGTTTGGCTTAACCACTGGTCCTGTAATCCTTCTATGACACCCCTTGTGAGGGTAAACTGTTCATCTAAAGACATTTTTATGGTTCTTTTCAATGTGCCGTCTTCATTATACGGGTTGGAAATAGGCGACATGCTTAATATGCCATACAATCCTACCTGACCGCCTTCATTCATACTATAGTTGCTGTTTGAATTGAAGCCGAATTGGAAATATTTACCTACTTCCTGATCAATTGAACTGCGCAAACTATAGCGGGTGAATTTGTTTGTAGGGATTACACCCTGATCCTGGAGATAGCCTATGCCGAAGCTATAGCTGCCATTGGTTGTGCCACCGGAAAGGCCAAGGTCATGGCTCATCTGGTAACCGTTTCTATATAGCAAGTCTTGCCAATCGGTATTTACATCATCGGATTCATCCAGCCCATTTGTGTACCTGCCAGATGCTGCACGGAGAGCAACAAATTCCGGCCCGTTCATCATTGGGAATTTGGCAAAAACTTTATCCAAACTTGTACGGCCATTGTAGGTTATTTTTGCCTTTTGTCCTTTTTGTCCTTTGTTGGTAGTAATTATTATGACACCATTGGCACCACGCGAACCGTAAATGGCGGTTGCCGAAGCATCTTTCAGAATATCAAGGCTCTTGATGTCGTTAGTGTTGATTTCACTGATAGACCCGACAAAGGGGATCCCGTCAAGTACAACCAATGGATCATTGCTTGCAGTCAGCGAGCGCGTACCACGGATGCGGATTTGCAAAGTCGAGCCCGGTCGGGTCGAGGTTTGCGATAATTCCACCCCGGGCAACCGCCCTTGTATGGACTGCGAGAAATTAGACGCTGGTATATCGCGCAACCCATTTCCACTAATTGAAGCAACTGAACCTGTTACAGCTTCACGCCGTTGGGTACCATAACCAATAACCACAACTTCCTCCAGACCCGTTACACTTTCGGCAAGTGTCACATTCAATGTAGACTGAGCTCTGACAGCAATTTCCTTTGGCTCATATCCTATGAAAGAAAAAGTAAGGATTGAGTTCCCGGAGGCGACTGTTATAGCATAAGTCCCATCTGCGCCAGTCATCACTCCGTTGCTGGTTCCCTTTTCAACAACATTCACCCCACCCATGGGATTATTGTTTGAATCAACAACTCGTCCGGAAACCTTTAGTTGTTGTAAATTGTCAGAAAAACTGACATTCAAGCCTGATCCCGCCAATAATGAAACAGTGCCCAGTATTAACAGGAAGCTACTGAATCCAAATATTAGCATGATTTTTTTTAAGCATCTTTTGTATAAAATGCTTCTCGAAGGTTTTTTTACCATACGTTAGTAATTTAAGGGTTAGTAAATAATGATGTTATAAAATCTGCATCCAAAATTTTTAGCTTCTAATCATAGGAGATGCGGTCACATCTCCTGTTTAATTTTGTACGATTTATTCTATTTCATAGGCGTACATATTTAATAACCAAACGTTAATCTTCATATACCAATATTTTTTATTCTCAGGAATGAGCAATAAACATCAAATTTAAAATTATTATTTTAATTATGCAACCGATTGCAGAAGTATTTTTCCAAGTTCTTGTTTTTATAAATTCATTAACTTTGACAGAATTATATTTTTGGGATATATTCAGGCAATAAATCATTAAAACTTCAACATGAAATATTTAATTACTTTTTTCACAATCTGTGTTTCTTTCAATACCGCTATTGCACAAAACACTCCAGTTGGTACATTTCAAGCTGATTCTGACATCGGAAACCCTAAAAAAGCAGGTTCCGCAGTTTATAATCAATCCGACCAGAGCTACACTCTGAAAGGCGCGGGATATAATATATGGTTTGAACGAGATGAATTTCATTACATGTACAATAAAATAAAAGGTGATTTCATCCTGACTGCAAATTTCGAGTTTGTAGGAAAAGGAACCGAGCTTCACAGAAAAACCGGTTGGATGGTCAGAGAATCAACTAATGAAAAGTCTCCGCATATCTCTGCAACCCTTCATGGCGACGGGCTTACAGTTCTCCAATGGCGGGGTTCAACAGGAGCAGCAATGAGAGATCCTCAGGATGAAATATTTGCTGTCGATTCAAGCTATAATATAATACAGCTTGAAAGGGCCGGGAAGAAAATTATAATGAGGGCAGCCCATTATGGAGAACCGCTTGAAATAATTGGTTCTCATGAGATGGAGAATCTGTCCGATGAGGTTCTGGCAGGACCATTTATTTGTTCTCACAATGCAGATATTGTCGAAGAAGTTAAAGTATGGAATGTCAGGATAGATAAACCTGTAGGTGATGATTATAATCCGGGAAGATCAGGGTATTTAGGTTGCAGAATGGAAATTATCAATGTATTTGATGGGAAGAGGAAAATCATTTTAGAAAAACCCGGCAGGTTTGAAGCGCCAAACTGGATGCCTGACGGGAAAAAACTTCTTTTCAATATGGATGGTTCTTTATACAAAATACCGGTTGAAGGCGGAGAAATTGAGAAACTCAATACAGATTTTGCTAAAAATAACAATAATGACCACGGTATCTCATTTAATGGAAAGTTGCTTGCAATAAGTCATCAACGCCCGGGATTACCTGGTGGCGGCTCAACAGTCTATGTACTTCCACTTGAGGGTGGTATCCCCACAATGGTAACAGAGAATACCCCTTCTTACTGGCATGGGTGGGCGCCCAATAATAAAGAGGTATTATATGTTGCCCAGCACGATGGAAAAACAGTATACAATATATATAAGAACTCCATTAAGGGAGGAAAAGAGGTCGCATTGACTGACATAAAAGCCGGTGAACATGTTGATGGTTGTGAGTATTCACCTGACGGAAAATATATCTATTACAATGGAAATCATACAGGTACAATGCAGATATGGCGGATGAAACCCGATGGTTCGGGCAGGAAACAACTTACTTTCGACAAATACCAAAATTGGTTCCCGCACATATCGCCTGATGGAAAATGGATCGTTCTTATTTCCTTTCCTCCTGAAATTGACCCAAACAGTCACCCGTCATATAAGCGTGTTATGCTCAGATTAATGCCCGCTTCAGGCGGAGAGCCAAAAGTAATAGCTTACCTCTATGGCGGACAGGGAACGATTAATGTGCCTTCCTGGTCGCCCGACAGTAAGCAGATTGCTTTTGTAAGTAATTCAGGGAAATAATAAAAATTTCATTAAGAAGGTTGTCTCAAAAGCCCACCACCTCCCCCTGACGCTTCGGTCAGGGTACTCCTCCTCAAAGAGGAGGAGAAAGTTATAATATTATATATCAATACTTTCCCCTTCTTTTTAAAGGAGGGGTGTCATACCCGAAGGGTCATGACGGGGTGGTTGAAAACACTTTTAAAACAGCCTCATGATCCTTATTTTACCACGAAATTTTTTACAATAATTTCACCAAAAACTGTCTCCAGAAATGGTTTGCCCTCTTTCAATCCTACATTCCCGAATCCGTTTTCTGTTGAAATAAAACTTGTAAAGTCACCTATCTGTGAATCTATGAACATCTCCTGGCTGACTGCATCATACCGGACACCGGTTAATCCCTGCAGCATACCATAGCTCGACATAGCCCGTGCATACCAATGTCCGCATTCATATTCATCGAACGGATTTCTGATACTGCCATCATACCTGTTGCGGCAGGCCCGTACAATTTCCAGTCCTTTGTCCACTTCACCCATTAACATCAGGTGAGAGGCGACCTGGTATTCTATGCCTGTCCAGACTTCATTGCTGTAAACGAATGGCAGTGAAAGCATTTCGCCTTTTGGCCAGGTACACAGAAGAAGTCCTCCCTCCTTACCAAGTGCATATGAAGGACGCTGTGGATTAGAGTGGTCGGTAAGATCTGATTTGAAATTGTATTTATAAACAGAATTAAGATGGCTCGCAACTTTTACAGAATCGACAATATTTTTCAAACCACAAACCTCTGCTATCCAAACCCCAAGGACTCCGTCGGAAAGGCATCCTTTGCCATACTGGTATTTCGGTCCCTCTTTTTGTAATAATTCCCTTGCTTCTGCTGAATAGTCAATATTCCAGGCACCTGATGATGCTGCCACGGGATCGGGCGCATTTAAACCCTGCCATTTAATTTGCTGAATAAAATACTCTCCATCATACAGTTGCGATTCCATTGCTTTTTTCCCCTTTTCATAAAGAGCCTGATATTTTTGTACATCTTCTCCCAGAAATTTGCCCATTTCAGAGATGGCTTTTAAGGCACCAAGATAAAAGCTTGTGCACATACCGTCAGGTCCCCAGAATTCAATATCGTATGTATTATGATGGGGTTCCTCCAGTGTCCCGGTCGCCCTTGGGTCCCAGGTCCTGATGCAATAATCCATGCTTTCTGCAACCTTCGGGTACATTTTTTTCAACCATTCACTGTCGCCGCTGATCCTCCAGTCGCGGTACATTTTCATTATACCACCGAGCTGCCCGTCAGATGCTGCATAAAAAGTAGTTGCAACTGGCCTTATTGGCAGTGCCGACCTGAAAGTCTGATGACCTTCATTGTCCTGGCTCGGGAAGAACTCGGTCTCACGCATAGTACGCTCAAGCTCCGGAAAGAGGTGTGGTATTGCCTGTGCATAGTTCCATACATGAGTACAGGAACCTGCACAGCAGCCGGAATTATCACTGCATCCCTCCCAACTCCATAATCTCCCGTCAGGTTGTCTTAACACTGTCGGGGATTTAAGTATGGTGAGGTTTGCGGCTATTGCCTCAATAACCTCACCGGGGAGAGTAGTTTTATAGAAAGAGTTTTTAAATAATTCAGATTTTGCACGGAGATCATTATAATTTGTTTTCCAGTAACTTACGACCTTATCAATCCCTTTAAATTTACCGGAATACCAGGGTTTATAGAATGGATCCTTACAAGAACAGGCCGGGTCTGTACACTCCTCTTCTTTCTTCTCTTCTGAATCCTTTCCATACTTAAAATTTGTGTCAGGAACATACCAGGCCATCATTAGCCGTATAACCCTAGTTTCACCCGGATTCAATGTAAAAGGGACGAACAATGAAGCACCCGGAGCACCTTGTTCGACAAGTTCAGTACTACGGGTTTCACCTTTCATAATTGTTTTCCAGGTTATTGTAAGCGGATCCCACCAACCACCCCTGAACCAGCAATGATCCACTACTGTGTATGGCTCATCGGTGAAAATGGCAAAATCCCCTTTGCTTTCCGGCTTATCCTTTACTCCCTCTTCGGACAGGACAAAACCATTTGATATTGCTTTGATTTTGTTGATGCCATTGGCCTGACCCATAAAATTCCTGGAATTGTATGAAAAGACTGCTTCTATCTTTGAAGAACCGGTATTTCTGAATGAATATTCAATGGCCCCCACTGGCAGACCGGAGTTATCAGCATCTGTCGGGATAAAAGGACTCCAGCCGGTGAGATTTATCTCCAACGGTAAATCATCATCCTGCATTTCTATTAAAGCAAACGGGAACCTGGCTGTGAATTTCGTGTTTTGAAACCGCGGGAAGCCATAGCTTGCCCCGCCTGATCCGTTTGCTGAATTTGGCTGCCCGAATTTCTTCCAGTCAGGCACCTGACCTTCAAGAACCTTGGTGCCGTTTTCCAATCCTTTCACCGATATAGCTGCAAACATGCAGGGCTCATTAAAAACTTCCGGTCTGTTACGAACTGACATATGGGAAATGCCCCCGGTACCTTCAATACAAAACATACCGGCACCAATCCCTCCGACAGGAAATGCGATACGATCAAGATTTCTGCCTGAGTAAAAACCATTATACTCATGACCTTTGACTTTATCCTGATGTTTCACCTTAGAACAGGAAAAGAAAAACAGACTGAAAATAATAACTATTGACAGTATGTACTGACGAATCATTTTCATTGCAGTTATTTATTAACGTCCAGATATTATTTATTTCCTGTATCATCGGAACCAATGTGACGATCTTAAATAATAAACAGAAGTCTGATAATGAGACTAACTTGCCTGGATATTTTTCAGCCTGTCACACAGATCTTTTAAACCTTCGGGGGTATTTCCTCCCGTTTGCTCTATAGTCGTCCATCCGTTATATCCAATATCATCCAGCGCCTTCATGACCAAAGGCCAGTTGACGTCACCCTCCTGCAGGTTTACTTTAAATCCTGCTGATTTGCCCTGAGTATCGGCAATCTTGCGGCTGAACTCCTTGATATGGACTTTGGCTATGCGTTTTCCCAGTATTTTTATCCACTGTTCGGGCCATCCATAAACCAGAACATTGCCACAATCGAAGTAAAACCGGATGATAGGAGTTTGAAACTGATCAACATAATTTGCAGCTTCCATCGGACTAAGAAGAAAATTGTTCCACACATTCTCAATCGCGATATTCACATTTAATTTTTCAGCAAGGGGGATTACCTTTCTTATTTCTTCTACAGAGCGCTTCCAGCAGTCATCGTAACTAACTGTATCTGATACACGCCCGGGGACAAGGAGTACTGTATCTGCCCCATAGGCTTTTGCATCTTCCAGAGTTACCTTAAGCCCTGCCAACCCCTCCTCACGAATTTTTGGATCGGGATGCGACAGTGGCAGTTTCCCATGAAGAGATCCACATACACTTGGGATACTCAACCCTGTGGCATCGCGGGCTTTTAAAACTTCATTCCTGTCCAGATGGCTCATCGGTTCGACTCCTTCAAATCCAGCCTGTTTTGCAAGTTGAAACTTTTCAAATATTGTCTCGCCCACACCAATGCTCCCCCACATAATTCCTCTTTTCAGAGTCCTGGCTGCAGGAGCAATGAAATTTGAATAACCAGGTATGGAAGCAGCCGATACCATAGCCGAAGCCATTAGTGTATTTTTTGTAAATTGTCTCCTGTTCATTTTATGATATTTTAATTATTTATCTGCTTTAATTAGTCTTTTATTGCTTTGGCTCAGCGCCTATTACAGGTATTGTTTCAGGTATTCCCGGTACCGGACCAAATGCATAAGTTTTAGGGCCAAGATAGAGATCAGAATTCATTACCTCTTCCCATGTAACATCCTTTCCGGTATATGCTGATATGCGGCCCATTATAGTTATTAGTGTTGAGTTTACCTGTGCTTCCGCATCATTTATTATATTTCCTGTACGTATTGCTGTAACAAGATTTATATGCTCCTGCACATAAGGATCTGTCACTTTCCATGTCTGATCAGGTGCACTTTCCGCTGGATAGGGATAAGTCCATATCTCTTCCCCTTTAAGATTATAGAGTGTACCTTTAGCATTTGCAAACCCGTTTGTTCCTGTTATTAACTGCTTTGTCAGGTTGCTGCAGCCGGTTATCTGCCTTGCTGCACAATGTGTTTGCATACCATTTTCATAAAGATATTCGACACTGAAAAAGTCATACTGATCTCCGGTCACCCTTCTCTGACGTCCGCCCCATCCCATTGCTTTCACAGGGTTTTTGCCTATGTACCAGTTCATAACATCAATCTCGTGAATAAATTGTTCAACTATATGATCTCCCGACAACCAGCAGAAATTGGCCCAGTTACGCAGCATGTACTCCATATCTGTCATTCCCGGCTGTCTCCTGATCACCCATAATGAACCTCCGTTACGAATTATATGAGCACTTACAATTTCACCTATCTCTCCGTTCAAAACTCTTCTTCTGGTTTCCATAAAATCTTTTTGCACCCGTCGGATTGTTCCGCTTACGATGCAAAGCCTGTTTTGTTTTGCCCTTTCAGATGACACCATAACTGAACGTGCACCAACAGGGTCAACAGCACAGGGTTTTTCCATAAAAATATGCTTCCCGGCTTTTACAGCAGCCTCAACATGCTGCGGACGGAAATGCGGAGGCGTGCAGAGTAATATGATATCCACACCTGAATCAATTACCTTTTCATAATTATCAAACCCCAGAAAACACTTTTCATCGGGAATCTCAACATTTTTCTGAGTCTTCAGCTCTGACCGGCATTTATCAAGACGATCCTGAAAAACATCGCCTAATGCAACAATCTGAAGATTAGGACCCGCATCAAGGAAGTTTATAGCTGCCCCTGTTCCTCTTCCGCCGCAACCTATCAGACCCGCTTTCAATACTTTGCCATCAGGTGCCCGGGTAAGCAATTCCGGAAGCTTTATCTCTACTGTTTTCTTATTGTTTCCTGCACAGGAGGTTATCAGTTGTGCGGCACCAATTGTTCCAATGGTAGCCATGGCAGTATTGGAGATAAATCTCCGGCGACTTAGATCTGCTTTGCTTTTCATAATTAACATAATTAAGAAGTATAATAAAAAGGTTGTGTAATTGAAAAAATAAACCTGATCGCTTATAAAAATATGAAAAAGAGTTCGAATCCGGGTCATTAAATGAAAAAATAGTTAAATTTCAGCTCTGAAAATATATTCATTTATAATGCGTTCACGGCTTTACGGACTTATTTCAATCATCGTATTTGCTATACTCTACTGCCATACAGCCATTTTTGTATTTATTATTTTGATTTTTGCCTGGTTACATCTTAAAGGTCCGATACGCATCCTCTCTCAACTCTGGGCAAAATCGATTTTTCTGATAATCGGAAAAAAGTTCCGGGTATACGGAAAAGAAAATATTAAAAAAGAGGAGAAATATATTCTGGTAGCTAACCACGCCAGTCTTTTTGATATTGTTGCGATAATGTCATTTTACCCGGGGGTATCCTGGTTTGGTCATGAACGCCTTCTTAAAGTTCCTCTTTTTGGTAAGATCCTGAAGATGACAGACTATGTCCCCTTTAAAGAACCAACTGTTAAAAATACGAAAGAGATGCTTGAGCAACTCTTGCAAAAATCAAAATATCAATCAGTTGCAATTTTCCCGGAAGGTACAAGGACCCTTAATGGAAAAATCAACGATTTTTATAGAGGATTCATCTACCTATTCCGGACATCAGAAATAGAAATTTTGCCAGTGACATTAAATGGATTTTATAAATTGAAACCAAAAAACCGGTTTTATATTAATTTCGATTCTAAATTAGATGTGATAATTCATAAACCAATCAGGAGAGAAGAGCTGATCGAAAAAACCGACACTGAAATAATAGAGACCGTAAAATCAGTCATTGAATCGGCTTATCAATAGCCCAAAAGTTGAAATAGGTTGAAATAAGTTGAAATATAAACAGGATCTGAAATGGAAACGTTGAAGAAAGAGTGGGTTTTTATTATTAACCCAATTGCAGGTAACGGGTTCGCAAAAACCATTGTTCCCAAACTGGAGGAGATGATAAAAAAATATAGTATTGACGCTGAAATTGTTTTCACTGAAAGAATCGGACATGCCACAGAATTGGCTGGAAGATACTTTGAAAGAGGATTCAGATATATCATTGGAGTAGGTGGTGATGGAACACTTAATGAAATCGCAAGGCCTTTAGTTAATAAAAAGGATGTAACAATCGGGGTAATTCCTGCCGGTACAGGTAATGATTTCATCCAGATATTAGGATTTCCGAACCGTTTTGAAGATAGTGACTGGGATATATTCTTTAAAAGTAAAGTAATTGCGATGGATGCCGGCAATGTAAATGGAATGATTTTTCTGAATGGGATGGGGCTTGGTTTTGATGCTCAGGTTGCAGCCGAGAATTATACAGAATCCGGCAAAGTAAAAAAAGGTGGCAAACAGAAATATATCTGGCAAATTATTAAGACACTTCTGTTCTTCAGGGAAAAAAGAATGACAGTTATAAACGGGACCGACAGACATGAAACAGATTGTTTTATTAACACTATTGCTATAGGCAGGAGGTTTGCCGGTGGATTTTTCCTTACACCAAAAGCTATTGCAAATGATGGATTACTTGATGTTTGCATGATAAAAAAGCTATCCCTTATTGAAAGATTCAGTATTCTGCTTAAAGTACCTGAAGGAAAGCATATTACAGACAAAA
>JAPLED010000113.1 GCA_026391475.1 Bacteroidia bacterium | reverse complement strand
AAACTAACTAATACGTCTGAAGAGAAATTTTGAAAAATCCGGTTGCTTTGTTTGAATCAATCTTAAATTTCCATTCACCAGTCTTATCCTGATTCTCTGTATCAGATATAGTGAATGACTTTCTCCAGTTGAGATTACCGGATTCATCAATTACGATATCTGAGTAGTTTTTACCGCTAGGCATGACGATCTTGATGCGGATTTCACCGGCTTTACAATCGCCCATGACTGACATCACAACTGTCGTTACTGTTTTCTCTACGTCAAAAGAGTAATCTTTCGAGAATGTGTTTTCCTTTACCGACTTGGAAAAATCCCATGTTGTTCTTTCAGAATCACCACTCATTCCATTGCCATTGAAAACTTCAACCCCCGGAGATGAGAACATAAAAGGTTCATCCATTGAGAACGATCTGTTACCTCTCTGGTTGAACATTCTGACGGTTCCTCCGGAGTTACCTGAACTTTTGACCTCAACCCTGACATTTTCCATAGTGTTTTCCAGCTCTGACTGTTGCTCTTTCATGGTTTGATTTACCTCTTCCTGAGCCTTTTGCTGTTCGGCCATCGCTTTTTTCTGCTCATCGATTGCCTTCAGAATCTTTTGCTCTTTTTCCTGCTCTGCTTTTGTTTTCTCCTGAGCACTCACCTGCTGTAAAGATGAAACAACTGAAAATAAGAATACCACTATTAATAATACTTTGATCTTTTTCATGATGCTTTTTTTTAGTTTAACAATGTAAAGATACAGCCGGTATTATCGTTATTTTGTTAACACCGGGTTAACGCCGGGTTAATGTTTGGGCAATTGTTCAGAGGTATCGATAAAATGAATAATTTTGAGAAAGTAAAACATTAACTATGAAAAAGAGAAATACCGTTCAACTTCTTGGTATTATGTCAATTTTAATTCTGATATCTGTCCAGGTATTTATTATCAGAGGTATATGGAAACAGAAAGATGAGATGTTCGCCCTCAGGTACACAACTTGGTCACAGGAGGCATTTAATTATATCAGAAGGGGAATGTCAACCGATGGTTTCGATACGGTACGTTTACTTTTAGCCAATTATTCCGAAAAGGCTAATAAAGAGTTACATGCAATAAAAGATGAAAAAGAACTCGCTGTCAAAAAAAAAGATATTCTCGATTATTTCACGAAAGTAGTAAACCAGGAACAGGATTTATCCGGATTGCTTTCATCCTATTTTGAAATGCGGGGATTTGAAAAGAACTTCAAATATACCATAGTAATCAACAATCTGGAAATGATAAGTAATGACACCATTGTAGTGTACCAGAGTGAGGATTTTTCAAAACGCCCGCCACCGGACCGTGGTGGAAGAACAGGCCCATCAGAAATTTCCAAATCGAAAATATTCGTTACCTGGAGATGGATGGAGGACAATAATTACAGGTTCTTTATTGATTACTATATAGACTTTTCAGATAAGCAGAAAGTGATTTTAAAAGAGACTGCTGCATCTCTTGCAATGAGTACCTTAAGTATTCTTGTTGTTGTTATAATATTTATGATAACCTACAAGAACCTTATGGAAGAAAAGAGGCTCTCTAACCTCAAGACTGACTTCATAAATAATATGACTCACGAGTTAAAAACCCCATTGTCTACTATAACCGTTGCCGGTAAAACTCTTGAAATGGTGCAGATCAGGAACAATGATGCAAAGATACTTGAGACCGCAAAACTTATCGGGAAGCAAAGTATTCATCTTAATCAGCTTATCAACATGATACTTGAGATAAGCATGTGGGAAAGAACTCAATTCCAGCTTGATAAAAAAACAGTCGAAATTGAAGAAATTATGAATGATGTCGTCGACAGTTTTAGATCGGGTGGTGGCAACGGCGCTTCAATAAATCAGAAATATAATTTCGGCGGAGCCAAAGTTGATCTTGATATTGTTTATTTTACAATGCTTATCAATAACCTCCTTTCCAATGCAGTGAAGTATTCTGACAAAGATCCTGTTATTGATATTGAAGGATTCGCCAAAGATAATAATATATGTATAAAGGTTTCTGATAATGGCATCGGAATCAATAAGATTGACCAGAAACATGTTTTCGATAAGTTTTACAGGGCAACAACAGGGAACATACATAAGTTCAAAGGATTGGGCCTCGGCCTCTATTATGTTAAAAAAATTGCAGAAGCTCACGGTGGAGATGTAACCGTTAGCAGTAAACCGGGAAAAGGTAGTATATTTACGATAACATTACCATATTAACCAAAAATATTCGGGATATGAAAGTTTTAGTAGCTGAAGACGACAGGGATTTTGGGAATATATTAACGCAATATATTACAATCAGCGGTTTTGATGTGACATTGGGCCGCGATGGAAAAGAGGCATGGGAGCTGTTTAACAAAGACAAGTTTGATATTTGTGTTCTCGATGTAATGATGCCTGAGATGGACGGTTTCACCCTGGCCGAAAAAATTAAGGAGACACATCCTGAGGTACCGGTCATTTTCCTTACAGCAAAAAGCCTTAAGGAAGACATCGTAAGGGGGTTGAAGATCGGGGCCGATGATTATATAACAAAACCATTTGATCCTGAAGTTCTCATTCTCCGTATCAATAACATCCTTAAGAGGGTATACTCCTCATCTAATGATGAATTTAAAATATCTCAGACGATACTGAAATATAACTCCCTCGAGCTGATCTCGGGAAACACGAAAGAGAAGCTTACCCTCAAAGAAGCACAGCTTTTAAAGTATTTCATTATCAATAAGAATAAAATACTCGTACGGGAAGATATCCTTACAGAGATATGGGGCGAAGATGATTACTTTCTGGGAAGAAGCATGGATGTTTTTATCAGCCGCTTAAGGAAGTACATCTCTGAAGATAAGAATATTGATATACGGACAGTACGGGGTACCGGGTTTATCCTGGAAGAGATCAAGAAAGAGGAATAGCCACATTCATGGGTTTCAAATAGGGAACTAGGGGTGAGTACATGTGAAAAGAAGGCTGCCCCATTCCTGAAGCAACCTTTTATATTTTTTGAATTCGCAATTCCTAATTCCTGATTCCTGATTCCTAATTTTTATTTTTTAGCACCTAGCACCTCATTTACCTTATTATACAAAGCTTCTCCCCTGAGGTTCCTGGCAATAATAGTTCCTGTTTCATCTAAAAGAAAGTTGGCAGGAATTGAATTCACTGCATACAATTTTGCAGCTGCATTACTCCAGTACTGAAGATCAGAAACATGTGTCCAGGTAAGTTTGTCATCAGCAATTGCCTTAACCCAGGCCTCTTTCCTCTGATCAAGAGAAACACCAAATACATCAAACCCTTTTTTGTTAAATTCATTATACACCTTCACAACATTCGGGTTTTCCTGACGGCAAGGACCGCACCATGCTGCCCAGAAGTCAACCAGAAGCAGTTTAGCGCCTATCTTTGATGACAGAGCAACCGGATTGCCATTAACATCATCCATGGTAAAATCCGGAGCTTTCTGACCAACAGCAACAGTTTTCATTACAGCAACCCTTTCTTTAAGGCTTTTAATCTGAGGTAAAGCAGCAATTGCAGTATCCATTGCATTAATCAGTGATTCAAGCTCTACTGCTTCCATCTCATAACTGAGGCTTGCCAGAATTGAGGGAGAAACATAAGAAGCAGGGTTGTTCCTTACAAAATTTTTCTGAAGATTTGTCATCTCGGTTTGAATGGAATCAGTCTGCTTTTCAAGTTCTGCAACTCTCGTTGTATTTCCTGCCTTAATTGCAGCCTGATACTTTATATAGGTTTTCGAATAACTATCAGACAAAGGTTTATTTGAATCTATTAATGACCGGTATTCATCTTCTGTTTTTGATCCTGTAATCTTTGCGTTAAAGAGCGAATCAAGGCTTCCGGTAATTGTTATTTCCGAGTTCTCAATATAAAATGATGTCCTCTTCTTCGTATTCCCTGCAACCAGCTGGATTAATTGGGGATAATCAACTGCACCGCCCTTAATTGTAAATATGCCTTTCTTTGATACGGCAGAATCAATTGTAATAATTTTCCCTGCATCTCTTTTCTGAAGATAGAAAGTAATACTGTCGGAACCATCAATTTTCCCTTTGACAACATAATGAGGTTCAGAAGAGCAGGCAGCTATAAATAATGTAATGACAAGAAGATAAAAGATTTTTTTCATATCCTATAATTTTGAATTTGTATATGTTTAAAAATGATTTAGTTCGCGCAAAGATATGAATTATTGTTAATTCAGTTCACCTTTTAAAGTATTTGTCAAGCAGAATAACAGCAGCTTTATAGGAAGTAATAGTGCCTTCATATAACTGCTGCTCAAGCTCTTGCCTGAGTAACTTAACCTCCTTCCGGTTATAAAAAGAGTTATTCAGGTATTCAATAATTGTGCTATGCATTCTGATTACTGCCTGCTGCTTCCTGAGTTCCTCAAAATATCCTGATTTCCTGGTGAATTTAAAATAATCCATAATGATCTCCCAAAGTTCATTGATCCCAATGTTTTTTAAAGCCGAGCATGTGAGCACCTGCGGCTTCAATCCCGACGATTTTGCAGGAAACAGGTGAATAGCATTCTGAAATGTAACTTTTGCCCCTTCCGCTATCATTTTGTTGGGTCCATCTGCTTTAGTAATGGCTATTACATCTGCCATCTCCATTATTCCCCGCTTAATTCCCTGGAGCTCATCACCGGCGCCGGCAAGCATAAGAAGCAGAAAAAAATCAACCATGGAGTGAACCGCTGTTTCAGATTGTCCTACACCAACCGTCTCGACCAGAATAGTATCGAAACCTGCTGCTTCACATAATATTATTGTTTCTCTTGTTTTTCTTGCTACACCTCCAAGTGTACCTGCCGCAGGAGATGGTCTGATAAAAGAATTGGGATGCATGCTGAGTTGTTCCATTCTTGTCTTATCACCCAGGATGCTCCCTTTAGTCTGTTCGCTGCTTGGGTCTATTGTCAGCACGGCAAGCTTTCGTCCTTCACCTGTTATATGTAATCCAAATGTCTCAATGAAAGTGCTTTTACCGGCTCCGGGAACACCTGTAATTCCAATCCTGATCGATTTTGAACTGTAAGGAAGACATTTCTCGATTATTGACTGTGCTTTATCATAATGTTCAGGTAAAGAACTTTCCACCAATGTTATAGCCTGGCTCAGAATGGTCCTGTTCCCCGAAAGAATACCGGCAACATATTCATCCACAGAATATTTCTTCCGCCGCTTCCTTTCTGATTTTGTAAGAACATCCGGATTTATACTTGGTGGTTGAGGAATTCCTTCCTGTACCTTCAATGCACTCCTATATTTCTTTTTATTCAATTATGAATTAATCTTTCTGAAATCTATTTTACAACTGGTGGTTGTTCAACATCGGCATTCAGCATAAGCACAACCTCTGAATTTTTCGGATCGTTAGTATAAACATAGATTGGTTTTGTAACTTTTCCAACGTAACCACCCGAAGAGAATACGGCCTTGATTGAACTTGATTGTCCCGGTTTGATCCCGACACCCTGATTTCCCTGTTGTACTACTGTGCAACCGCATGCAGCTTTTATATTCCTGATTATCAGATCATTTTTTCCTTCATTCGTGAATTTAAATTCAACTTCATTTTGTGTGGAGCCCTTTATTTTGCCAAGGTCAACTGTAGTTGATGCCACTTTAAATACCGGTGCATTTGCCAGATCTTCTTTTGAAAGAGATGAAAAATCCTCGACCAGGTTTGCTGTTACCTGGTAATATATGTTTTCCTGTGTAACACCATTAAGCTTTATTCTGATCATATCAGTTAAATTTCCCCAACCGGGATTTTTTGTGGCATCATAAGTTCCTTCTACCAGCCCTTTCTGCCCTGGTTTAAGCGTTTCCGGATTAGCTTTAAGAGTCACATATGCCGGTAAACCATCAAATTCAACCTTCACAGGAGCAGTAGAAGTGTTAATCAGTTGCATAACCCTTATCTTCTTTTCAGTTTTTTTAACATTAGTGAAGGCCAGATTGCTACTCTCGAACCTTACTGCACCAGCCGCGAAAACATATAACTCTTCTACAGTTTTTTCATGAGGAGTAACCTCCCCCTTGATTGTAAGTACAACAACTTCCGGTTTTGAGTTAGTGTATACAGAAAGTGTCTTACTGAACGGTCCTGGTCTGTTCAAAGGATCATATATTGCAGTAACCTTGCCATTACCTCCCGCAGGAATCGGTTGTTTTGTCCATTCAGGAGTTGTACAGCCGCATGATGCAACAACGTTTTGTATTACCAGGGGATCAGTACCTGTATTGGTCAAAAGAAAATCAAAAGTCTGCCTCCCTGCTTCTTCTTTAAAGGTCCCGAAATCATGTTCTGTAACTGATAGCTGCATTTTTGTCTGTGCATACTGTGCGTTAATTGTGACTCCGAAAATCAGGAGAGCATTAAATAAAAATAATTTTTTCATATCAATTTGTGATTTTAGTATTTTGAAAAATTAATTTTTGTCTTTATAGATATTCAACAAAAATAAAATAAAAATTCCTTCATATAACAATTCCGATAGCGTTTTGGTTGAATGATAAACCACAAAAATCAGACCGGAAAATGAAACTCAATAAAGTTTAGCAAAATTAATAAAGTTTAAGTTTTTAAGATAGTTTAAAACAGATTATCATTAGTTTTGCTGCCTGACACGGAGTATTTGGAATAGAATTTGTTAATAATAAATCCGGCTTATCTCATGGGGTTTTTGAAAATGAGAAATATCAAAAAACTGATTATCACCATTATAGCTTGTGTTTTTTATTTAAATGCAGGTGGTCAATTTTATAATGGCCATCAGATGTCTTTTGGTAAAAACAAAGTTCAGTACTACGATTATTACTGGTCGTACTACCGGTTTGAGGATTTCGATTGTTACTTTAACGAATATGGACGTGATCTGGCTCAATTCACAGCAGATTATGCAATGAAGAAACTTGCAGAAATTGAGGACTATTTCGATTATACACTCGAGAAAAGATTGATTTTCATCATCTTCAATAAAAATGCCGAATATAAACAATCTAATATTGGTCTCGTCACCTTTGAAGAGGACAGCTATAATACCGGCGGATTCAGCAGGATAATAAAAAACAAAGTAATGCTTTACTATGAAGGCGATCATGTGGCATTTCAGCGACAGATTGCGGCTGCAATTACTGAAGTGATAATCAATGAAATGCTATACAACGCCGACGTAAAAGACAGAGTTTCCAGCTCTTCATTAATCTATATGCCTGACTGGTATATTAAAGGGCTCATTAATTATGTAGCATATGGTTGGGATTATGAGGCAGAGAACAGGGTCAAGGATGGCATCAAATCAGGCAAATTCAAAAATATCAATCATCTCGAATATGACGATGCCATTGATGCTGGTCAGTCTTTCTGGAGATACATCGGAAAAGAGTATGGCGATGCCCTTATTCCAAATATTATCTATCTGACAAAGATTTATAAAAACGTTGATGATGGCTTCCTTTATGTAATTGGGAAGGACCTCAAAGATATACTGAAAGAATGGGGAAAATACTACTCAGATGAGTATTCCGGGGACAGGAATCTTCCTGCTGATGACGAAAACATTATTAGAAAATCGAAAAAGGAACAGATATATCAACAGGTAAAAGTCAGCCCCGGAGGAGATTATATCGCTTATGTTACAAACGATTGGGGAAGAAAACGTATCTGGCTATACAACCAATCAACCGGTAAACAGAAAATTATATTCCGGAAAGAACCTCGATTTGAGCAGGTTACTGATAATACCTACCCTGTGATTGCCTGGCACCCAAGCGGTAAAATTCTCACCTTTATAAGTGACGAAAAAGCTGATCTGGTCATGTATTTTTACAGGGTCAACGAAAAAACAACCGAAAAAAGGAACCTCCTGTATTTTGATAAAGTCCTGGATTTTTCCTATTCTCCTGAAGGATCACGGCTTGCGTTCTCTGCTGTAAAAGATGGTATTACAGATATTTACATTCACACAATCGCTTCCGGAACAAACGAGCAGATTACCCGGGATGTTGCGGATGATCTTAATCCTTCATTCCTGAAAGATTCCCCCGGAGAGATCATTTTCTCATCAAACCGTTTATCTGATACTCTTTCAAACACAGCGAGTCCCTTTGAAAAGATGTCGCTTACATTCGATCTTTTTACATACAACTTAACAAAGAAAAACAATATCCTGGCAAGACTCTCTGAAGGCAAATATACCGACAGGTTTCAACCAACAGGAATAGCAAAAAATAAATTTGCATACATAGGCGATCAGAATGGGATATTAAACAGGTATGTTGCAAAATTTGACAGTTCGATAAGCTATATAGACACAACTACTCATTATAGATATTTCATTAATTCTCTGCCTTTTACTAATTATGACCGTAACATTATCGACCAGTCTGTTGTAAATGGATCTGACTCATATGGTGAAATACTATTCAGCAAAAGGAGGTATATTTTAAGGAAAGGACTCCTCAGCGAATCAAATCCTGTACCTGCCGGGGAGATTGTGACCAGTACATTCCGGAAAGAGAAAAATCAATTTATCCATAAAGCTGATAGCATTGAACAGTTAAGGCAATGGCTTGTTACTGAAGATAAAAAAAGAAGGGATACCCTTACTAAACCTATCTATGAGTATTACATTAAGAACGAACCTATTGACATAAATCATTACATCTTTGAGAAGGAAAAGCAAAACTACTACGACCAATTATGGCGGAAGAAATATATGGATATCGACCTTGATACAGGACAGATAGAGCTTCCTCTGATCAGGATCTATGAAACATCCTTTTATAATAATTATATCGCCAACCAGGTGGACTTCAGTTTCCTCAATAATTCCTACCAGGTATATAGCGGAGGAGCACCCTATTTTAATCCCGGTGTAAATGTCATTACAAGATTCGGTACCGTCGATATGTTTGAGAACTACCGGATTACCGGAGGCTTCAGATTTTCCGGAAATTTCGACAGTAACGAATACTTGCTTAGTGTTGAGAATCTTAAAGGAACCTTCGACAAGCAGATCATTTTCCATAGACAAACATACTTCATCTATTCAGGGGACACCATTCTCAAAGCTCATACTCACAACTTATATCTTACCTACTCCAAACCTTTTACCCCTGTCCTCGCACTCAGAGGGACACTCTCGTACAGAACCGACCAGCAAGTTTATCTTACTGATTATTTCACGAATACACTAAATAAAAAAAATCTGTCACGGCAATGGGCCAGCCTTAAAGGTGAATTGATTTATGACAATACCCGCAAAAGGAGTATCAATATCTACTTCGGAACCAGATTTAAAATTTTTGGGGAGTATTATAAAGAGCTGACCTATAAGAAGTCCAACATGATCGTTCTTGGGGTTGATTTCCGAAAATACACACGGATACACAGAGAACTGATATGGGCAAACAGATTTGCTGCCAGTACTTCTTTTGGCCCCACCAAACTGATCTATTACCTTGGCGGTGTTGATAACTGGATGGGCTATTTGTTTAATAAATACCCGATGTTCGATAATTCAATACCTGTTACTCCAAATGTAAACTATGGTTTCCAGGCTCTTGCAACTAATATGAGAGGGTTCACGCAGAATGTGAGGAACGGAAATAATTTTGCTCTCATAAACAGTGAATTAAGATGGCCTGTAATCAGATATTTTGCCGGTCATCCGCTGAGGTCCAATTTCCTCAACAGCCTCCAGGTTGTAGGATTCGGTGATGTGGGAACAGCATGGTCGGGAAAATCTCCATGGTCGGGCGACAATGGTTACGATACTGAAAAAATTACAACCGGTCCGGTAACTGTTACCCTCGATTCGAACAGGGAACCCATTGTTGCAGGATTTGGCGCAGGAGCGAGAGCCCAGATATTTGGTTATTTCGTAAGGGCTGACTGGGCCTGGGGGATCGAGAACCACTACCTTTTACCAAAAATATTCTATCTGTCATTCAGCCTCGATTTTTAACAGGTAATAAGGAACACTATCTCGATATATTTGTCATGTTTCTTTCCCAATTTAAAAATTTAAAGTACTTTTGCGCACTTATTGTAATTAACCAATCAAAAAAATAATCAAAATGGCTTACAAAATTAATGATGATTGTACTGCTTGCGGAACATGTATCGATGAATGTCCTGTTGAAGCAATATCAGAGGGCGACATCTATAAAATTGATCCGGATGTATGCACTGACTGCGGTGCCTGTGCTGATATTTGCCCGGTTGAGGCAATTCATCCTGCATAGTATTCCGATTTAAGAAATTGAAGGCTGTACCGGAAGATACAGCCTTTTTT
This sequence comes from Bacteroidia bacterium, assembly GCA_026391475.1. Taxonomy (GTDB): domain Bacteria; phylum Bacteroidota; class Bacteroidia; order Bacteroidales; family VadinHA17; genus LD21. The sequence continues at coordinate 26,237 of JAPLED010000113.1, read as the reverse complement.
ATTGCGGACTATATTTTGCCTTCTCAAGAATACCCTGCACATCAAAATCCTTCATCATCTCTTCAATACTTATTCCCGGGTTTCTCATCATGTATGATTCAACTATACTGAAACCCAGCCATATAGCTGCTCGTCCCGGCGATTCATTGGTGAAATAGCTTGTAAACGGAGCTTCTCCAATGAGTTTACGTATTGTGAACTGATCGCTGTTAAATAACAGATCGTTTTCGATAAGATATTGCCACATCTGACTTTCATTGTTTTTGCAGAATTTCATCTGGTCTGGTGTAAAGCCAAAGATTATCTCATCAGCAGTCCCAGGCAACATACATTTTTCAAAATATTTAAGTTTGCCATTGTGGATCATCTCAGTTATAACATTATCAGTCGGGTATTTAAGTGTTGAAAACTCCCATTCCGAAGCGCCCCATACATACATACAATCAGGAACAATATTCTCAGGGGTCATCCTGATCGCCATATATTTGTATATTTCAAGCCTCGGATAATACACACAGTCAGCACCGAGATACCTGTCCAATCCTATTCCAAGTACAGAATCTCCTATGATAATACTGTTATTAAATCCTGTGATACAAGTAAATACACCAGGTATATTTCTTCCCGGGAAATAATAAATATAATGGCGAAAAGCCTCCTGAAGCTCATCTTCTATTGCCTTAACATCAGGATAAAGCTTCATTGTAAGAGAATAGACATCATTATTCTGTTTATCAGTGCAAAATCTGATAAGAAAATCACCAAAAGATGTATCATTTATATCGCCGGTATTAATCACATAGCTGAATAATTGCAGAAACCCGTTGTACTTTTGTTTGAGAGAGGGGACCTTCATTGCAATTTCATTAGGATTTAATGTGAAAAGATCCTTCTCAAGCCTCTTTATCTCAATTTTAACATTGATGGAGGACGTATTGACTTTATAATGATTTTTCTTACACGAAGTCATCGCCGGAGCGATCAATAATAAAAAGAAAAATGTGATATATCCGATTCTCATAATGCTCTCTTTTTTAGGCAGTCAAAAATAAACACTTTTTCGATTATAAGGCAACAATTATAAACGACACCATAACTTCTCTTATTATTTGTTATTTTTACATTAGAATAGTTAATAATGATTGAATATATTTTGAATATGTCTAAACATCTTAATAACAGAACTTTAACAATTTTGTTATTTTTGTTTTTATCTATTTCAACCCACACCATGATTCAAGCCCAACAGAAAATAGGTTTCGGAATTCATGCTGATCCTGTTATCAGCTGGTTTTCTTCCGATATTAAGGAGGTTATAAATGACGGGGCAAGACCAGGCTTCAATTTTGGGTTGACATTTAACAAGTACTTCAACCCAAACTATTCTTTTTCGACCGGGATAAGTCTCCTTAATGCAGGAGGAAGACTCGTTAGTCAAGATACGACTGTAATGGAGTTTACGAGTTTAAAAAAAATATTAAAACTTACAACAGTGTTACCTAACGAGGCAATTGTCTATAAGATTCAATATCTTTCAATTCCACTGGGACTGAAGCTTCAGACGAACCAGATTGGATATCTCACTTTCTTTACTGATTTAGGGTTAGACCCAAAAGTAGTTATCGGAGGTAAAACAGATATTCCATCTCTTTATATTAAAGATGAAAAGGCTATGAATGAATTAAGGATGTTCAACCTTTCCTATCACATAACCGCAGGAATTGAATACTCACTGGGAGGGACAACTGCAATGGTATTAGGCTTGAATTTCGATAATAATTTTCTTGATATAACAAAGGACAATGGAGATCAGCCTGTCGATAAAGTGTCACATAAAATACTGAGCTTCAGGATTGGCGTTAACTTTTAACCGGATGTTGATGAAAATCACCATTGCACAACTGAATTATCATATTGGTAACTTTGAAAGGAATAAGGACCTTATCTGTAATGCAATAAGAAAAGCAAAAACAGAGGGGTCCGATCTGATCGTTTTTTCTGAACTGTGTATCCCCGGATATCCTCCTCTTGATCTGCTTGATCGGCTTGACTTTATTAAAAAATGTAACCTTATAGTTAATGAGATAGCAAATGAATGCACCGGCATAGCTGCTATAGTTGGCTCTCCCACCCTGAACAGGAAACCGGAAGGCAAGAAACTTTTTAATTCAGCTCTGCTTCTGTTGGAGGGGAAAGTTATCTTTTCTGCTAATAAAGCACTGCTTCCAACTTATGATATTTTCGATGAATACAGGTATTTTGAACCTGAGAACCGGTTCTCAGTATTTTCATTCAGAGGTTTGAGGCTTGCCATCACCATTTGTGAAGATCTCTGGGACGAACAGCCATTCGACAACGAATTTGAAAAGACAAGATTGTACACAGTCTCTCCAATGGAAGAGCTTGCCAGACAAAACCCTGATGTTATAATCAATATCTCCGCTTCACCATTTTCATATTCAAAAATCGAAGCAAAAGAAAACATCTTCAGAGCTAAAGCTATAAAATACAATATACCTGTTATATCAGTTAACCAGACAGGTGCAAATACAGAGCTTATTTTTGATGGTGCTTCAATAATTGTGAACAAAAAAGGTGAGATATTTAATCAACTGCCGTTTTTTGAGGAAGCTGTTGAGACTTACTCTTTCGATGATATTAATTCGGGTTCTGCTTCCCGGAAAGAAACCAGACCAGGGATAATACCTCTTATGCATAAGGCTCTTGTGACAGGTATACGCGACTATTTTGCAAAGACAAGTTTCAAAAGCTGCATTATCGGGCTTTCGGGGGGAATCGATTCAGCCATCTGCCTCTGCCTGGCTGTTGAAGCCCTGGGGAATGAAAATGTCAGAGCATTGCTGATGCCCTCCCGTTATTCTTCAGACCATTCTGTTAAAGATGCTGTGACTCTTGCCAATACACTGAATGTTCATTATGATATAATAAATATTGAAAGACCCTTCACCGCTTTTGAGGAAGAACTTGCACCTCTGTTCGAAGGAAAAAACAAAGATGTAACTGAAGAAAACATCCAGGCCCGCATCAGAGCCACTCTGCTTATGGCTGTTTCGAACAAGTACGGATGCATTTTATTGAATACATCGAACAAGAGCGAAGCTGCTGTCGGGTATGGCACCCTTTATGGAGATATGGCCGGAGGCTTATCTGTTATTGGAGATGTTTATAAAACTGATGTTTACCGGCTTGCAGATTATATTAACCGGAATGGAGAGATCATTCCTGAAAACACAATTAAGAAATTTCCGTCAGCTGAATTAAGACCTGACCAGCATGATACAGATTCACTTCCCGATTACAATATCCTGGATTCAATTTTATACCAGTATATTGAATTACAAAAACCCGCCGGACGAATAGTAAGCGAAGGATCAGATATGGATACAGTGTTTAAAGTTATCAGAATGATCGACTTCAACGAATACAAAAGATACCAGGCCCCTCCGGTATTAAGAATTTCGTCAAAGGCTTTTGGAGCAGGAAGAAGAATGCCTCTTGTGGCACGGTATTAAACCTGTCTCTGTGATCTTTACAACTATCTGTAATTGAATATGTTAAAAATTGTTAATTTAAATTTTATTCATTTCTTTTATTACCTTTGGTATGCTATTTAACATAATCAAATCATGCAGTATTTAAATCCGTATATTGAAATATGTCTCGAAGGAACTTCTTCCATTTTTAAAGGATTAAATCAGAAAGATAAAGAGATGATTGCACAGCATCATACCCTGGCAATTATTAAGAAAGGTGAACTTCTGTTTAAAGAAGGTGAAAAATCCCACGGCTTGATCTGCCTGGCTTCTGGAAAAGTGAAGGTTTTCAAAGAGGGAGTTGGTGGAAGAGAGCAGATACTGAAGATGGTGAGACAACAGGGATATATTGGTTACAGGGTACTGTTTTCTGATAACACCTGGTCAGTTTCTGCAGCAGCCATTGAAGATTCCGTAATCTGCGTTCTGGAAAAGAACTTCCTTGTTAAGATCCTGAAGAAAAACGCCGACCTTGCTCTGAAGTTTATTAAGGTAATAGCTGAAGAACTTGGGGTATCGAACAACAGAACTGTATCACTTACTCAGAAACATATCAGAGGACGACTGGCCGAATCATTGCTGGTACTGCGCGATACGTATGGTTATGAAGCTGATGGCAAAACCATCCTTGTTTCCCTGTCAAGAGAGGATATTGCCAACCTTTCTAACATGACAACCTCCAATGCCATCCGCACACTTTCCAATCTGGCTACTGAAGGTATTATTGGAATTGAAGGAAGAAAGATCAGTATCCTTGACAACATCAACCTTGAACACATTTGCGAACTTGGCTGATTATTCCCTGAAAAAGACTCTTTTCACCCGCCCGGGAATTGAGGTAAGTATCTCATATGGAATAGTCTGACATTTTATCGCTATTTCATCGATTGTAATGTTTTCACCGAAAATCTCAGCTTCATCACCGGTATTTGCGTTTATTCCTGTAATATCTGCCATACACATATCCATACATATATTTCCTAGCAGAGGCACCCTTACACCTTTAATATACAGGTTCCCGTTTCTGTTCCCCAGTTTCCTGTTCAGACCGTCAGCGTAACCAACTGGTAATATTGCAATAATTCTTTCATAGTCTGACACATCAGCACAGCCATATCCTATAGGCTCGCCAGCCAATATTCTCTTAACCTGTGATATCCTGGTTTTAAAGCGCCCCGCTGTTCTCAGTTTCAGACCGTCAAAATGGCCGACACCGTACATACCAATACCTGGCCGTACCATTTCAAATTGATATTGAGGAAAACGTGTAATGCCCGAAGAATTAAGGATATGACGGAGAAAAGGATATCCTGTTGCTTCATAAATCTGAGTAACTCCTTCAAGAAAAACCGCTACCTGCCGGTGACTAAAATGATCCAGTGCCGGATCCTCACTGGCTGCCAGATGTGAGAAGACTGAAATAATTTTGATGCACTCTGTGGTTTTGATTCTTTCGCACAGTGATCCGACATCCTCAGGCATGAAACCAAGCCTGTGCATGCCTGTATCAATCTTAATATGAACAGGATAGTTAATCAGACCATGTTTTGAGGCAACTTCGGTAAATTTTTCAAATGACGAAAAACTAAATATTTCAGGTTCAAGATTATATTTTATTATTAATTCCGATGCGGAAGGATCCGGATTCATAACCATTATTGGCAGAGTCACACCTGCAGTTCTCAATTCAACACCCTCATCCGCATAGGCAACGGCAAGATAACTGACCCGGTGGTACTCAAGTAACGCTGCGATCTCCGCCGGCCCTGCCCCATAAGCAAATGCCTTAACCATTGCCATTATCCGTGTCCCGGGATTCAGATGTCTGCGGAACTCATTCAGATTGTGGGAAATAGCATCCAGATTAATCTCAAGGACAGTCTGATGAATCTGCTGTTCAAGCAGTTTACCTATTTTCTCAAACTCGTAGATCCTTGCCCCTTTCAAAAGAATTATCTCATTTTTGAAGTCACTCCCGTTAAAACAACGGACAAACTCATCGGTTGAATAGAAAAATCGCGCACTGTTTTCAAATAATGAACTGTTTCTGATAAGAGCTTCCCCTATTCCAATAAATTTATCGATACCTGTTTTCTGCACCAATCCCGCGACTTCACCATACAGCTCCTCTTCATCTCTTCCACTCTGGACAAAATCGGAAAGGATTAAAGTAGCTTTCCTGCTGTTTTGCTGCTTCAGGTATTCAATGGCCATTCCCAGCGACCCTGGATCTGAGTTATAGTAATCCTCAATAAGCTGACAATTGTTAATGCCACTCTTCATCTCCATTCTCATTGCCACCGAGACAAGTCCGGCGAGCCCTCTTCCGACAATATCTGCTGCTGTTCCCATTGCCAGGCAAACAGCAGCCACGGTAACAGCATTCTCAACCGAAGCTCTGTCGCTGAAAGGAATTTCGAAACCATTTGTTTTCCCGTTAAAGCTCATTTGAATTCCGGTATGGCCTCCGGGTAAAGAGCTCTTTTTAACAAGAATCTTAGCTCCGGCATTTTCGAACGACCAGTCTATCAGCTTTTTCAATTTGAAGTTTTTGTTATTCAGAATCAGCTGCTGAACAAGCTTATGATCGCTGCAATATACTATTAAAGATGCATTTATAAAAAGCTTGAGCTTTTCTGCTGCCTTTGTCTCATTATCAGGAAAATTCTCCCGGTGGGCATCCCCAATATTCGTAATAACACCAATATCCGGATCAATAATTTTCTGCAGCTTATCCATCTCACCGGGTAATGAGATGCCTGCTTCAAATATCCCAAGCTTATATTTCTCATCCAGTTTCCAGACAGAAAGAGGCACTCCTATCTGAGAGTTGTAACTTTTCGGGCTTCTGATAACAGATGTAGTCAGGCCAAGTATATCTGCGAGCCATTCCTTAACAACAGTTTTTCCCGCACTTCCGGTGACAGCTATTACAGACGATTTGAAGGCTTTTCGCTTATAAGAAGCCAGATGCTGAAGAGCCTCAACCGTGTTTTTAGTTATTATAAAAGCTGCATCGGAGTATCTTTCCGGTTCGTCAGGAAGCCTTTCAACCACGAAGATCCTGATCCCTGTCTGATAAAGATTTTTAATAAACTGATGACCATCGTGATTTTTCCCGCTTATGGCAATAAAAACGAGTCCTTCCGTATAACTTAACTGACGGCTGTCGGTAACAATTTCAGTAACCAGAAGGTCTGATGGACCGATCAGTTTACCGTTTATGATTTCAGCAATATCTGATGAGACAATCTTCACCTGTCACTTATTTAAAGATGCATTATAGCAATTCCTGCAAAGAGGCTCATAAAGATTTTTTTCACCCAGAAGAACAATCTGTGCTTCTTCCGATTTTCTGAATGAATACTGAGCCAGGTTGCCGCACCGCATACATATTGCGTGAACCTTTGTAACATATTCAGCAATAGCAAGGAGCGCAGGCATCGGGCCAAAAGGCTTACCCATGAAATCCATATCGAGGCCGGCTATCAGGACCCTTATACCGTCATCGGCAAGCTTATTACAAACTTCAACAATAGAGCTGTCAAAAAACTGTGCTTCATCAATGCCTGCAACATCTACATCCCCGGCCAGCAATAATATCGCTGAAGGATTATCGACAGGAGTTGAAATAATTGATTTGTCGTCGTGTGAAACGACCCTGGTTTCAGAATATCGCTTATCCAGCGAAGGTTTGAAAATTTCAACCTTTAATCCTGCAAACTGAGCTCTCCTGAGCCTTCTGATCAACTCTTCCGTTTTTCCTGAAAACATAGAACCGGTTATGACCTCAATTGATCCCCGCTTACCGGTCGCCCTTGTTGAATTTTCAAGAAAGTCCATACTGCAATCAATGTCTGTTGTTATAGCGCAAATTGTAGTTTTATTCCGTGATGACTTGTGGAATAATCGTTACTTTTGCAAAATAAGGAAAATGGTTTGTTAAATTAACATCAAAATGTATGGATTTCAATGCAACCATTGATTTAATTATTAAAGATCTCGATGAAGCGCGCGAAATTATTGATGATCTGAAAAAATACTCCGGAGTTCCGGTACTGCAGATTGAGCTTGCAAAGTCAAAATGCAAGAGTGCCGGAGAGGTTATTGCTCTTCTCAAAAGTCTGAAAGACAATATGCCTGTTTTAATCACTCCTCCACCGGTTGAAAAAAAGGAGGAATCGAAAAAAGCCCCGAAGAAAGCATCAGAATCCGCAATAATTGCTGATAAATTCAGTCATCTGTCGAACAGGTTCAATGAACAGTTAGGAAGCATGAAGAGCGATGATGATATATCGGATATCCTGAAGACAAAGCCATTAACTAATCTATCGGAAGCTATAGGTGTGAATGACAAATTCCAGTTCATAAGGGAGATTTTCGATGGTAATAAAGATGCATACATCCAGGCAATATCACGCTTAGACCATGCTGAAAGTCTTAAAGATGCCAGGGCTGTTATTATGAGCTATACTGGCGATAGCAATGAAAATGAGGCGGTTAAGCAGCTACTCGACCTGGTAAAACGCAAGCTTCCTTCAAATGAGTAAACTCTTTCTGGTTCCTACTCCTATCGGTAATCTCAAGGATATTACCTTCAGGGCTTTAGAGATTCTCAGTAGTGTGGAACTTATCCTTGCCGAAGATACGCGCCAGGCGAAGAAATTACTAAATCATTATAATATTAAAACCCCTCTTCAGTCACATCACATGTTTAATGAACATAAAAGTGTTGAATCGGTCTGTTCAAAGATTTTATCAGGACAGACTATTGCACTTATCTCCGATGCCGGCACCCCGGGCATCTCCGATCCGGGATTTTTACTGGTAAGAACATGCGTTGAAAAAGATATCCCGGTTGAGACCCTTCCCGGACCAACTGCACTGATACCGGCACTGGTAAATTCCGGGCTTCCCTGTGACAGGTTTTGTTTTGAGGGGTTCCTCCCTCCCAAAAAAGGAAGAAAGAAGAGAATGACAGGATTAACTGATGAAACAAGAACTATGGTTTTTTATGAATCACCCTACCGTCTTGTAAAAACACTTGATGAATTAGCCATCCATTTTGGTCCCGATCGTGAAGCCTGTGTTTCGAGGGAGATAAGTAAGTTGTTTGAGGAGAATATCCGGGGGACTTTATCGTTTCTTTCAGAGCATTATACAAATAAACCGCCAAAAGGAGAGATAGTGATAGTTGTGGCTGGGAATAAAGCCTGAATCGTGCTAACATAAAATGTAACTTTATCTCACTTTAATCGTTATCCTGTAAATAAAGAGTTTATATGAGACATTTTATCACGATATTTCTGATCATTATAGCAACATCCTTCATTTCAACAGCTCAGATACTTAAAGGAAAGATCACAAACCAATCAGGTGATCCCATTCAGTATTCAACAGTTTACATTCAGGAACTTAAACAGGGAACTACCTCCAATACAAAAGGAGATTATGAAATCCGGCTTCCCGCCGGTAAATACACTGTCATTTACCAGAGTCTTGGCTTTGAGCCTGTATTTGTTAACATTACACTATCCGACAAAACAATAATAAAAGATGTTAACCTGCCAGTTCAGTATTTTGCGATACCTGAAGTTATAATTACTGCTTCGGGTGAAGACCCTGCATATATTATCATGCGGAAAGTTATCGGTATGGCTCCTTATTATCTTAATAATGTGAGCTATTATAAAGCAGAAGTGTACCTCAAAGGGAACCTTGTGATAAACCGGATTCCAAAGCTATTACAGAAATCGATGAAAATTGAATCCAATGGAAACTCTACAAGAGTTTCAGGTGGTGGAAAACCTGAAAGCGCAGAACGGATTATAAAAGAAGGCGAATCTTTTCTTATGGAATCTTTTAACGAAATGGAATTTACGGCTCCTGACAAATATTTTCAGAAAGTTATATCATACAACAGCACTTTCCCTGAACAGGGTAATGAGATATCTCCCATGGATTTCATAGAGGCAAGTTTCTACCAGCCTGTTCTTGCTGGGATGGCAATATCACCACTTTCACCTCAAGCATTTTCATATTACAAATTCAAATATCTTGGAGCATCGCTGCAGGGGAATTTTACAATCAACAAAATTGAGGTCATTCCTAAACGTAAAAGCCAGCAAACTTTTGAGGGTACAATCTATATTATTGAGGATCTATGGTGCTTGCATAGTGTTGATCTGACGAATGAGAACCTGGTTGGAAAGGTAAAAATCCAACAATTGTATATTCCGGTTCAGGATGAAATATGGATGCCGGTAAGTCATAAATTTGAGATCAATATCGGAATTATGGGATTTAAGGCTGATGCGGGTTATGGAGGTTCTGTAAAATATATTGAAGTTAAACCGAATCTTGCCCTTCAGAAACCAAAAACCATTTCTACTGATTATACAGGCAAACCTGTTGCTTCGGCAAATAAGCCTGATACTGTTGTTACAAAAACAAAACAGCAGATTGATAAAATTCTTGAAAAGGATGAATTATCGAACCGCGATATGATAAAGCTTGCCAGGCTGATGGAAAAAGAATCAAAAAATAGTGTCCCCGACAGCAGCAAAAAGAACCTTGAAATAAAAGATAACACAACCCATATAATTGAAAAAGATGCTACAAAAAAAGACAGCGCCTATTGGGCTGAGATACGACCTATCCCTCTGTCTGACATCGAGAAACGTAGCCTAAAAATAAGTGACAGCACAAAAACGGCTCAAACCCTCAGGGAAATGAAAAGCGATACGACCGCAGCATCAGGTAAAAAGGAGAAGAATAAATTCTCAAAAACAGTTCAGCAGATCGGATTCGGGCATACCTGGTCCGACACAACCGGTTTTAGTTTTACATATGGTGGTTTGATTCATCTGAAAAACCTCAGTTTTAATACAGTCGATGGTTTTATTTACGGATTAGATTTCCGCTTTTCAAAATCATGGAAAAACAGTAAGTCCCTCTCAATTTTTCCAGATATCCGATATGCGTTCAGCAGAGAACAATTAATGTGGAGGGTCAATGCAAATTACAAATTTAATGGGCTGAAGCAGATGCAATTATTCATAAGGACAGGAATTACAAGCAAAGACATAAGCAACGGAGGAAGTATCAATACATTATTGAATTCTATGGCTACCCTGTTTCTGAAGAAAAACTACCTGAAACTTTATGAATCAAAATACCTGACTTTTGGTTACACAAGTGAGATCGTAAATGGATTGACTCTGGAATTAAGCGCCAGTTATGAAGACCGGAGAGTACTTGAAAATACAACAGATTTTTCGTTTATTAAGTCTTCGAAAGTATATTCTGATAATATCCCTGTCAACAATTATCTGGCTCCAGGTTCCAATCCGATTAATGTACTACGCGATCAGAGACATGCTGACTTTGTGACAAAAGTCACATATACTCCTTTCCAGAAGTACAGGATAAATAAGGGAAACAAGATCCCGAGGGGATCTGACTGGCCGACTTTCAATCTGACCTGGCAACATGGAATTAATGAGTTCAGTGAAATGACAGACAGGTTTAAACATTACGACATGCTGAAGGCTGAAGCATTCAAAAGCAAGAGTATAGGAGCATTCAGCGATTTCAGATGGAGAGTCAGGGCAGGGGGGTTTCTTGATAACAGAAGTTTAACATTCTATGACTTCTTCCATTTCAACTCTCAACCATTACCGTTTCTTCTTGATAACTACCAGGATGCGTTCATGATACCCGCATATTATTCCCTTAGCACACCCGAAATTTTTGGTGAAGTCCATCTGAAATATACTACCCCTTATTTACTTATAAAACTTCTTCCCGGATTAAGCAACACCCTGATGCGTGAAAATATAAGTCTTTCATATCTGGGTTCACGCTACCACAAAAACTACACTGAAATAGGGTATAGCATCAGTGAAATTTTTCTCCTGGGAGAGATAGGAGTCTATGTGGGGTTTGAGGATATAAAGTACAAGAGCGTTGGAGCCAAGCTTGTACTCAGGTTTAACTGATTTTATCATGCAAAGGGAGGCTCATCATGAATATCGGACTCTTTATCGAATCCGCCGCCCAGTTTCCTGAGGTTATCATGATTCATTTTAGAACCAAGGGTGATACTCTGGGAACCATCTCTGAAATCAGGATTGCTATCCATATCAAAATCATCAATATCCACAAACTGAGCTTTTTCTTCACGGAATCTCAGTCTTACATCATCTACAGGACCGTTACGGTTTTTTGCAAGGATAATCTCAGCTATCCCTTTGGTAGAGGAACCATCTTCGAAGGTTGGGATCCCGAATTTATCCTGTCGGTGAATAAACACTACCATATCGGCATCCTGCTCTATTGCTCCTGATTCACGAAGGTCGGAAAGAAGCGGCCGTTTGGTACCACCTCTCATTTCAACCGATCGGTTAAGCTGGGAAAGAGCAAGTATTGGTACATTAAGCTCCTTGGCAATACTCTTAAGTGATCGTGAAATATTACTGACCTCCTGTTCGCGGCTGCCGGCATTTTCCGGACCAGACATAAGTTGAAGATAGTCAACAATGACTATATCGAGTTTATGCTGAGCCTTCAGACGCCGGCATTTTGCCCTGAGTTCAAATATTGAAATTGCCGGAGTATCATCAATAAATATTGGGGCCAGCACCAGCTTTTTAATCCTGGTATCAAGTTGCTTCCACTCCTCTTCTGAGAGGCGTCCGTTTTTGATCTTATCTCCGGGAATGTCGGTTTCAGCTATTATTAATCTGTTCACAAGCTGAATAGAAGACATCTCGCAAGAGAATATGGCCACATTTTTTCCGTGATCAATAGCCATGTTCCTTGCCATTGAAAGAGCAAATGCTGTTTTTCCCACAGAAGGACGTGCAGCAATTATAATCAGTTCTGATTTCTGCCAGCCGGAGGTAAGCCTGTCAAGTTTTGTGAAACCCGAAGGTGTTCCTACCAGTGCATCTTCTCTTTTCCCTGCTTCCTCGATTTCCCTTATTGCTTCCTTAATAACCACGTTGATAGGGGCAACTTCTCTCTTGATGTTTCCTTCAGCTATCTGGAAAAGAGCATTTTCTGAATAATCAAGAAGCTCAGTTACATCATATGTGTCGTCAAAAGACCTGGTCTGTATTTCGGTTGATACTCTGATAAGTTCGCGTTGGATATACTTCTGTGCCACTATCCTTGCATGATAGTCGACATTTGCTGCTGAAACAACCTTAGAAGTCAGCTGGGTAAGATAAACCGGGCCGCCAACACTGTCCAATTCATGATGTGCCCGAAGTTCTTCAGTAACTGTGTACAGGTCTACCGGATACTCCCTGGTTGAAAGGTCTGAGATAGCTTTAAATATCTTCTGGTGTGCCTCTCTGTAAAAACTCTCTGGTTTAAGAATATCAAGAATGGTTATTACTGCTTCCTTTTCAAGCATAACTGCACCGAGAACAGCCTCTTCCATATCGTTTGCCTGTGGTGGTACCTTACCAAAATCAGGCAGAGTTATAATAGTGGGCCTTGGGCTATTTCTTTGTTTTGCCATTAATATTATATTATTGATTTATTGATACTTAGAGGATATAAAAATTTTATACCCGGGTATTTTCAAAGGTATGAATAACCATACTTAATAACTTAAAAAGTGAAGTTATTGTTACAAACAAACAGATGTTAAAAACTTGTTGAAAAGCTAATAAACGGATCAATGACGACAAATTCAAAACCATGTGGTATTTTTACATCAAATAGAGGAAGATGATCGTTTTCCCAAAAGCTAAAATAAACCTGGGGTTGCGAATAACAGGGAAGCGTCCTGATGGCTATCATGACATTGAAACTCTTTTTTATCCAGTCAGGCTGAGTGATGCTCTTGAGTTTGTAGTATTATCTGAACCTCTTAAAAAAGATAATCTTATAGTTACCGGAATCAATACCGGAAGCGATCCGGAAGACAATCTCGTTTTAAAAACTGTTAGAAAATTACGTGAAAAATATTCATTTCCTCTGTTAAAAATTCATCTTCATAAAGTCATCCCGATAGGTGCCGGATTAGGAGGAGGATCCTCAGATGCAGCATATCTATTAAAAGCTATAAACAGGTATTTCGGGCTTTTAATTGATGAACAGAATCTGAAAGCTACGGCTCTGGAACTGGGAAGTGATTGTCCGTTTTTCATTGATGCCATTCCTGTTTTTGCTTCAGGCAGAGGTGAAATATTAAAACCCATCAGGCCAGTTCTGACCGGTTATTATATCCTTCTGCTCAACCCTGGCATTGAGATAAATACAAGGGAGGCTTATCAGAATTGCCGGCCTGAACATCCCTCAACCAGCCTTCTTCAGTTGATTGATCGTCCAATAACTGAATGGAAAGAGCTGATGATAAACGATTTTGAAGATTATGCTTTTAAAAAATTTCCCCTGATAGGCGAAATTAAAAATGAATTGTACAGTTCCGGTGCACTCTTTAGTTCAATGTCCGGAAGCGGATCGAGTGTATATGGGATATTTCCTAAGAAATCAAGTGTACCGGATACACTTAAAGATTTTTTGATTTATGAGGGAGTGATGTGACTTTTCACTCCAGTTCCAGCAGCACAGTCCCTTTTGAAACTTTATCTCCCTTCTTTACTGCTATTGTTTTTACTTTGCCATTCATATTGCATTTCAACTTATTCTGCATCTTCATGGCATCGAGTATCATCAGGTCATCGCCCTTTTTAACATCCTGTCCTTTCTTTATCATGATGCCGAGGACAGTACCGGGAATAAAACTTAAAATAATCCTGGGGTCTGCGGGTTGATAAGGCTTCCTGTTTTTAAATTTATTGCTTATCCTTGTCTTATATAAACTGGCGTCGATATTCAGGAATCCGAGTGTATCTTTATTATTCATAATTGTTCCATTAAATTATTAAGATGCTGCCAATTAAAAAGGTGGAAGGCCGTGTTTCTTTTGCGGCATTGAAACATCCTTATTTTCAGACACCTCAATAGAATGCATCAGGAATTTTCTGGTTTCTGATGGTTCAATTACTGCATCAACATATCCCCGGGAAGCAGCAACATAGGGGTTAGCAAACTTAGTTTTGTATTCTTCAACCTTTTGTTTTCTCATTCTATCCGGGTCATCGGAAGACATGATCTCTTTTCTGAAGATGATATTTGCTGCTCCTTCTGGACCCATAACTGCAATCTCTGCAGAAGGCCAGGCAAACACAAAATCAGCACGGAGATGTCGTGAACTCATTGCTATATATCCACCTCCGTAAGCTTTTCTGAGAATAACTGTCAGTTTGGGCACTGTTGCTTCGCTGTAGGCATAAAGAACTTTTGCTCCATGCCTTATAACACCGGCATGTTCCTGATCTACACCGGGCAGATAACCCGGAACATCAACAAGAGTGATAATAGGAATGTTAAAGGCATCACAATAACGAATAAACCTTGCTGCTTTATCAGAAGAGTCAACATCCAGAACACCCGCCATCTCGAGAGGCTGGTTAGCTACAAATCCCGTTGTACGTCCTCCCATGCGGCCGAAACCTATCACTATGTTTTTTGCATAAAGTTCCATTATCTCAAAAAAATCCGAATTATCCACAATTGCCCTGATCACATCTTTAACATCATAAGGGAGAGTAGGATCTTCCGGAACGATCTTATTAATATTATATTCAGGTTTGGGTTCGCCCGGCTCAAACATTCTGGCTTTCTGCCCATTATTCCAGGGAATAAAAGTGATGAGTTTTTTGATCTGATCGAAACACTCCTCTTCACTCATAGCAAAGAAATGGGCATTACCGGTTACCTCGCTATGCACCCGTGCCCCTCCAAGCTCTTCCATTGATATCTCTTCCCCAAGAACAGTTTTTATCACCTCCGGTCCGGTGATAAACATTTTCGAGATTTTATCCACAACGAAAACGAAGTCGGTCAGCGCAGGTGAATAAACTGCACCTCCGGCACATGGGCCAAGAATTACTGACAGTTGGGGAATAACACCGCTTGATATAGTGTTTCGAAAAAATATCTCCCCATAGCCTGCAAGTGAGTTAACGCCTTCCTGTATCCTTGCGCCTCCTGAATCGTTAATGCCAATCAGAGGCATTCTCATCTTCAGAGCATGATCCATTATCTTTGTAATCTTCCTCGAATGCATCAACCCCAGTGATCCTCCCGCCACAGTAAAATCCTGAGCAAATATTGCAACAGGAGCACCATAGATAGTCCCTGAACCGATAATAACGCCATCGCTGGGAAGAGATTTTTTATCCATATCAAAATCGCGGGCATCATGCTCAACAAAAAGGTCATATTCATTGAAGGAATTTTCATCGAGCAGAGCCATAATGCGCTCGCGGGCTGTTCGCTTGCCCATAGCTTTCTGTTTTTTGATAGCCTGTTCTCCTCCGCCAAGATGTATCTTCTCGCGCTTTTCCTGTAACTCACGTATCTTTTTGTTAATTGGCATAGAATTCGATTTTAATTATAAAAACTATTTCGGGGCCATTTTATAAAGCACCAATGCAATTATTGAATAAATGATGTTGGGGATCCACATAGCAAGCATTGGATCAAGGTTTCCTTTAAGTGAGAATTGTGAAGCAAACTGCAAAAACAGAATATAGGAGAAACTAAGTATTAGCCCGGTTCCAATATTCATACCGATACCTCCTCTTATTTTTCTTGACGACAGCGAGACTCCGATAAGTGTAAGAATAAATACAGCAAACGGATTAGCGAACCGTCTGTGTTTTTCAATGAGGAAAAGTTTCAGTTCATCCGATCCCTGGAGTTGCAACAGGTCGATATAATCCTCCAGTTCACGATAAGTCATTGTCCCGACAAATCCGGGGTCTCGTGAAAAATCACTGGGATTGATGGTAAGTGTTGTATCAATCTCTCTGCCCTTGGTGATTACCTCATCATTGCCCTTTATTTCGCGGATATAATAATTAATGGCAGTCCACTTATGTGAGGCAGTATCATATATAACTGAAGAAGCTGATAATTTAGACACAAGTCTGCCACTGTCAATTTTTTCAATAGTGAAATTCTGCCCTCTCTGGCTCAGAGGATTAAATGATCCCATATAGACTAAGACATTTTTAAATTCCTGCTTAAATTCCAGCCTGTGGATATTTTCTACAGGTACTTTCCTGGCTGAATTGCGGTAATACTTATCCTCAAAATCCATCCTTATAAGGTTTGATTTAGGAATAACAAAGTTGGTAAGGACAAAGGTGAATATCGCTATAACCAGGGCTGAAAGAAAATAGGGCCACATCATTCTTCTGAAGCTCATTCCACTGTTCAGGATTGCGATTATCTCAGTATTTACCGCCATTTTTGATGTGAAGAAAATAACGGAAATAAAGACAAACAGCGGGGCAAACAGTGTGGCAAAATAAGGAATGAAATTCATATAATAGTCAAAGACGATAGCTCTCACAGGAGCCTCCTTCTCCATAAAGTTGTCAATTTTTTCAGCGAAATCGAATACAACAGCCAGAGTCAGTATTAAGACAAGACAGAAAAAGAAAGTACCAAGAAACTTCCTGATAATGTATGCATCAATAAGTTTGATCCTCAAAGAAGCTACAGCCGCTCTGAAAGTGTTTTTATCATTGAGTTTTTCCATTTTTTGAAATTACCTTCTTCAATTTTTTTTCTTGCTTCGCTAACCAATCTCAAATAAAATGACAGGTTATGTATGCTTGCGATCTGAGCCCCTGTATTTTCTCCAGACATAATAAGATGCCTCAGATATGCTTTTGAATAGTAAAGACTTACTGCCGAGGGACCCTCGGGATCTATGGGATTGAAATCATCGATCCATTTTCTATTCCTGATATTTATTGTTCCCTCATTTGTAAAAAGCATTCCGTTTCGCCCATTCCGTGTCGGCATAACACAATCGAACATATCAATACCCCTTTCAATAGCTTCGAGGAGATTAACAGGTGTACCTACTCCCATCAGATAACGTGGTTTATCGTCAGGCAGTATTTCGTTAACAATCTCAATAATCCTGTACATCTCTTCAGCCGGTTCTCCGACCGACAACCCACCGATAGCATTTCCCGCCAGTCCGGATGAAGCAATTTTTTCAGCTGAAATTTTTCTCAGATCATCAAATGTCCCTCCCTGTACTATAGGGAATAGGAACTGCTCCTTACCCCATACAGGATCCGTTTCGCGAAACCTTACAACTGCCCTGTCGAGCCAATGATGGGTGAGAGCGATAGACTTTTTGGCATAGTTGTAATCGCAAGGCCAGGAAACACACTCATCGAAGGCCATAATTATATCTGCTCCGATAATACGTTGTATATCAATAGTATTCTCAGGAGTAAAAACGTGTCTCGATCCATCAATATGTGATTTAAAGATAGCTCCTTCGTCAGTAAGTTTCCTGTTCCCGGTAAGTGAGAATACCTGGTATCCTCCACTATCTGTGAGGATTGGACGATCCCACGACATAAATTGGTGAAGACCGCCTGCTGCTTTAAGAATTTCAGTTCCCGGCCGCAGATAAAGATGGTATGTATTTCCCAGTATTATTTTTGCGTTAATATCCTCTGAAAGATCACGCTGCAGAATGCCTTTTACGGCACCACCCGTACCAACCGGCATAAAGATCGGAGTAGGAATATCACCATGAGCTGTCTTCAGCAGACCCGTACGTGCCCTGGATTCCTTATCCCTGCTCTCAATTTTAAACATATTATCAGATCTCTATTTTCGAAGCACAAAGGTAATTCATCCGCACGGCCTTATAAAATTATCCTGAATATTTTTTCTTTTGCCGGAAATTAACAGAATAATTAGCTTCAATACATTAATATTCAAACATATATAATAACAATAATTTTTCCATGTTATAATAACCTATGATTATTGAAATTTATTTTTTGACATTCCGATTATCTTATTAATATTGCTGATATATATGGAAGTCAAATGGTGGACCACGATAATGTATTTCTATTAGCCATTTTCTCAGTCTTTGCGTTAGCCGCAACCATTCAGGTGTTTTATTACCTTTTCTATTACCTTTCTGTTTATTTGTATAAACCGTCCGTTATCAAAACAATTAAAGAACCGGTTTCCATTATTATTTGTGCCAGAAACGAAGCAGAAAATCTCAGCAATTTTTTACCAGCAGTACTGGAACAGGATTATCCTGATTATGAAGTTATTGTTGTAAACGATTGTTCTGAAGACAACTCCTACGATGTACTTGGGAAATATCTGATGCAATATCCGCATCTTAAGATATCAACCATCAATAAAGATCCCAAGTTTACTCACAACAAAAAGTTTGCTCAATTTATTGGAATAAAAGCTGCAAAGAATGATATTCTGCTCTTTACAAATGCTGATTGCCAGCCAGAGTCGGATAAGTGGCTCGAGAGGATGACTTCACATTTTGATGACAAAATCTCTTTTGTGCTCGGATATGGTGGTTACCTGAAGGAGAAGGGGTTGCTTAACAGATATATCCGCTACGACAGCATGACCATAGCAATGCAGTATCTGGGTATGGCTATCCGGGGTATTCCTTACATGGGAGTTGGACGCAACCTGGCATACCGGCGCTCGGTTTTTTTCACTAACAATGGTTATGGCGCTCACAATCATCTTATTTCGGGCTATGATGATCTGTTTGTGAACACAAACGCTTCCGGAAGAAATACATGTGTCGAGTTCAGAAACGGCACTCATACAAGGTCTATTCCATGTTCCGGGATCAAAGAGTGGATAACACAGAAGAAAAGACATCTGACAACTGTACCTTATTATAAATTAAGGGATAAACTACTTTTAATTACTGAACCGGCAACAAGAATCTTCTTTTATTCAGCATTCATTGTTCTTCTATCCTTCACATTTCTCTGGCCATACGTGTTAGCTGTTTTTGGAATAAGGCTTTTAATACAAATTATTATTTTTGCACTTGTTCAGAAGAATTTGAATGAACCAGGATTAATAACATATTCGCTTTTTTTTGATATCTTTTCACCTGTGATAAACAGCATCGTATACTTAAGTAACATCAGGAGCAGACCCGATAAAAACAGATGGAAATAATTCACGGTTTATCTGACAAGGCTAAAAATGATTTGTTACTTGTGCAAGAGGCCAGGAGAGGTAATGAAAAAGCTTTTGCCAGCCTGATGAACCGATACCGGGATTCCATTTATTTTATGCTCCTCAAAATGGTTAATAACTCATCTGATGCCGAAGACCTCACTATTGAAGCTTTTGGAAAGGCTTTCCGAAGTCTTGATTCGTACACTCCGAAATTTGCATTCAGCACCTGGCTTTTTAAAATCGCCACAAACAACTGCATTGACTTCATAAGGAAGAAACAGCTCGCTCCCAATCCTTTTGATTATTTGCAGGATAATTTAGACAATGCAACTGTAAATATCCAATCGGATATGCCGGATCCGGAAGAGTCATTGATTAATCACCAGAAAATAGCCGCCCTGAAAGATATCGTTAGCCAGCTAAAACCAAGATATAAATCGCTGATTGAATTGCGTTATTATAAGGAGTACTCTTATGAAGAGATTTCTTCAGAGCTCAACCTTCCAATCGGTACAGTAAAAGCACAACTATACCGGGCCAAAACATTGCTATATAATATATTAATCAAAACAGGTAACAGTTAGTGTCAGAAAGTATTTTTAGCTATTTTCCTTTATTGTCCGAAATTCAGAAAGAGAAGCTGTCGCAGTTAAAGCAGATCTACGACAGATGGAACAGAATGATCAATGTGATATCCCGTAAGGATATGGATAATTTTCTTGTTCATCATGTTCTTCATTCAATGGCTATAGCAAAAGTCATCTCCTTTTCACCCGGAACAAGGATCCTTGATGTCGGTACAGGAGGCGGATTCCCCGGAATACCTCTGTCTATTATGTTCCCCGATTCGGAATTCACCCTTCTCGACTCAATTGAAAAAAAGATCAAAGTGGTTACGTCAGTTGCTGATGAACTTGGATTGGTAAATGTATTCCCGTCCCGGAAAAGAGTTGAAGATGAAAAAGGCAAATACCATTTCGTCATAAGCAGGGCAGTTATCGGGTTCCCTGAATTTGTAAGCCTGACTGTAAAAAATATTGACAAATTCGGGAAAAACAACATCAGGAATGGCATTTTATACCTCAAAGGTGGTGATCTTTCGCTTGAGCTCGCTCAGTTTCAAAACAGAACAATTGTGTGGAATATTAAAGACTTTTTCGCTGAATCTTTTTTTGAAACGAAAAGGATTGTATATCTGCCTGTTTGATTTTTTGAAAAAAAATATCGTCCCGGTTTTTATATTTCAAAAAAGTACTACATTTGCAGTCTTAAATAAAACAGTATAGTCAACAAATATAATTGAAAAGATGAAAAGGACATTTCAGCCATCGAGAAGGAAGAGATCAAATAAGCATGGTTTCAGGGAAAGGATGTCAACTCCCAACGGAAGAAGGGTTCTTGCTACCCGCAGAGCAAAGGGAAGAAAAAAACTTACAGTCTCCACCGAGCTTAAATTAAAAGGATAATACACATTCTACAATATCTTCTTAAAGGTGTCTTTTGTAAGGCACCTTTTTTGTTTTATTCCCCCACAAGAACTCACCCCCTTAATCCCCCTCTCTGCTTCGCAAAGAGGGGGAAAATTGTCTCATATTGAATGCATTACGCCCCCTCTCTAAGTATTAGAGAGGGGGTTGGGGGTGAGTTCATGAGGAATGTAGATTATTCTTAACTTTACCGGCCTTATTAAATCATAATATGAACGACCTCTTAAACCATATTAACGACAATGACCTCAGGCTGATCGCTGATAAAATTGCAGGGAATACCCGCATCGCCCCCGAAGATGGTTTATTACTTTATAAAAAAGCCGACCTGGCTCTGCTGGGTCTGCTTGCCGGTATTGTCAGAAGAAAGTATAACGGCAATTTTGCATATTTCAATCATAACTTTCATATCGAACCTACAAATAAATGCATATATAATTGCAGATTCTGCTCTTATCATAAACCTGAGGGAGATCCGGAAAGCTGGGAATACAGTCATGAAGAGATGCTTGACATAGTAAAACGCTTTGATAATAAGAATGTTACTGAGGTTCATATTGTTGGAGGAGTACATCCTTCAAACGATCTTCATTATTGGGGACCACTTATTAAAAGAATTAAAGAGCACCGACCCGACCTGCATGTAAAGGCTTTTTCAGCTATTGAACTTGATTATATGATTACCCGTGCAGGGTGCACAATCGAAGAGGGATTAAAACTTTTAAAGGGCTATGGCCTCGATTCAATACCAGGAGGTGGTGCAGAAATATTCGATGAAGAACTCAGGAAGATGATTTGTGATGAAAAATCATCATCTGAACTATGGCTGACAATTCATGAGACGGCACACAGGATTGGAATTCCATCGAATGCCACAATGCTTTATGGCCACATAGAAACATATAATCACCGCATCGACCACATGGAAAGACTTCGCACTCTCCAGGACAAAACAGGAGGATTCAATGCCTTTATCCCATTAAAATATAAGAAGTCTAACAACAGTATGTCATACCTGGGAGAAGTGAATATTATAGAAGATCTCCGAAACTATGCAGTATCAAGAATTTATCTCGATAACTTTCCCCATATCAAAGCTTACTGGCCTATGACCGGGAAAGAAATCGCCCAGCTTTCTCTCTCTTTCGGTGTCGATGATATGGATGGGACAATAGATGATACCACCAGAATCTATTCGATGGCAGGTTCAAAAGAAGAGAAACCGGCAATGACCACAGAAGAGATTTGTCATTTGATACGCGAAGCCGGATTCATTCCGGTAGAGAGAGATTCACTCTATAACCCCATTAAAGAATGGTGATCTCATTATAATTTTATCAGTACCTTTGCGTTTTAACTAATGTTCAATTTGTCAATATGAGTCTTAAAAATTTTATCCTAAGCAAAGTATTTATTAAGAATCTTGGGTTAGCGATTGTTATTGCTGTTGGAGTAGTAATAATGTTGCTTATATATCTTAATTTCTATACCAGGCATGGACAGGCACGTCCTGTTCCCGATTTTTTAGGGCTTACAATGGAGCAGACAGCCAAACTGGCAAAAAAGAGCAGACTGAGATATCAGGTCATTGATTCAGTTTACACAACTCTTGTTCCACGTGGGTGTATTGCTGAACAGAATCCCAAACCTGGATTCAAAGTGAAGAAATGGAGAAATGTTGTTCTTACAATCAATGCCTTTTACCCTGAAATGGTAGCAATGCCAAATCTTGTTGATCTTCCAAAAAAACAGGCATTATCACTTATTGAGAGTTCAGGACTTGAAATCGGACTTTTAATATACAGACCCGATCTCTCTATTGATGTTGTTATCGATCAACTGTATAACGGGAAAAATATCCCTGAAGGCGATTCCTTACAGAAGGGTTCAGTAGTTGATCTGGTTCTGGGAAAAGGATGGAGTAACGAGCTTACTTCTGTCCCGGATTTAATAGGGATGAATCTTGAACCTGCAAGAAATATAATTCTTGTTTCATCGCTTAATCTTGTGACATATACTTACGATAATACAATTTTAAATAGAGAAGACACACTGAACGCTATTGTCTATAAACAGATTCCCGAATTTAAAGATAATGCCAGCCTGCAGCTTGGATCTGCCATATACCTATGGCTTACAGTTGATTCAGCGAAACTCCGGGTCGATTCAACCCTTATAATTTCCGATACAATCCCTTCTGTTGATCTTTTAAGTAAGACACCTGACTAAACCTGATGATCAAACAGACAATCTTATATTTGGTTCTTCTCAATGTTTGTCTGGTTATCTCGCCTGCCCAGGAGGTTGTTACCGGTCTGCAATCAAATTACAGTATTACAAAAACCAGGGATAAACAGGAAAAAAACAAAGGAATAACCACTTATGATACTCTGGAACTTCCTTTTTTTGATGATTTTTCAGGACGATATGTTTTCCCGGATAGTAAAAAGTGGCTCGACGACTTTGTATTTATCAACAATACGTATTCCGACCGCCAGATCACTACAGGGATCGCCACTTTCGATGCACTCGACAATACCGGCAGGTTATATGAGACTGCCTCCTCATCTGGATTCAAAGCCGACCAACTTACATCTCAATCTGTAAATCTTGATTATAACGCTTCAGAAAATATCTGGCTCAGTTTTTTTTATCAGGCAGGTGGTTTGAGTGATCCACCTGAAGCAAAAGACAGTCTGACTCTTCAGTTTCTTGCACCTGATGAGAACAAATGGTATTCGATCTGGAAAGTGGATGGAGATACTGTTCAGAATTTTAAGCCGGTTATCATAAGGATTAAGGAAACCCGTTTCCTTAAAAAAGGATTTCAGTTCCGTTTCATTAACTATGCAAGCCTCAGCCCAAACATGAGTGACCCTTCAATGGTTGGAAATTGTGATATCTGGAACATTGATTATGTTCTTCTTGACAAAAACAGGAATGCCGGCGATACAATCTTTGCCGATGTGGCTTTCAGACTTCCGCTCCGCTCTCTGCTCAAGAGTTATGAGGCAATGCCATGGAAACAATTCAGGCAGATCGAACTTCAGGAGATGGGCTCATCAATACCTGTTCATTACCGCAACAATGATATAATTACCAGAAATGTAACCCGTAATTTTGAGATATGGGATGTTTACAAAAATTCGCAATCCCATTTTTTCTCAGCAGGTGCAACAAATATCAGTCCTTTAACCAACATCGATTACAACGCTAACCTTGTCTATACCTTCAACACTGATAATAACGATTCTGCACTGTTCAGGATTACATGCTCACTGAAAACAGATGAGTTTGATCCAAAGGGAAACGACACATTAGTCTATTTTCAGAATTTCAAAAACTATTTTGCATTTGACGATGGGTCATCCGAAGGGGGATATGGAATAAACGGACTTGGATCAAGAAACGCGATGGTAGCTTACCGGTTTGTATCATTTATACAGGACACATTGAGAGCTATAAGTATATGCTTCAATGACAGCTATATGGATGCTAACAAAAGAGCATTTGACCTGATGGTTTGGGATAATAACAACGGCATACCCGGAAATGTAATATATTCCAGGGAAGAGGTTATGGTCGAACAGGGAGAAGTGATTAACGGTTTTTATACCTATAATATTCCTGAAAGTGTTGTAGTGAACGACGTATTTTATGTCGGCTGGAAGCAGCGATCAGAAACATTTCTGAATGCCGGCTTTGATGTTAACACCCCTCATGCCGGCAGACAGTTATTCTGGTTAAGTGGTGAATGGCAACAGTCGCAGGTACAGGGTAGCATAATGATAAGACCTGTTGTAGGTGATCCTCTGAAGATAACTTCAATTAATGATACTTATTACAGGAATAAAAACCTGATCAGTATATGGCCTAATCCTGCAAATGACTATGTCAATGTTAACACGGGAGAACTAAAATTTTCGGGATTGATCTACATAACAGTAATGGACCTAACTGGTCGTGAACTGATAAAAGTACCCTTCAGTGAACGGATTGATATCTCTTCTCTGGATGAGGGCATATACATTATTATTACAAGTATGAATAGCTTACCTGTAGGCTATAACCGGTTAATTAAAACAAAGTAAACACCAAAAATGACAGAAGAAGAATTAGTTGACCAGCAAGAACTTTTTGAACATTACAGGTTTAAAGCCGATCCCGGACAATCGCTGCTGAGGATAGATAAATTCCTCTCAGACAGACTCGAGAACATTTCCAGAACACGCATCCAGAATGCCGCTATTGCAGGAAATATCCTGGTTAACAATAATCCGGTTAAACCGAATTATAAAGTTAAACCCGGAGATATAGTGCAGGTAGTTTTGCCGACTCCCCCTAGAGAAATTGAACTTATTCCGGAAAACATTCCTCTAAATATTGTTTATGAAGATGATGATGTCCTGGTAGTTAACAAAGAACCCGGAATGGTGGTACATCCTGCCTATGGTAACTATACCGGCACTTTGGTAAATGCATTGATGTGGCACTTCAGGGATCTTCCCCTTTTTAATACAGGTGAAAGCAGGCCGGGACTAGTTCACAGGCTGGATAAAAACACTTCCGGAATTCTGGTTATTGCAAAGAATGAATTCGCCCTGAACAGACTCTCGAAACAATTTTTTGATCGCACAACCGATCGCAGATATAATGCCCTTGTGTGGGGAACACCCGACCCGTTGGATGGCACTATTACGGGAAATGTCGGCAGGAATATAAAAGACAGGAAGATAATGCAGGTTTTCAAGGATGGCAGTGAGGGGAAGACAGCAATAACACATTATAAGGTTATTGAGGATCTTGGATATATTTCGCTTGTTGAGTGTAAACTTGAGACCGGACGGACACATCAGATCAGAGTCCACTTCAGCCATATAAAACATCCTCTGTTTAACGACGAGGAATACGGTGGAGATCAGATACTTAAAGGAACGACCTTTACAAAATATCAGCAATTTATTAAGAATTGTTTTAAGATACTACCACGTCAGGCACTGCATGCAAAATCGCTGGCATTCGATCATCCATTTACCGGGAAAAGACTCTCATTCGACTCCGATCTGCCTGACGACATGCAACAGGTAATTGAGAAGTGGAGAAAATATAT
>JAPLED010000053.1 GCA_026391475.1 Bacteroidia bacterium | reverse complement strand
TTTATCCATCCGGATAAAATGCACTTTGAGTGTTACTTCGGGATTCAGAAGTTTAAGCTTTTGTTTGGCTGCCAAAGGCTTAGGCTTACCTATGTCTTTCAGGGTATATAATACTTGTCGGTTTAAATTGGACTCATCGACCCAGTCATTATCCACGATTCCCAAAATACCAACTCCGGCAACTGTCAGATATTGAAGTACCGGACAACCTAACGCACCGGCTCCAACTACAAGCACCGATGTTCCTTTTATTTTCTCCTGTCCTTCTTTTCCTACTTCAGCCAGACGTATCTGCCTGCTGTACCTGTTTATCTCATCTTTGGTTAATGAAGTATTACAGCGCATACTGGTAATGTTTTTTGATTGATTATTTAGTATCTGATTTTTGGTAACCTCGCTTATCTGAATCAGATAGCACTTCATTCATCGATCCGGTTCTGTAACCGTTGAGGTCAATAGTGATGTAGTTGAATCCTGATCTGTGACAAATTTCTGCCAGTTTATCTTTTATCCTCCAGGCTTTATCCATTTCAGATGGAATAAATTCAAAACGGGCAAGGTTTTCGTGACTCCTGATCCTGAACTGACTGAACCCAAGATTTCTGACCTCAAATTCGGCCATTGCCAGTCTGTCGAGTTTCACTTTCGTTATCTTTTCACCATAAGGAAACCTTGATGCGAGGCAGGCATAAGATTGTTTCGTGGCAGTTGGCAGATTCAATTTTCCGGAGAAATGCCGGATATCGTTTTTAGTAAAACCTGTCTCTGCAAGCGGGGAAATAACACCTTTCTCTTGTTTGGCTTTCATACCCGGACGAAAGTCTTTAAGATCATCAGCATTACTGCCGTCAAAGACAGCTTCGTAACCTTCTTCTGAGGCAATATATTTGATTTTCCCAAACAGCTCACTTTTACAATAATAGCATCTGTCAGGCGGGTTATCTGAATAACCCGGAATATCTATCTCTTCGGATACGATTATTTTATGTTTAATTCCCAAAAGCAGTGCAAGTGATTTTGCTTCCTCAAGTTCATAAAATGGATAAGTACTTGAAGTTGCGGTTATTAACAAAAGGTCTTCACCAAAAACATCTTTTGCGATTCTGGCGAGAAATGTACTATCGACTCCTCCTGAAAAAGCTATTACAGCACTTTTATATTCTTTAAGCCGGGCTTTTAGTATGATTAGTTTCTCGTCCATAAATTCAAAATTACCATATTTATATTAGTAATCAATTTATTTCCTTAAAGGCAACATGCTTTGTTCATTTTTAGGTTTGGAATCACCTGGCATATCCATTCCCGGCATTGTAGAAGTTTTTCCGCCTCCGGGATTCATCATACTCGGTTTACCTTCAAGCTGAGCCGCAGCATCAACGCTAAATGTTCCGCTGGTGACAATCTCCTCGCCTTCAGAAAGGCCATTCATTACAACATAACTTTCACCAAGCATAGGACCAATTTCAATTTCGCGTATTTTAAAAACAGGTTCGTCTGTACCCGGTTGCTTAACATATACGACCGAGCGCTTACCCGTCCACAAGACTGCTGATTTTGGAATAACCTGATTGTCACGGTACTCATTGAGAGTTGAATATACAATTCCGGTAGCAAACATTTCAGGTTTTAGCTTACCTGATTGATTTCCTGTTTCAACCCTTACTTTTGCCACACGGGTAACAGGATCAATAACAGGGTCAATAAAAACTATATTACCTGTGTAATTATTGCCTGGTAACGCCTGAAGAGTAAATGAAACTTTTTCTCCTTTATTTAAAAATTGGAGATCACTTTCATAGGCATCAAACATGACCCAGACTTTCGAAAGATCAGCAATATCGAATAACACAGTACCTTGTGAGACATAATCGCCTGTGTTTACCCTCCGGGCAGTCACAACACCGTTGGTATTTGATACAACTTCTACCGTATTCTGCGCTATTCCTGATTCTTCAATTGTCGAAATCTGAGTATCAGTGAGTTTCCATTGGCGAAGTTTTTCCTTAGCAGCTTCATAGAAGGCCGGCTGCGATTGTTTGGTTTTAGAAGCCTCCAGTAATTCTTGCTGCGCTGTGATAAGTTCAGGCGAATAAATTTGTGCCAATACCTGGCCTTTTACCACCGGTTCCCCCGTAAAATTTACAGCCAGTCGTTCTATGCGTCCCGGAACATGAGCAACCTGACTCTGTAGCAATCTTTCATCAGCCTGTACTTTA
Source organism: Bacteroidia bacterium (assembly GCA_026391475.1). Lineage (GTDB taxonomy): Bacteria > Bacteroidota > Bacteroidia > Bacteroidales > VadinHA17 > LD21. Next base: position 34,149 of record JAPLED010000053.1, on the reverse strand, counting down.
CCATACAGACTAACCTCTTTTACCGGCTTTTGTTTTGAAACAACAGAAGTAAGTACGTTGGCCAACTGGGCAGCCTCTTTACTAAGATGCACTGCATCGGGGTCAATGGAGGTTGTGCTGCTTTGAGCAAGAGGAATTAAATCCATTCCGCAAATTGGGCATTTGCCAGGTTCCGGCATACGTATCTGCGGGTGCATCGCACATGTCCAGATAGTACTTTTAACCGTTTCTGTGAGTTGATCGGGCTTCTTTTCATTTTTTTGTGAAGAATGAAAGGACAGCCAACCGATAAAAATACCAACTATCAGTAAAAGACTATACATCACATATTTATTTGAAAATATTTTAATTTTTTTCATTTGTTTTTCAGGTTTATTTTATTTGAGAAAATGCCATTAATCTTTTTAACCATGCAATAGATGTATTGAAATCAGCAACAGCCTCGACCTGTTTAAGCTCATAATCGAGTGTCTGCTGGCGGACACGAAGAACATCGGTCAGCCCTGAAGCTGAAACAGAAAAGCTTTTCAGGATAAGATCAAGTGATTTAGAAGCCAGCTGATACTGATTATCATATAGTTTTACCCGGCGTTGTGCATCCTGATATGATTGAATTGCCTGATAATACTCAGTCTGCAACGAATTGGCTGTGGCCTGGTAATTTTGCGATGTTGCAGTCATCAGCAGATCAGCTTCGTTTATCATTGCATTGTATTTTTTCCTGTAAATTGGTAAAGTAACTGTTACCATTGGCATGATCATATCCTTGCCATTCATTGGTGATATCGACATCACGTTTTTATTGATAAGAGAATAATTTAAGCCTAACCCAACCATAGGATAGCCCATACGCGAAACCATCTTTTTTCGGGCATCAATCGACTGCTTTTCATATTCCAGCATACCAAGCATAGGGTTGTTTGCCAGCATACTATCCGAAATAGCAATCAATGATAATCCGAGCGAATCAGTGGCTATCGTTTCAGGAGTAAAGACCGGTGAAGCAACCGGCCTGTTCAGGTAGCTGTTAAACTGAGCAATAATTGTGTTTCGCTGGTTTTTCAGAAGAGCGATATTGTTCTCCATCTCTCCGGCTTCCATCTGGATGCGGTACAAATCTGCCAGTCCAAAATTGCCTGAAGAAGAACCCATTGAACCAGATTGCATTGACGATGAAACCTGGCTTGATGTTACTGAACCGGAACTGCCCTTATTTCCTACCATATTCGGCATTTCGGATGAACCTGAATTATTGTTTTGAGTTGAACCAGAAGATATTGATGAGATGGAAGAAGCTGGTCCAGTGCTAACTGAGGGAGCTGCCCTGAATCTTACTAATGCCAGCCGTTCAATTATTTTCAGAATTTCAATGTTCTTTTCTGAAATGCTGATGTCTTTTTGAACTTTAAAAAGTTCGTACCAGGCTCGCTGAACATCATAAAAAACCTGCAATCCGGCATCGCGAAAAAGCTCAAATTTAGCATTTGCCATAAGGCTCATCTCATCTTTGGCAGATTTAAGAACACCAAACCACGGGAACATCTGCATTAACCTGATATCGGCTACCTGGTTCCCGCTTACGAGTTCCATAGGACTCAGAAACACACCTATGCTTAACTCAGGATCTGACAAACTTCCAACCTGTGGTATTTTTTGCAAAGCTGCCTGATACTCGGTGAATTTTTGCTGTATAGTGGGATTGTTTTTTGCAGCAATTTCAAGATATCGGAGAAGCGAATCAGGATATTGCTGGCTGCTGGCAACAAGCCAACTGCCCAGTGCAATAACCGTTATAAGTAATTTTTTATATGCTGTTTTTTTCATCTTCCAATTGATTATTAGTAGTTTGAGCAGTTTCATTTTTCTTATGGCTTACAGCACCTTCTCTCCAAATAGACTGGAACAATGGAACAACAAAAATTGTCATTACCTGAATTATCATTCCTCCAAACATAGGGATTGCCATAGGAACCATTATATCAGCACCTTTACCTGTAGATGAAAGTACAGGCAGCAGAGCTATTACAGCTACAGCCGTAGTCATCATTGCAGGACGTACACGTTTTTTACCGGCCAGAACCACTGCTTCCCGAACATCATGAACATTGGTCGGCTTCTTTTCTTCGAATACCTGGTGAATGTAAGTACCCATGATTACTCCATCGTTGGTAGCAATCCCAAAAAGGGCAATAAATCCTACCCACACTGCCACACTGAGGTTAATCGGGTGCATCTGGAACATGTCGCGAAGATTTATTCCTGCAACTGAAAAATTCATGAACCAATCCTGACCATATAACCAAAGCATGATAAATCCACCTGAGAAGGCAACGAAAACACCCGAAAAATGGATAAAGGATGCGGTAACCGTGCGGAATTGAAAATACAACAGCAGCAAAATAATGATTAAGCTCAGAGGAACAACTATAGCCAGTCTTTTTGTTGCCCTAAGCTGATGTTCATAATTACCTGCAAACTTATATGTAACTCCTGCCGGTAAAACAACTATACCAGACTTCAATTTTTCTTTTAATATTTTATCGGCTTCCTGTACTACATCAACTTCGGCTTTTCCTTCCAGTTTATCGAAAATGACATAGCCTACAAGGAAAGTGTTTTCACTTCTGATCATCTGTGCACCACGTGTATAATCAATATCCGCAATTTCTCCCAGAGGAACCTGGACACCATTTATTGCCGGAACGAGAATGCGTTTTATGTCCTCTGGATTATCGCGCAATTCGCGGGCATATCTTACCCTTAGCGGAAACCGTTCACGACCTTCCACCGATGTTGAAAGTGTCATTCCTCCGACAGCCACCTGCAATATTTCCTGTACATCGCTGACTGTCATTCCATAACGGGCCATTGCTTCGCGGTTAAGCTTAATTTCGAGGTAAGGGGCACCTACAGCGCGATCGTAGAAAACCGCAGAAGCCTTAACAGAAGGCACATCTTTCAATGCCTGTTCAAACACCATCCCAGCCTGTTCTATCGAATTAAGATCCGGACCATAAACTTTTAATCCCATCGTAGCACGCATTCCGGTCGAGAGCATAACGAGCCGGGTTTCAATTGGCTGCAACTTCGGTGCGGAGGTCAACCCGGGTATATCTGTTACTTTTACTATTTCTTTCCATATATCCAACGGCTTTTTGATTTGCGGCCGCCATTGACGGAAATATTCTCCATTTTTATCAGGTATAAGACTATCGACAGGAATAGTTCTGAAAATATCCTTTTCAGGATTGTATTTTGTATTGTTACCTAAGATGAAACTACCATCTTTATCAACTTTAAACTGCATCCGGTGACCGTTTTCATTCAGAATATATTCGGAACGGTAGTTGATGGTATTCTCGAACATCTGGATTGGCGCCGGGTCAAGCGCTGAATTTACCCGGCCCCATTTACCGACAGCCACTTCGACTTCGGGTATTGTCGAGAGGCGTTTATCGAGTGTTTCAATGTATTCCAGATTCTTTTCAATACTGGAATGCGGCATACTGGTAGGCATAAGCAGAAATGAACCCTCATTCAGCGATGGCATGAACTCCTTGCTCGTACCGGGAAATGTTTTGACTGCGCTCTGCCATGCTGCTGTCTGCCGGAAACTTTTCCAGCCTGTTTTTTCAGCTCCTGTTGCAATAACTCCAAAAATCTTATCAACACCCTGCCAGGCCAGAAGACCAAAAAACAGGGTAAATGCAGGGATCATCAGAAATTTCCATTTATTCTGTAAAGCCCATCGAAGTATATTTTCATAAAAATGCACCAACGACATTAATGCCAGGAGAATTACCGATACAATCCCGGCAACAAAAAGGAAGTTGGCAAGTTCGCTGTTATGGGCTCCCAGGGGCAGCCACTCAACAGCAAGGTACCAGGTTGCGACCAGAACAGTTATACCGATATTTATATAGTTTGGAAATTCTTTGCGTTTTTCAGACCATCTGTAATCAAGCAGGTTATTTATCCCCAAAGCTGTTAATGCCAGTACAGGCCATGTATGCCAGAAAATTGCAAAAAACAAACCTGCTACTATGAGACTGCTATTCCATATCTTCCGGATTTTCTTAGTGTCGAAACGGATATTAAAGAAAATATGTACCAGAGTCGGTAATACCACTATACCCAGAATGAATGCTGAAAGCAGTGCAAATGTTTTTGTAAAGGCAAGAGGATGGAAGAGTTTACCTTCTGAAGCCTGCAGTGCAAAAACAGGAAGAAAACTTACAATTGTAGTCGCGATGGAAGTCACAACAGCAGCCCTGACTTCCGTTGTTGCCTGATAGATTACCTGCATCAGTTTTTTGCCACGGATACCTTTATTTTCAGGCATCTCCAGATGCCTGAGAATATTCTCAACATCAACTATTCCAATATCCACCATCACACCAATCGCAATAGCTATACCAGACAGAGCTACTATATTGGCATCAATCCCGAAAAACCGCATCAGGATGAAAGTCATCAAGACCCCAATCGGCAATAACCCGGCGACAATCAGTGAAGCTCTGAGGTTCATTACCAGGATAATAATCACGATAATACTTATCAGAATCTCGTGTGATAAAGCTGATTCCAGTGTTCCTATTGTTTCTTTGATCAGTCCTGTTCTGTCATAAAAGGGGACTACGGTAACCTTTGAAACAGTGCCATCGGGTAACGTTTTCTGAGGTAACCCTGCTTCAATTTCTTTTATCTTATCTTTTACATTGTTAATTACTTCCATGGGATTTGACCCATATCTGGCAACAACCACAGCACCGACTGCCTCTGAACCGGCTTTATCAAGACCACCACGTCGTGTTGCCGGACCAAAAGAGACATGGGCTACATCTTTGATACGGACGGGGATATTGTTACGAACTGCAACTACTGATAATTCAAGATCATCAAGACTCTTAACATATCCCAATCCGCGAATAATATACTCAACATTATTAAGTTCAATAGTTTCGGCACCTATGTCAAGATTGCTTTTTTTCACAGCATTCATTACATCCATCACCGACACGTTGAAAGCCTTAAGCGCATTTGGGTTAAGATCAACCTGGTATTCTTTTATGAATCCTCCAACGGATGCAACTTCAGATACACCTTCGGCAGCAGAAAGGCCATATTTAACATAAAAATCCTGAATAGTTCTGAGTTCCTGAGGATCCCAGCCGCCATTTGGTTTTCCTGTTTTCGGATCGCGCCCCTCGAGTGTGTACCAGAATATTTGTCCCAGTGCAGTCGCGTCAGGCCCTAAAGTGGGTTGCACACCATCAGGTAAAGTTCCTGTTGGCAGGGAATTAAGCTTTTCAAGGATTCTTGACCGGCTCCAGTAAAACTCAATATTATCTTTAAAAATGATATAGATGAAAGACATCCCGAACATGGAAGTACTTCTGATTGTCTGAACTCCGGGAATGCCAAGCAGTGCTGTAGTCAATGGATAGCTTATCTGATCCTGGATATCTTTAGGAGAGCGCCCCATCCATTCTGTTGCCACAATCTGCTGATTTTCACCAATGTCGGGAATGGCATCAACTGGTACAGGGTCGCGTGGTAAAAGATCCGATTTAAGATTGAACGGCATAGTTACCAATCCCATTACAACAAAAACAATCAGCAATATGAATGTAATAAGCCTGTTCTCGAGAAAATATTTTACTAGTCGGTTAAACATAATATTTGAAGTTTAACCGGGTCAGAATAATATGTAAAACCTGACCCGGGATGAAAGTTACGATTTATTTGTTTCTTTCATACTTGCAGCAACCGGGTAAAGCATTATAAACTTTATCATCTGCTTTATACTTTTCGGTATCATGACCGACAGCTGCCAGTTTTTTACCAAATGCATCTAAACTTGTTTTTGAAGGATCGAATGTGACTGTAAGCATTTTGGTTTTTGCATCCCATGCAGCGCTTGTTGCACCTTCTGCCTTAACTGTTTTCTCAATGCGGGCTTTACACATATCGCAATTACCCCATACTTTAAATGACTCAGTCTTTGGTTGACCTGAAGCTTTGGTTCCTGTCTGAGCTGAAGCGTTTACTCCAACTGCCATCAACAATACAATGGCAAAAAATAATTTAATTGTTTTCATAATAAAAAAATTTAGTAAATGATTAGAAATGATATAAACAGAGATAATAGACAATGCAACGCACCGTCTGCTGATACTTTAAAAAATCAGATCAGATACGGAAGATACATAAGACCGGACGGTCAACACTATTTGGATGATTAGTCCCAGGTGGTCTTATATCGTTATTGGAAGTGTTGATGATTGTCTCCTTATTACTAAGATAACCAGAAGGGACAGCGATCATGTTAATAACCTGTTGTCCGGGGTCATCAAAATTATAAGATGAAGCAAAATAATTGTTACATATTGAATAAGCCGATGTAATATCATCGCAGCAATGTTTGTTGAAAGATTCCTGTTGGATATTGTTGTCAGATTTTGATTCCATACCGCATGTTGCCAACTCACCGGTCAGGGAGACCTTTGTTGCAGCAACATAACCTCCGCAATAATGAACTGCAAAATTAACTTTGATCCCTGTGAACAGAACCAGTATTATTAACGGTATTGATAAAAAGGTTTTCATCTATACTTTATAAACAGTTAATCAATGCAATTGTTTTGCGAAGGAAAGGATATTTATCGTAAAAGCATAAAAAATTTCCGAATTGTGACTATCGGGTTTGTAATTACATTGGCATGTTCAACATATTCAATCGACAACCCCGTGTGCCGTGTGTCGTGCATCGTTAATCTACAGTGATCATCCCTGCAGCCACAGTCTCATTTGTTCCTTCATCGATAAAGATCATACTTCCTGTGATGTTATTTTTCCGGTATGTGTCAAAAAAGACAGGTTTGGAAGTCTTAATGCTGATATGTGCCATATCATTCATATTGACAGATATGTTTTCAAAATCATGTTCAAGAGTGTTTATATTCATCCTGTAGTTAACGGACTTTACTACACATCCGGCCTCATTACTGTTTATGCGAATGAGATACCTTCCCCCAACCTTCAGGGGACGTTCATTAAACCAGCAAATCATCAGGTTAATATCCTGACTTATAACAGGTATGTCATCTGATGCTACCAGCATATCGCCACGGCTGATATCTATCTGGTCCTCCAGAGATATTGCAACTGAATCTCCAGCAATAGTTTCTGAAAGGGTTTTTCCGAACATATCTATGCTCTTAATCTTCGATCTGCGGAGGGATGGTAAAACAGTGATTTCATCTCCCGGTCTGAATACGCCACCGGCCACCCTGCCAGCATAGCCTCTGTAATCGTGGTACTCAGAAGTGTGGGGACGAATAATTGTCTGAACAGGAAAACGCTGATTCTCCGGATTTTTGTTCTTTCTGATTTCAATGGTCTCTATCAGATTCAGGAATGTTTTCCCATTATACCATTTCATATTCTCCGACCGTTCAACCACGTTATCACCATATTTGGCACTGATAGGAATATAATGTGCATCGGTGATATTCAGTTTATCAACGAGCAAGGCCAGTTCTACCTTTATGCCGGTGAATACTGGTTCTGACCAATCCATCATATCCATCTTGTTAATACAGAATATTATATGCCGGATATCAAGCAGTGATGCGATAAATGAATGTCTGATGGTTTGTTCAAGGACACCTTTACGTGCATCGATAAGTATTACAGCCAGATCAGCAGTACTTGCACCTGTGACCATATTACGTGTGTACTGGATATGTCCCGGTGTGTCAGCGATAATAAATTTTCTGGCAGGAGTTGCGAAATACCTGTAAGCCACATCAATAGTTATACCCTGTTCACGTTCTGCTCTTAATCCGTCGGTCAACAGGGATAAATCAAGTTCTTTTCTTCCCAGCCGTTTACCGGATTGGACAATATGCTCCATCTGGTCCTCGAATATTGATTTACTATCGTACAGAAGCCGTCCGATCAGCGTACTTTTACCATCATCAACACTTCCTGCTGTTGTAAACCTCAGAAGGCTTTTATTCTTACTCTTACCGTTTATTTTCATAATTTTTTCACTCCTTACTTTATTGACATGAACTCACCCCCTCCGCCCCCTCTCTACTTCGTAAAGAGGGGGAACTATTCCTGCTCCTTTCTCCTTACTACTTACTACTTACTTTCTACTTTAATTTACAGAATTATGAATCATCTCAGGCTTCAGAAGTAACCTTCTTTTTTACGGTCTTCCATTGCTGCTTCGGACCGTTTATCGTCGTATCTTCCTCCTCTTTCGGTGACTCTGGTCGCTGCAATCTCTGATATTATCTCTTCAAGCGATTGTGCTTTTGAAAGTGTTACCCCTGTGCAGGTTATATCTCCGATTGTCCGGCAACGGACATCAGTCTCAAAAACTTTTTCATTGGGTTTCAGTTGCATGAAAGGAGCCCAGGCAAGATATACACCATTGCGGTTGAAGATTTTTCGCCTGTGGGTATAATACAGTTCCGGAAGTTTGATATTTTCGTTCAGAATATATTGCCATACATCAAGTTCAGTCCAGTTACTTATCGGGAATACTCTGAAATGTTCGCCTGAATGTTTCCGTCCGTTAAAAATGTTCCATAGTTCCGGGCGCTGGTTTTTAGGGTCCCACTGGCCAAATTCATTCCTGTGCGAGAAGAAACGCTCTTTGGCACGGGACTTTTCCTCATCGCGACGCCCACCGCCAATAGCTACATCAATCTTAAGTTCTTCGATGGCATCCAGAAGGGTTATTGACTGTGCCTTGTTACGGCTGGCATTAACACCTTGTTCCTCAACCACTCTGTCATTATCTATTGAATCCTGAACATATTTGACTATAAGTTCTGCCCCGAATTCTATTGCCAGATCGTCGCGGAACTTTAATGTTTCTTCAAAATTGTGACCTGTATCAATATGCATCAGGCTGAAAGGTATCCTGGCCGGCCAGAATGCTTTTCTGGCAAGATGGACGAGAACAATTGAATCCTTTCCGCCTGAAAACAACAATACCTTGTTCTCGAACTGTGCAGCAACCTCCCTCATCACAAAGATTGCTTCATTTTCCAGCTCTTTAAGATGTTCATCGTTTATATTAATCAGGTTCTTCATTTTTCTTTTGCCTTTTACCTGCTGCCTGTCGCCTGTTGCCTATTTTATATGACATCCGCACTCCCTGGGCTCATTGTTCTCCCACCACCATCTGCCTGAACGGAAATCCTGACCCTTTATAACAGCTCTTGTGCATGGCTCACAGCCTATACTTATAAATCCCTTATCGTGCAAAGAATTGTACGGAATGTTTTTCTCTTTAATATAATTCTCAACATCTTCTAATGACCAGTCAAACAGGGGATGATACTTGTAGAGTTTCTTAGCTTCATCGTACTCCAGATCGCTCATCTGGCTGCGATTATCCGACTGACTGGCCCTGATCCCCGATATCCAGCACTCCATACCCGTCAGTGCCCTGTTAAGAGGTACAACCTTTCTCAGCCTGCAACACTCCTGCCTGTTCTCTTTTGACTCATAGAAACTAAAAGGTCCTTTTTCTGTGACCATTTTTTCAACAGTCTCATATTCGGGAAAATAGACGTTAATTTTTTTATGGTATTTTATAATTGTCTGTGAGAAGACCTCATACGTTTCAGGGAATAATCTTCCGGTATCAAGTGTTACAATCTTAACAGGCAGGTTGTTACTGAATATTTTATGAGTTATAACCTGATCTTCTATACCAAAACTTGTTGTAAATATTAATCTGCCGCGAAAGAGAGAGACCAGTTTTTCAAGATGTTCCTCAATCGATTTACCCGATAGTTGATCACTCAACTCCTTTAACTTCATATTGCTTTCCATTCGATTTGATCCAGAGTTTTAGTTTAATTTTGTGAATATGAGCCCACAGTCTTTCATGGAAATAGTATAGGATTGTCTTTGTTAATACCTCAACACTTCCTATCGACAATGCAACTGTGACTCTTCCTGTAATAAAATAGCTGATTACCATAGTATCAATAGTTCCTATGATGCGCCACGAAACCGATTTCATGACACTTTTTATTGGTTTATCAGCCCTGTCACTGACTTTAATGACACCTTTTGAACCAGGTTTTTCTTCAGGTTGGTTTAATAGTACATCCAGCATAGTAATACGTATCTGTTTTGATCAAATGTAAGTCAGAGAATTAAATGATTCAGTGGCAATTATGCGATAAACAAATCAGTATTTATACATATTTCCCTATATGCAAATAGCCCCATTGCTGTTGTTTTACGAAAGGGAAACTATCCTGAAAAATTTGATTTTAAACAGGGGAAGCCAATTTGTGTTAATTTGAAATATTTCTGAAGCGCTCTTGATATGTGCATTTGCAATGCTTCAGTAAGTTAAAATATCTTTTGCCGGGAAAAGTTTTTTCTGATTATCCCTATGAGATATTTTGATTTTTAGTGTTATTCTTATAACAGTTATTGTGAAAATATTAACAAAGCAATTTCTTCTTAATTCAGGATAATTCTGTTGCCAAACCCTCGAAAAACCAACGAATGACAGGATCGAATGAATATTTCTCAAATTCCCCGTAGAATTCTTTTAATACTTTTTTATTACTTATCAGGTTTAGAAGCACTTCAATTACACCGCAATAACCCGCTGGATGCTGCCCTCCAAATTTATAAGAGATAACCTGGTTATTATATTCGTTGAAAAAATTATAAAGGATATCAAATCTCTTCTTATGTTTCTGAACAAGTTCATCTGAACCCCCAAAAATCTTTACAAAATTGTCAAATCTTTTACCGGCATTGTCCTTGATAAGATGCCCTATCTCTTCAGGAGAGATTCCTCTTGTCAGATATATTTCCGAGTATCTGAATATCCCAGTGAAACCAAATGCATCAAGGTCGTCGGCAACAGAAAGAATGGCCAACAGATCATTTACACTGGTATTTCCGGTATAATCTTTTCTGTCGTGATTCTCAATGGCTTCCAGAACATCCTGATATTCATTTTCAGAAAGATGGTTGTTGGTCAGGAATTGAATACAAAGATCCCTGCTGCGATGGCCATGCCTGATACCAGGATCGACCGACATCCCGATGTCATGGAGGTAACTGGCAATTATCAGTTTTGATGGAAGTTGTGAGATGGAGGCAGACTGTTGGCCGGCAATCAGGGGAAGGAGTTCTTTCGCATACCTCCATACTCTGCGGTGATGGTCAATACCATGTGAAGAAAGAGACTTATCATCATAAATACTGATGAAAAAATCTTCGACGATCTGCTTAAACCGGAGTTCTGCAGATTCTATTGTAATAGTCAGATTCATATCAGGTCAAAAAAAAGCAAAAGACCGAGCCTTTTGCTTTTGAACAGGCTGTCAGATACTGAATTAGTAGTTGATCATTTTTTTTGCCAGATCGAGTATAGTTGTATCGTCAAATGTGACAATTCCTCCATCCGGACCCTGCTCAAAATGAATTCCAACGCTTTGGCCCTTGTCAAAATTTCTCCCTCCGAAGTAGTTTCTGACCGTCTCTTCATTCAGATCCAGTTTTTCTGCAATCTGTCTCATACTACCGGAGGGCAACTGGTCTTTTATCTTCCGGAGTTCATTAAAGGTGATTGTTTTAGCCATGGTATTGTCGTTTTATTTGTCAAAATTGTTGTTTAAGTCACATCAAAAACCAAAGTTAATCATAAAATAGATAACTTGAAAATCATTTTAAAATATCAAAGTTTACTCATCAATTCAAGAAACAACTTAAGTCCCTTTTTCTTCTCATCATTAAAATCATAATCAATGTTTTCGGTAAGATATCTCTTCAGAACATTACCGGTTATGGTTCCGGTTTTTCCAAATTTTTCTACTACCGCGTCAATATTCTTTACACCTGATCGCAGAGCTTTGTTGAATTCTTCAATAAACTTCTTATCGAGTTTCTTATTTGCAGTCCAGCATGCGAAAACAAAAGGAAGTCCGGAGAATTCTTTCCATTCACATGCCAGATCAATTTTGTATCTGAAGCTGTTTTCGTATTCAAAACACTGATCACCGATAAGAACAACAGCTTCATTCCGTCCAATATTAATAAAATCGAATCCTATTGAGGTATTGATCCATCTGAACTCTTTTTTCCAGCTGTTTTTTGCCAGAACTTTTGAAAGATTCACCGAGGAGCATGACCGGTAATCGAGGTAAATTGTTTCAATCTCTTCAAAAGGACAATTGCTTAAGAGCATCACTGTCCTGACATCTCCGTTTGCCCCGATGCAATAGTCACTGATAATATGGTATTCTTTCAGGAGTGGGAGTGTGGCAACAGGAATAAGACCGACATCAACTCTTCCGCTGATCAGTTTTTCTGCACAATCGGCCGGATGGTCAGTTTCGAGGATAACCCTTTTTTCAAATCCGCTTTCCGTCAATCCATAAATAAATGGATATGTGTTTGCATATTTTACTGCTGAAATTCTGATTTTATTCATACCCTTTTTTTACAACGTCTAAAATACTACTTTTGTATGGATACTTATAATAACTAAAAACTCAATCTGATTAATAATGGAATTAAATTTTCTTACTGCCATATCTCCGTTGGACGGAAGATACAGACATAAAGTTGATGAGCTTGATCTGTATTTTTCCGAATTCGGTCTGATCAGATATCGTCTGATGGTAGAAATAGAATATTTCATTGCCCTGTGCGAAATACCTCTTCCTCAGCTGATTGATTTCAAGAAGGATAATTTCAAAGTTTTACGATCAATTTATGAGGACTTTGATTTAACGGATGCTGAAAAAATCAAGGAAAGGGAGAAGATCACAAATCATGATGTGAAAGCAATCGAGTATTTTCTGAAGGAAAGGTTTTTTCAGTCAGGCTGGGGAAAATGGAGCGAATTTATTCATTTTGGTCTTACATCGCAGGATATAAACAATACTGCTATACCGTTATCGATTAAAGATGCGCTGATTAATGTCTATTTTCCTGTTCTTTATGAGTTGAGAGAGACTCTGGCCACTTTTGCTGATGAGTGGAAGGATATTCCAATGCTTGCCAGAACACATGGGCAACCTGCAACTCCAACCAGGCTCGGTAAAGAGATTGAAGTCTTTATCGCAAGGATAGATGGACAGACGAAGTATTTCGGACAAATTTCATATTCGGCAAAATTCGGGGGCGCAACAGGAAACTTCAATGCACACAAGGCAGCCTATCCGGATATTGATTGGATATCCTTCGCCAATAACTTTGTCAATGAGGAACTTGGATTGCAGCGTTCACATCCAACTACGCAGATTGAGCACTATGATAACCTGGCTGCATTATTCGATAATATGCGCAGGATTAATGTTATACTTATTGATATGGCCCGTGATTTCTGGTCGTATATTTCAATGGATTATTTCAGGCAAAAGATAAAAAAAGGAGAGATCGGATCATCAGCAATGCCTCATAAGGTAAACCCCATAGATTTTGAAAACGGTGAAGGTAACCTCGGCTATGCAAATGCGATTTTTGAACATCTTTCAATGAAGCTTCCCATCTCGAGACTTCAGCGCGACCTGACAGATTCCACTGTCTTAAGGAATATTGGTGTTCCGATAGGTCATTCGTTGATTGCCTTTAATTCCTTGTTGAAAGGTCTTAATAAGCTGATTGTAAATACCAATAAAATAAATAGCGATCTTGATAATAACTGGGCAGTTGTTGCGGAAGCTATTCAGACTATTCTGCGGAGAGAGGGCTACCCGAAACCCTATGAAACACTTCTCGATCTGACACGCACAAATCAGAAGATCACGCATGAATCAATAACAAACTTTATTGAAAACCTCGATCTGAGTGATGAAGTGAAAGCAGAGTTGAAGGCAATCACTCCATTTAATTACACTGGTTTTTAATACGATACAGTATAAATGAAGAACGTAAGGTTGCTGCTTAAGTATTTTGCACCATATCGCTGGTCGGCAGTCCGAAGCATACTCTATAACATATTAAGTGCAGTTTTTGCTCTTGGAACATATACTCTTGCAATGCCTTTCTTAAAGATACTCTTCAAAACAGTTGAGCCAACTGCTTATCCGGGAAATTTTCAGCTTAGTACAGATTATCTGGATTCTTTCAGTAAGTATTATTTGTCATCATTCATAGAAAAAAACGGACAGGCAGGTGCTTTGCTTTTAGTTGTCATAATCGTAATAGGTGCAAGCTTATTTAAAAACGGTTTCATTTTTCTGGCCAATAACAGCATGGCATTTATCAGGGCAAGTACTGTCAGGGATCTGCGAAGAAAGTTGTATCACAAAGTTCTCAGACTTCCGCTATCTTTCTTTTCCGATGCACGGAAAGGCGATGTTATGACCAGGATATCTAATGATGTTCAGGAGATTGAGATATCTGTAATGGCTTCGCTTACAATGATGTTCAGAGATCCGATCTATATCCTGATTTTTGTGATTTTCCTATTCGCCAGCAGTTATGAGTTGACACTTTTTGCTCTTACCCTTCTTCCTGTAAGTGGTTGGTTGATTGGCAGGGCGAGCCGAACGTTGAGATCATCTTCACTTCTGGGTCAGCAACACCTCGGTCGTCTTCTTTCCATTGTGGAGGAGACTTTGACAGGACTGAGGATCGTAAAGGGTTTCAATGCTGAAGAAAAGATGAAGGCACAGTTCGCCGAGTCGAATGAGAGATATGCCAAAGTTTTTAAGAGGGTGACGCGTAAAGCATATCTTGCTTCTCCCATCAGTGAATTTCTTGCAACCATAGTTGTTATGATACTTATGTACGTAGGTGGCAACCTTGCCCTTCAGGGAACAGGAAATATGTCACCAGAAAAACTTATCACTTTTCTTATTGTCTTTTCACAGATAATTCAGCCTGCAAAGAATATCACAACAGCATATTTCAGTATTCAGAAAGGAATGGCATCAATTGACAGGATCGACCAGATACTTGATGCGGAAGAAAAGATTTTGGAGAAGGATGACGCATTGCCTGTTACCGGATTTAATGATTCAATTGAATTCAAAGGTTCATGGTATGCTTATAACAGTGAACCGATTCTGAAAGATATCAACCTGAAAATAAAAAAAGGTCAGACTGTCGCTATTGTAGGTAAGTCGGGCGCCGGGAAGTCAACGCTTGCCGATCTTCTTCCAAGGTTTATGGATGTTGACCAGGGTAGCATTCTGATCGATGGTGTAGATATTCGTGATCTTAAGATCAGGGACCTCCGGTACCTCATGGGAATTGTCAGTCAGCATCCGATCTTGTTTAATACTTCTTTTAAAGAGAATATTGCTTTCGGAGTTGAAAAAGCAGAGATGGATAAGGTTGAAAATGCTGCAAGGATCGCCAATGCACATGATTTTATAGTGGAAACAGAACAGGGTTACGAAAGTTTTGTAGGAGAATCGGGCAACAAACTCAGTGGTGGTCAGAGGCAAAGAATAAGCATTGCAAGGGCTATAATGGCAAATCCTCCGATACTCATCCTCGATGAAGCAACATCTGCCCTTGATACAGAATCGGAAAGACTTGTTCAGGAAGCGATACTCAATTTAATGAAAAGCAGAACTTCAGTTGTAATTGCCCATCGGCTTTCAACAATTCAACATGCAGATGTCATCGTAGTTCTTGATGAAGGCAGGATTATTGAGACCGGCACTCATGCAGAGCTTATGAATAGAAAGAATGGATTCTATAGTAAGCTTCATAGCTTTCAGGCTATTTGACAATCAGGCAACAGGCAACAGGCAACAGGCAACAGGTATTAGGCACCATTTAAAACCAATTATATATAACGATGAAAAAAGCATTATTTATCCTTATCTTTTTTACAGGAACAGTTTTACTACAATCTCAATCAGTCTGGACAAATGTCAAAGACCGTGGCGCTGATCCTACAGGTAGTGTTAAATGCACAAAAGTTATAAGCAATATAATCAGTGAGCTGTCTGCAAAAGGTGGGGGAACAGTTTTTTTCCCTGCAGGTACATTTTTAACCGGTCCGATTATAATGAAAAGTAACATTACACTCTGGCTCGATGCCGGAGCTGTGGTTAAATTTTCAGATGATTTTGATGATTATCTTCCCATGGTTCCATCGAGGTGGGAAGATGTGAGAGTGAAAAACTTTGTATCACAGATTTATGCATATCAGTGCGAAAATATCTCAATCCGCGGAAGAGGCCATTTTGAAGGACAGGGTAAAAAATGGTGGGATTTTATGAGAACAGCCGGCTCAAGACAGCAGGCAGAGAGTAAGTGGCAGGAGATTTTCAAAAAGGAAAATGCTGAGCTTCTTGCTAAAAATGCCTACATAAGTGCAAAAAATAATTTTTTGCGCCCGCCAATGGTTACAACCTATGAGTGCAAGAATGTACTTATAGAAGGTGTAAGTTTTTCGAATCCGCCCTTCTGGACAATTATGCCGGCATTTACAGAAAATATCACAATTACCGGAGTTACAATTGAGAATCCCGGAGGTTCACCAAATACCGATGGAATCGATCCGTCATCTTGCAGGAATGTTCATATTGATAATTGTCATATCACAGTAGGTGATGATTGTATCGTAATAAAATCAGGTCGTGATGAAGATGGGCGCGAAGCAGCAAGTCCTACTGAAAATATTACAATAACAAACTGTACAATGCTTAAAGGACATGGAGGCGTGGTTATTGGCAGCGAAATGAGTGGCAATGTCAAAAGGGTCACTATCTCAAATTGCGTTTTTGAAGGTACCGACAGGGGAATACGGATAAAAACCATGCGTGGAAGAGGTGGCGTGGTGGAGGATATCCGTGTATCAAATGTTGTCATGAATAATATGATTAATGAAGGTATCCTGATAACCCTTCGTTATCAGGCAACAAAACCAGAACCTTTATCTGAAAGAACACCCGCTGTAAATAGTGTTAATTTATCCAATATCACTATAAGGGGTGCCCAGCGGCCTATTGCTATCTATGGACTGGAAGAAAGAGATATTTCGCAAATTTCAATGAGCGACATGCAAATATATTCCACAAAAGGAATCCTGGTTGAAAATGGCTCTGATATAAGTTTTCACGATCTCAGGATAGATATTAAAGAAGGAAGTGCCCTCGAAGCGAAAGATTCAAAAAGGATAAGCTATGATAAGATTACTGTAACCACACCGGTAATGAATATCCCCTATCTGAAACTTAATAATTGTCAGGATGTAAGGGTTACCAACTGTTATCAGCCTGAAATAATTCCTCTTCTTATAAATGAAGATGAAAAGAGCAGCAATATCTATATTATGAATAACATTCTCCCCGGTACAACCTCACTCGTTAATAATAAAGGAAAGAATATTGTGACACAAAATAATTTTACAGTAAATAAACCTAACTAATAACTGACTAACATATTTATTTTCTGAACTCATCCCCCCATGAGGTTGCATTATTTTGAATTTGATACTCAGAAAAATATTAATTTGCAGGTTAATATTTTAAAATCCGATGGAACTTTCAAATCAGCAACTAATAAATGGTATCCAAAAAGGTGATATTGCTGCTTTTGAAGAGCTTTACAGGCAGTATTACATTTTCCTTTGTCTGATTGCCGAACATATTGTCAGGAATCATTCTGATGCTGAAGAAATTGTTTCAGATGTATTTGTCAGGTTATGGAATATCAGAGAAAAAATTGATATCACTACTTCCATTAAAGGGTATCTGATAAAAGCTGTTCATAACACATCTTTTAATTACCTTGAACGGTTCAGATTAATCCATAAATTAACAGACACCTTAAGCAATTCAGATTATGAATTACTTGCCTGGGATAGTGATTATCCCCTGGGGCAGCTATACGAAAAAGAGATCATGAATATTCTTGATCAGGGTATTAGTACACTTCCGGATGGCTGCAGGGAAATATTCATACTCAGCCGTAATGAAGGTATGAAATATAGTGCTATTGCCGGCAAACTCGGGATTTCGGTAAATACCGTTAAAACCCAGATGAAAATTGCACTTGCGCGACTGCGCGAAAATCTTAAGGATTACTTGATGATTCTTTTTATTATCATGGGTATCTGAAAAATATTTCATTTCCTCTTAACCCTGTCTTAATATTTTCCTGTCTTTATAATTAGAACATAATATTATGCAAACGAAAGAAAACAAACAATCGCCTGAAAATTTAATTCCAGGCTTTCTGAAGGGAGAATTAACTGCTGATGAGACAAGAGTTCTTATCAACTGGATAAAATCAAATAGCACCAATAAACGATATTTTGATGAATATTGCGAAATATGGACCACAGCCAAAGCAAATTTAAAAAATCCGGGATATAATTTCCATGAGGGTTTTTGGAAATTCAGACAAAAAAT
Source organism: Bacteroidia bacterium (assembly GCA_026391475.1). Lineage (GTDB taxonomy): Bacteria > Bacteroidota > Bacteroidia > Bacteroidales > VadinHA17 > LD21. The sequence continues at coordinate 15,766 of JAPLED010000053.1, read as the reverse complement.
TAAAACCGAAGGAGAGTCTTTTATTGGCCGGAATAAAACCAATTTATTTAAAACAATAACCAGGTATGCTGCAATATTTATTGTTGCTGCATCTTTAAGCGGACTCTTATTCTATTATATAGGTAGGAATCGGGTTATTAATAACGGACAGAGCTTTAATGAATTAATAGTTCCAATGGGATCCCGCGCCCAGTTCTCTTTGTCAGATGGAACAACTGTTACATTAAATGCAGGAAGCAGTTTAAAATATGATAACCGCTTTGGAATCAGTGACAGGGTAGTACAACTTGAGGGAGAGGGATACTTTAAGGTTGCAAAAGATAGTAAGAGACCTTTTACGGTTAAAACTACGCATTTAAATGTCATGGCTCTGGGAACAATTTTTAATATAAAAGCCTATTCAGGTGACAAAACAATTGAAACGACACTGATAGAAGGTTCCGTAAAAATAGAAGAGATAACAGACAAACGCACGGTTGAAGTAACGGTTCTTAAACCGAACCAGAAACTAACCTTTTTCAAGGAAGATTCAACGATGGTTGATGAAGCAGCCGGTCCGGAGGTGAAATCCAGAAGCAACACACATCCTTTGCAGGTGCAAAAATCAATAGGAATTCCAAGGTTAGTTACAGAAAATGTTAATGTAGAACCGGTTATTTCATGGAAGGAAAACCGCTGGATTTTTGAGAAGCAGAGTCTTTCGCAGATAGCAATTGATCTCGAGCGTAAATTCGATGTTCAGATACTCTTTGCATCTGAACGGCTAAAGTCCTACAGGTTCACCGGGACGATCCTTGCCGAGCCTATTGAACAGGTTCTGGAAGTGATGAGCATTACAGCGCCCATCGATTTCAAACTGAACGGAAGGGTAGTCACCTTATCCGAAGACAAGAATTTAATAGAAGTAAATAAAAATCTTTATATCCAACCTAAGTAACTAAACTTTAAAAAACTGCCTATGAAGAAAAACTGGAAGCATAGTTAAACAAAGCACAGGATCGATAAATCCTGCGCCCGGTTTTTAGAAATTTTAAACAATGTTGCTTTCTTCAGAAGAAACATTGGCATGTTAAACTTTAAAAACATTACAAAAGTATGAAAAAAAACCCTCAAAACCTTATTCCGTCTTCTTATCCGGGAATAAAAAAACTTCTGCTAACCATGAAACTAACTTTAATCCTAATCTTTATCACTGTCCTGCAGGTTAGTGCAAATGTTTACTCCCAGACCAGTGTAACCCTTGATATCAGGGAAAAACCGATCCGCGAAGTGCTGAAAACAATTGAACAGCAGACAGAAATCAGATTCTTTTACAGTGATGACCTGCTGGCAATGAATAACCTGATTAATGTAAGAGCAGATAATCAGAACATCATCAATGTTCTTGATGAAATGTTTCTGGAATCTCCTCTCACTTACAAAGCTTTCGAAAATAACCTTATCGTAATTGTACCCAGATACCTTCTTCAGCAAAAAATAATTACCGGTATAGTTTGGGACAAATCCGGAACACCTCTCGCCGGTGTTAATATCCTCGTGAAAGGAACAACAATCGGCGTCGTCTCGGGTACTGATGGCCGGTATAGCATCGATGTACCAACTGATTCAAAAACCCTGACATTCTCATTCATTGGAATGGAAACACAGGATATAGAAATTGGAACTCTGACAACAATTAATGTGACGATGCTGGAATCTGCTATCGGCCTTGAAGAGGTGGTCGTGGTAGGATACGGAACCCAGAAAAAGAGCGATATTACCGGCTCTGTTGTTTCAGTTTCAAACGCACAAATAACCGCCCGCCCTGTAAACAACATATTCCAGGCCCTCCAGGGTAAAGCGGCAGGCGTTGACATTACCACCTCTATTCGCCCCGGTACACTGGGAAGCATTTCAATCCGCGGCGCACGTTCACTTACCGCATCCAACTCACCTCTTTATGTTGTTGACGGTATTCCCATTATGTCGAATTCCGGGATTGAAACACTGAACGAGCAGGATATAGAATCGATAGAGATACTGAAAGACGCTTCGGCAACCGCTATTTACGGTTCGAGGGGCGCTAACGGAGTTGTGCTTGTAACAACAAAACGCGGTACCGATGGACAATTTCAGCTTAACTACTCGGGTTCGCTTACAAACGAGCAGATGGTTTGGCGTTCTGAATACATGGACGTTGCGGAATTCATGAAATTCTCGCGCTGGGGCGCATATTATGCATCTCCCACAACACGCGTTCCGGGCAACGCGCCAACCCTTGCCAACGATGCCACTGTTAATTATTTTACAGCCGAACCCACTGCATGGCAGAACATCCAGAAAGGCTGGGCAAGCGGCACATGGGACCCCTCACAAGTCGAAACATTCGACTGGATGGGACAGGTAACGCAGCCTAACTATACCCAGGAGCATACCCTCAGCGCGAGCGGCGGTACAAAAACAATGAAGGCTTACGGTTCAATAGGTTACCTGAACAACCAGGGTACGACAAAAGGACAGGAGTACCAGCGTTACACCATGAGGACAAATGTAGAGCTTAACCCGAAGGATTGGATAACATTCGGAGCCGGTGTCAACGGATCATGGCAGTACCAGGATTACGGTCAGAGCCAAACGGGAGGAAGCTCAAACGTGACAGGCGACCTGATCGCGGCAGCAGCAAGGATTGAGCCTTATTCCCTTCCTTATGATGCAGATGGAAACCGTATCGTGCATCCCGGGGGAAAGGCACGCGTGTGGAATGTTATAGACGAATGGAAATACTCGACCAACCAGCGTGAGACTCTCCGTCTCCTCGGCTCTCTCTTTGCAGAAGTGAAGCTGCCTTTAGGCTTCAGGTACCGTGTGAACTTCGGCCCCGACTTCCGCTTTTACAGGAACGGATATTATAACGACTCTAAGTCAATTGTAAGGGAACTCAGCGCTTCCAATGCAAGTATCTCCAATACGAAAGACTTCTCCTACACTATCGATAACCTCCTTTATTACGACAATAAATTCGGTGCCCATACAATAGGCGCCACACTGCTCCAGACAGCATCGAAATGGACCAGCGAGTCATCGGGCATTTCAGGTCAGGGTGTTGAGATACCGACACAGATGTGGTACAGCTTCGGTTCCCTTACCAGTGCTCAACTCACGGGATGGAGCTCCGGTCTTACCGAACGCCAGCTTGAATCGTACATGGCCCGCGTAAATTACAATTACAGCAACAAATACCTGCTTACATTATCAGGCCGCTGGGACGGAGCTTCGCAGCTTGCAGAAGGAAATAAATGGGCATTCTTCCCGAGCGCCGCTATCGGATGGCGTCTCGACCAGGAGAGCTTCTTAAAGGGCGTAACATGGATAGAGCAGTTAAAATTGCGCTTCGGTTTTGGTACAGTAGGTAACTCTGCCGTAGGGCTTTACTCAACAAAGGGCGCTATCAGCCAGGTTACCGTCCCTTTTGGCACCGGAACCGAAACCGGTTATACACTTACAAGCGCTGTTGCAAACCAGTTGCTTGGATGGGAAAAGACAACCCAGTACAACCTTGCTGTCGATTTCTCTTTCCTCAAAGGGCGAGTTAACGGGACCATCGAAGCTTACAAGTCATCTACTTCCGATCTTCTTTTAACTGTAGCCCTTCCAAGCGTTTCGGGCTTTACCTCGACAATTGCAAATGTTGGTGAAACAAGCAACAGGGGTATCGATATCACCATTAATTCTAACATTGTCAATAAAAGCGATTTCTCATGGAATATAAATGCAACCGCCGCATGGCAGAGGGACAAGATAGAATCGCTGATGAACGGCAAGGAGGATATGGTTGGAGATAACTGGTTCATAGGCCAATCGATAGGTATAATATATGATTATGAAAAGATCGGCATCTGGCAGGATACTCCTGAAGACCAGGCAGAGATGGCGAAGTTCAATGCTAACGGATCCCAATTTGCGCCAGGTAAAATAAAGGTCAAAGACCAGAATGGCGACTATCGTATCAACGGCAACTACGACAGGGTTATCATAGGCAACACACGCCCGCGCTGGACATTGGGACTCACAAATACTTTCAGTTATAAAGGTATCGAGCTATCCGCGTTCCTTACCGGGCGCCTCAAATATATGTCAGGCGTAGGCGAAAGCCTCACAGGCATGTATGGCGACCAGCGCATGCTCGATTACTGGACGCCCGATAACACCAATGCCGAATACCAGAGGCCGTTTATGAGCGAGGCAGGCGGCGACACTTATGCCGGCACCTATTATAAAGATGATTCATGGATCAAGATCAGAAACATATCGCTGGGATACCAGTTGCCAAAGAGCCTGCTAAGCAAGGTTAAGATAAACAGCCTCAGGGTGTTTGCACAGGTACAGAATGCCGGTATGCTCTGGTCGCGAAATAACTTCAGGGATTCCGAATATGGCACTCTCTATTATAACCGCGGGTATGTATTCGGTATTAACGTGGGATTCTGAGAAAGTACTGAATGAATTTTTAACCATAAAAGAAAATACACGATATGAATAAGTCTATAAAAACCATAATAGCACTTTCGGCAGTTATCCTGGTTGCAACAGGTATCAACTCATGCAAAAGGGATTTTCTCGACGAAGAGCTCAAGACCCAAAGAAACACCGATTATTTTAAAACTCCCGAGGGGATTACCGACCTCTCCGATGCGTTGTACAACCACTACAGGAATTTTTTCATGAGCAGGGAGCAGGCAGTTTCCACTAACCAGTGCGGTACTGACGAATTCATTGTAGGGGGCGACCAGGCTCAACAAACCTGGAACGATTATAACTCCAACCTGGGTTCCATAGTTCCTGATGTTCCAACCTCTAATGTTACAAAAACTTATGAGATATGGGACATGATGTACAAGGCCATCAGCGATGCCAACGTTCTTCTTGCAAATGTCGATGCAGTTATAACGGATGTCGATAAAAACAAGCTGTATAAAGCCGAGGCGTCGTTCCTTCGCGCGTTCTCATATTTCAGGCTTGTACAACAGTACGGGCCCGTTGTGCTGAAACTGCAGCCATCCACAGGCGTTGAAAGGTACTTTGTACGCGCAACGAAAGAGGAGTGTGTTAACCAGATCATCGCCGATTTTAGGACAGCATACGCAGGGCTTCCTGATGCCGAAGCATTAGAGGGAAAGCTTTACAAGGATGTGGCAGCCCACTTCTTGGCAAAGGCGCTCCTTTACAGGTGTTCTGAAATAAACAACGACTGGAACTCTTCTTACAAAACTGCAGACCTTGCAGAGATCATAACTCTGGCAGATGTGGTTATTGCACATCACCCGCTTGCAACAAATTTTTCCGATATTTTCGCTTACACGGGGCCTGACGGCGCAAACGAGAAACTCCCTGAGGTGATTTTTGCCGCACAGTTCTCTAGCACAACTACCATCGCTAATGATGGGAACGGGAACTACTTGCATCTTCTTTTTCTTTCGGTATATCAAACATGTACCGGTTTTGTACGCGATATAGCCGGAGGGCGCGAGTACCAGAGATGCAGGACAAATGAATACGCTTACAATGTGTTCGACATGCAGAACGATTCGCGTTTCTGGAAAAGCTTTAAAACCAAGGCAAACCTGAACAATGTTTCAAACCTTGCCCAGCTTAACGGAACAGACCCGAATACAGCTACTAATGTAACTTATGCAAAGGGTGACCTGGGATTGATCTATATTGTCAATAAGGCGGGCGACACCAGGTTTAGCGATCCTACTAAACCAGGAGGGACTCCGTTGGTGAAAAGTACACATACCGGAGTCTATTTCAATAATCCTGTAACTGGTAAGCCCACACCCCATACCTATCCACGCTACCTTGCTAATGGCAGCGGTTACTTAAGCTTAGCTAGCAATGTCAGCAGGTTCCCGTCGCTCAGCAAATGGATAGACGGATCCCGCACAGCCGTAGCCGCAACTGCCGGCCGCCGCGATGGAATATATGCAAGGGTAGCCGAGACATATCTCATTAAAGCTGAAGCTCTTATCCGCCAAACCAAATATGCTGAGGCCATCACGGTTATGAATATTGTCCGTGCACGCGCGCAGTTCAAGGCCGGTGAAGACAGGGCTGCATACAAGGATGGCGGCGCCGCTGTGCTGACTAATTCAAATGCACCAAAAAATACTGACGGGACATTGGTAAATTCGTACGCGACTTCAAATTCGTACTACGAATCGCTCAATATTCCCGTAACGACTTCTGCCACAGACCTTATTTCCGGATATACCAGTGCAAGTCTTCCGGCTGCAGATGAGGCCATTATAACAAAACTCGGCCTTTCAAGCGCCTACGACAGGATGATGTGCTTCCTGCTCAACGAGCGTTCACGCGAGCTCTACGGCGAGCTTTTCCGCTGGGAAGACCTTGCTCGCACTAAAACGCTTTTAAGCCGCGCCAGGACTTACAACGAGGGAGCACTAGCGGCTATCCAGGAGAAGCATTACCTGCGCCCGCTACCGCAGACTTTCCTCGATAACATTTATACTGCTGACGGGCATGCCCTTACTGCTGATGAAAAAGCAGCTATGCAGAATACAGGATATTAGTCAGGTGGTTAGTTTGGTTTGGAAATGTTTGGGGTTGATTCTCAACGTGGATTAGTTGGAGAATTGTTGGAAAGGAGACCTCCCGAAGGTCTCTTTTCTTTTTTATAATACCATTGTTTTAATCATTTTTCATATATTTATAACAGATAAGATTTAACCTGCATTATTCATGCAGAAGATAAAAGAAAAAAGTAAAAAGATAAAAGTCAGGCATTTGCAAACCATTTTCAATATTTTTTTCTTAAGTTGATTTTTATGCTTGTTTTTAGTAATGTCTTGAACCTTTTGTCTTTAGCCTTTTATCTTTTGTCTTTTAAGAAGTTTATGAATTAAACAGATTAAGATACCATGTACAGAATAATCATTCAGGTTTTACTGGTTGCAGCAACAGCCTGTAATTTTCAGCCAAAAGTTCAGAAAAACAATCAAAGTGAATTAAAATGGTCAGTGAAGATGGCAAACTCGGTTCTTGCCAGATCAGACAGCCTTATATATTATGTGGATCGCAATCCAAAATGGGCCTATGATGTCGCCTTCCTCGGAATGGCTATTGACAGGCTGGGTAAGACCGATGTTAAATACTCAAAATATATGGAAAACTGGGTCAATCATTTTGTAAGGCCCGATGGCTCTGTAATCGATTACAGACTAAAGGAATATAACCTTGACAGAATTTTCCCGGGGAGAGACCTTTTGACGGTATATAAAAGGCATCCTGATCCAAAGTATAAAATTGCACTCGATAATTTTATTGAACAGTTGAAGTCGCATCCAAAAACTAACTCAGGAGGCTATTGGCATAAAAATATCTATCCGTGGCAGATGTGGCTTGATGGAATTTTCATGGCGTCAACCTACATGGCTCAATACGCAAAAGAATTTAATGCACCCGGATGGTTCGATGTTGCCACCACGCAGACAAAAATGATCTATGAGAAAACACTTGATCCTCAGACAGGTCTGCTGATGCATGCATGGGACGAGAGTCGCACACAGAAATGGTGCGATCCTGCAACAGGCCAATCGCACTATCCCTGGAGCCGTGCTATGGGATGGTATATATTAGCCATTGAAGATATTCTTGAATATCTGCCTGAAAATCACCCTGACAGAGCTGCCCTGATTACTATTCTTCAGAAGACATGTGAAGCGTTGCTGAAAGTAAGAGATCCCAAAACCGGTTTGTGGTTCCAGGTTCTTAATCAGGGTGGGAGAGAGGGTAATTATCTGGAGGGTTCCGGATCTGCAATGTACACCTATGCTTTTGTTAGGGGAGTCCATAAAGGCTACCTCGATAAAAAATATCTTGATATTGCGAATAGTGCATTTGACGGAATTATTAAAGAACTGATCACAGTAGATGAAAAGGGGTTTATTACAATGCATAATATCTGCGGGGGATGTGGTTTGGGAGGTAATCCTTACCGCGATGGTACCTATGAATATTATGTAAACGAAAAACGTATTGATAACGATACAAAAGGTGTTGCTCCTTTCATTATGGCAGCTTTAGAACTTGACAGGTAGAAAAGTGATGCTTTTCATTTCAGGGATATTTAAAAATTGTAACTAATCAGTCGGATTTTGGATTTTGGATTTTTGACTTCGGACTTCCGACTTCGGACTTCGGACTTCCGACTTATTAGTTACAATTTTTATGTTTAACTTGAGTATGAATTATAAATGGTGAAAGTTAGTCAAAGAGCATTGTATCAACATGTATTTCAGCGTATTAATTATAAGATGCTTTTGTGACTGACGGGGCATTGGCATAAATACACACGTTATGCGTCATGCAAACCGTCACTTTGAGAATATTCTACAATTTTCGTAAATTTGAAAAAAAAATGGGACACGATGCTGTAAAATTAGAACTAATTGAATGGCTCACTAAACTTGAAGATGATGAAACTATAGATTATCTCAAAATAGTAAAAGATTCTAATGTTTCTCATGATGATTGGTGGCACGATTTGACAGATGAACAAAAATTTGGAATTGACAGAGGATTAAAAGATGTAGATGCTGGTAGAGTTACACCAAATGACACGGTAAGACTGAAGTATGGCCTCTGATTACAAGATTTTTTGGACATAATTCGAGATTGCGTAAAGCTCTATTAAGTAAGCAAACATCAATTTTCTATGAAATATCTGGGCAAACAATTTACCTGGTATATTTATTCAACAACAAACAAGATATCGAAAGAATCAAATAATGCACGACGCATAGATATCCGACGCTCAAGCAAGAGTTTGGCAGCTTGCCATCGCGACACCCACACCAGCTGCCAAGCACATGCTTTTTTGCCAGCCTTGGACTATTAAATAACAACGTTTCTGTAACTTTAAGTTTTTAACCCTGACAAAAAAAAAGTTTTTGCATAGAAGCATCAGCGCACATGGAAGGAGCTCCTCAATCAGAACAGTTATTTCCTGTTGAAAGGGAATATGCCCGTTGCGTTACCGCCTTAAACCGCATCGGCATTCTCACGTTTCTTTCGAAATCAGAAAGCATTGGGGTGATCGGAATAGATGGAAAAGAGTATCCAATACCAACCCAAGAACAGGTTGTAGAACTATTTGATCATAATAGAGAACTTGTGGGCAGAAAAGTTCCACAAGGGTTTGATCGTTTAGAATTAACACCCATGGCAATACCAACGCCCCTTCTTATTGACCGAATGCAAGCAGCTATTATTAACCACGCAGCAGAAGGGAAAATTTATCAAACCAGACGTTCTCCTTCTGATCCTTTAATACCTGTTCGTGTCAATACCGAAAAACATGTCTGGATATGGGATACCTTAAGACAGGCACTGGATACAGACGAGCTTGTATATTTTCCTCAAGAATATTCAAGCAATCATCGGGGACAGACCAAATTAGAAGTAGTCAATAATGGACGTATCTGTGCCGTTCCAGGCTGGTCTGTAGGACAATGAAGTAAGTAATGACAGGTATGATAACAATGCCTTATGGTTTCTTGGTCAATATGTAAAATATGTAAAACATGTAAAAAGTGACCTTGTGCCGACTGGGTGGTGGCATCGAGACTTTGGGCGGGCTCGCTTGGATGCCCACCGTCCAGGCAATAGGCTTTGCACCAGGAGTTGGGGTGGGTCCTCCACGGTGAGACTGCTTAGGCCTTAACTGCAAAAACCAGACGTTTTGACCACATTTGATCGATTAGATTTTAAATTATATATATAGCTTATCAAAAGGCACTTAACTTCGATCAAGGATGGTCAATTTTCTCCGGTCATAGATTGTCAAGGACATGGTTTTACCACCAAACACAACTTGTCCCGATTCATCGGAATGCTTTTTTTGCCTACCCGGGACTACTATACGACAATGATTCTGTAACTTTAAGAAATTAACCAAAACAAATTAATGGTTTTTGCAGTACCACTTAGATAAGTTACTTATGACGAGGCAACTCCTGCTCTTCTACCCTTTGCAATCCCGATAGCTATCGGGACCAATCCAGCGGTTGATATCGACCCCAACTAACAATATCGATCTCCGTGGTAAGCAAGTCGGGATTCACGAATAGACATTTTTTCTATATTTGAAAGAAATACTATTACTATGAAAACATATCAGATTCAAATTGCATTGACAAGATTTAAACCGAAGATTTGGAGAAGATTATTGATCCCTTCGAACTTATTGCTATCGGATTTTCATATGATAATTCAAGTCTCAATGGGTTGGGAAAATTCACATTTACACCAATTTATTAAAGACCGGACTTTCTACACAGAGAGAATGCCGGGCGACGACACATGGGGTGAGATGAATAATGTAGATTACAAGAAAATCAAAATATCCGACTTGCTGAAAAAGGAGAAAGATAAAATTGTTTACGAATATGACTTTGGAGACGGTTGGGAACACGATGTATTATTAGAAAAAATCCTTCCTGGTGATGAAAAATTGAAATTCCCTGTCTGTTTGGAAGGTAAGATGGCTTGTCCCCCAGAAGATTGTGGTGGAGTATGGGGTTATTCAGATCTATTAGAAATATTAAAACAACCAAAACATGAAGAATATGACAGCTATATTGAATGGCTGGGAGGAGAATTTGACCCTGAACATTTTGATAAAGAAGCAGTGAATAGAATTCTAAAAAGACTGAAGATTAAGGATGTATAGGACTGTTTGATTAAAATAAACAGAAAGTGCCTTCTAATAAATTAAAATAAAGCCTAAGCATAATCGGGTATAGGTAAGACAACTACAAAACCAAAACAAGCTACTCCGTTTATAGAATTGCTGACTGCGTTTATAAAATTGCTTACTGAGCTTATGTATTTACCGGCTGCGGTTTACTTTCACTCGACTACGGTTATAAAAATCCTAACTGCGGTTATTAATCTGGCAGCTGCGAAATAGAATCAGCGAACTGCGTTTATGGATTTAGTAACTGCAAAAGTAAATGAAGCTCCTGTGGATATAAATCAACCACCTGCGCTTTGATACAACACGATTTGACTTATAACTCCCTGCCAGACTACCGGGATCAGTAGCCGGATGGGCTGCGCCGGGTAACGGAACCTCCCTCAAAGGTTGCCGCTGGGTGCAAGGCTTCAAACCGTGACCAAAAACAATGAGAAACTTTTTTATTATCTTTGGGAAAAGATTTCAACATGACAACTGCTGATTTAAAACTCAGGATTTTTCGTCAGATTGACGCGCTTGAAAAAAGCAAACTTGAGGAACTTTATGGAGTTTTAATTAATTATATCAATGGACAGAAAGATATCTCTGATTGGGATAAGTTGTCTGAAAACCAGAAACATGGGATTTTTGATGCTATAGATGAGATTGAGGCCGGAAAAGGAATTCAAAATAAAGTTGTCCTTGATAAGTTCCGTAAGAAATATTCTCATGTCTAAGCAGATCATCTGGTCGCCACTTTCTGAAATTGACTTTGCCAATATACTTGATTACCTTAACGAAAATTGGGATGAAAAGGTAGCTATTCATTTTATTGATTTAACCGAAAATATTCTCAAGCAAATTTCTATTAATCCGAGACAATTCCCGATAATTTACAAAAAGAAAAAAATTAGAAAGTGCGTACTTACTAAGCACAATTCAATATTCTATCGGGACAGTAAAACTCAAATTGACATTCTTAGGATTTATGACACTAGACAAGATCCTAATAACTTGACTTTTAAATAAGCCCTACACCCAATAAGCGAGTAACGTAACCTTCTTCAACCTGCTGCCGTTAGCATTAATGATGGACGTCCCTGACAGAATGAAAACGCCCGGATTTATAATTTCGTTTTTAGACGATTATGAAAATATAATTATTTATATTTGCAATAAAAGTAAAAATGAGACTAGAAGATTTTAAGTCTGGTAAATACATTGAACAGTATCAATATAAAAGCTTCCTACCTGAGAAGATTGACCATGAGTGGATCATTGCATCACCAGGAATAAACTCCTTATTATCAGATGCAAACAGACTAATTGGCGAATTAAATGCATTTTCTCAATTAATCCCTGATGTGGATTATTTTATCAAAATGCATATAACAAAAGAGGCTACGACATCAAGCCAGATTGAGGGAACAAAAACAAATATTGAGGATGTTCTTATTAAGGAAGAAGATATATCTCCGGAAAAAAGAGATGATTGGAATGAAGTTCAAAACTATATTAATGCTATAAACTACTCTATTGTGCAACTTGAAAAGTTGCCAATTTCAAATCGACTGATCAGGAATACTCACAAGGTTCTACTTCAAAGTGTCAGAGGTGAGAAAAAAAATCCTGGAGAATTTCGAAAAAGTCAAAACTGGATGGGCGCTACATTAAAGGATGCCATTTACATACCCCCTCACCAATCATCGGTTCTTGATTTAATGACGGATCTGGAATTGTTTTTAAATAACCAAAAGTTACTTACTCCACATTTGATAAGAATTGCAATTGCACATTATCAGTTTGAGACAATCCACCCTTTCCTGGATGGTAATGGTAGAATTGGACGACTATTGATAACCCTCTACCTTGTGAGTAATGACATACTAAACAAACCCTCTCTGTATTTATCTGATTTCTTCGAAAAAAACAGGACCCATTACTTTGACAATCTAATGATAGCCAGGACTAAAAACAATTTATCACAGTGGATAAAATTCTTTTTAGTTGGGATCATAGAGACAGCTTCAAGTTCAATTAATGTTTTCAAAAAGATCCGATCACAGATTCAAATTCAGTCTGTGCTTTACTAGGTATCGCTCCTTCTACAGCAAATAGACTGATTGCTGATTTTCAAAGAGAGGGAATCTTAGAAGAACTAACCGGATTTAAACGAAATAGAAAATATATCTTCCGGGAATATTTTGACATATTCCAAAAATAAAAATAATGCCGCCAATCTCGTAGAGGTAAGTTGCTCAGCCTTCGCTACCTCTTTCGCTAAAGCTGCAGAGGTCAAAGAAAGTTACGGCTGACACTTCATTTTACAGCGACTCTTCCAACGTGCGACAGTAAAGTAATACTTGTGCTAACAGTTTTTAATTATTATTGATGCTCTATTTAAAATATATCATCTTTTTGTCACAAAATAGTATAGTTATACGCCTTACTAGTAAAAGTATATTTTGAACACATTCGAAGAAATATACATTGAAAACTACAAGACCATGCACCGTGTTGCAACAAGAATGGTTGGCGATAGTGATGATGTTTCTGATATAGTTCAGGAAATTTTTATTGATTTCTTCAATAAAACAAACAATGGAAATATAATTCATCATCCAAAAAGCTGGTTATATCGGGCTACTATTAATAAATGCGTAGATAACCAGAGAAATAGGAAACGATTTCAAAATCTTGAATCACTAGGTGAGTACAAAAGTGAACCCGGATTAGTAGAGAACCAGAAGATGAAGGATGCCATAAACCTTGCGATTTCAAAATTGAAACCTCAGGAAAAAATTCTGGCAACCTTCTATAGCGAAGGACTATCTTATAAAGAGATCGCAGAGGTAACTGGCATAAAATTTTCTTCAATAGGGAAAATGTTATCACGTACATTAAAAAAAATGGAGAAAGAACTTAAAAATCAACGATATGAACTGTATTCATGATGATATAATTCAAAAATATATTGATGGAGAGGCTACTTCGGAAGAAATTACATTTATTGAAAAACATGTTGCTACCTGTAATAAATGTGCAGTAAAAATTGAAAATCAAAAAAGACTGGCAACCAGTGTAAAAAAGGCAATAAATTTATTGACAAAAGACACTTTAGAGATCCCAAAGTTTGCTATTCCCCCAAGGCTTATTAAAAAGCACAATTTAACGACCAAAAGAATTTCCTACATTATTGCAGCTGCCTCTATTCTCCTATTCGTAATTGTCATTACTCAAAAGAAGGAAATGAAAAAACAGAATGAAATTATACTTGAGATTGGTTCTGCTATGGATGTCGATGCAAACCGCCCTGTAACACAACTTCCTTTGGTCATCAATCTCATTGACGCAAAAGGTAACATTTCTGAATACTTTATAAAATAGTTTAAGTAACATATATATAAACATTTAGCATAATTAAAAAAATCAGATAAAATGAAAAAGTTATTATTTACCATCTTACTTGCAGTAGTCGCATTGACGGCCTCTGCGCAGAAACTAATTGATGTTTATAAAAGAGGAATCGTAAAACTCGTCCCCGATCCTGAATATGCTCAGGGTAACAATTGGGACAATGTTTTTAAGACTTATTATGATACAATTTATAGTACACCAATGGGCAATAGAAAATCTCTGAAAATAATGCCTGATGGTTCTGTTATTGTAAATCATACTTACAGGAATTTCTATTCAAAATTCTCACCAACCGGTAAGTTTGAAAAGGAGTTTGGTATAATAAACAGCAAAGGGGAACAGTATAAAAAAATCAATGCTATTGAAGGTATAATCAATAACAACACATTTTTTTCAGGTTTGGACAATATGGGGAATATGATTTGTTTCGACTTCAATGGAAATTATAAAAAAACTTTGAAACTCAATTATATGACCCGACAAATGATTCCACTACCCAATAATAAAATTGCTGTTGTAGGATGGGTAATCTGGAGTAATAAATTTCGTGATTTTGTGTCAATTGTTGATTATGAAACCAATGAGGAGAAAATTATCTGGGAATATTTTACAGAAAATCCTGGTGAGTCAGCTCAAAGAAAGCTCTTTAATTATTCATACAGGTTTAAGAAGGGTGGCGCAATTTCATGCACAACAATGCCATTTTCCAAAAGCATCGGTATGGTCTCATCACCAAATATTGCATGTACAGGAAACAAACTGATTGTTGCAATTCCAACTACAGGAGAAATATTAGTGTATGATTTAGAAGGGAAACTTATCTCAAAAGACAAAATTGAGTGGGCTAAAAACTACATCTCGGTAGATGAACAAAAAGAAATTCAAAAGAAAGCAATTGAGAAATATAAAAACTCAAAATCAGAGAGTTTGTGGGGCCCCTCCGATGAGATGAAATCTGCTTCAGAATATATGATAAAAGAAATGGAGACCGATTTAACAAAAATATCTGAACCCATTCCCATGCCGGTATTTTCAACAATAATAAAAGATTCTGATGGAAATATATTATTCTTTGAATACCCAAAAGAAGAAAATGCGAATAAGTTTAATGTATGGATATATGAGAATGACGGGAAATTTGTTTGTCAGAGCAGCTTTGTTTGCGATGAATATAACTTAGAGATAAAACCATCAAAAATGGTTTTTTATAACGGTTACATTTATGGGCTTCAACTCATGAAAAAGACAACTGGTGTTCCTTTAAGATTAGTCCGTTTTAAAGTAAGCAGCAATTAGATTTTTATAAATCAGGAATGGCTCTAAACCAACGAACGGACCATGTTAAAAAACTATCTCAAATCAGCTATCCGGTTTATCAGGCACAATAAAGTATTTGCCGGAATTAATTTAATGGGTCTTTCAATAGCTCTTGCAGCTTCGTTTATAATGTTGCTTTTTGTAATCAACGAACTTAGTTACGACCGTTACCACAAAAACAGAAAAAGGGTTTATAGAGTACTCAACTACTACGTCGATTTCAAAAAGACTTTTTCAGGAACTCCATACGTTCTGGCAACAGCCTTAAAAGATGAATTTCCGCAGATTGAGAAAGCT
>JAPLED010000081.1 GCA_026391475.1 Bacteroidia bacterium | reverse complement strand
CAAATAAGAGAAGGATAATTACTTTCCGATACAAAAATTCTTAAATATATTATCCAGTATTTCGTCAGATGTGATTTCGCCTGTTATCTCACCAAGGTAATGAATGGCCTGCCTGATATCAATTGCTATAAGGTCTTCCGGAATCTGGTTTTCAAGGCCTGATATAACCCTTCCCAGACTTTCAGAAACGCGGAGCAGTGATTCATAATGCCTTATATTTGTTATTATTACGTCATCTGAACTTAACTTTTCCTTCTCAACCACATCACTCAGTTTCAGCCTGAGATCATCAAGTCCTGATTTCTCCTTTGCAGAGATAAATAGCAGAGTATCCTTTTCTTCGAGGTTGATCTTTTCTTCTATTTCAGGTTGCAGTTCGGGAGAAGCCAGGTCTGTTTTATTAATAAGGATAAATAAACGCTTTTCTGAATCTCTGATCATTTCTCTGATCGCCTTGGCTCGTTTATTAATGGATTCAGCAGAGTCAGATATTTCATCTATCAACAGGATAACCGAAGCCTGACTTATCTTTTCAAGCGTCTTTTTAATACCCAGCGTTTCAATAACATCAGTAGTTTCATGTAAACCTGCCGTATCAATAAACCTGTATTCAATGCCATCAATAACAATAGTATCCTCAATAGTATCCCGGGTAGTGCCCGGTATTTCTGATACTATTGCTTTCTCTTCCATTAAGAGTGCATTCAATAGTGTTGACTTACCTGAATTGGGCTTGCCCACAATAACAACCGGTATGCCGTTCTTTATAACATTTCCGAGCAGAAAGGAATCAGTCATCCTGTCTGCAAGCTCTTTAATACTGGTAATAATAATTTTAAGCTTTTTTCTGTCGACAAATTCAACATCTTCCTCTCCAAAATCCAGTTCAAGTTCAATGAGCGAAGCAAAATTAAGCAGTTCAGATCTTAGCCTGCATATCTCTGATGAGAATCCACCCCGCATCTGGTTTAATGCTATTTTATGTGCTGATCTGGTTGTTGATGCTATGATGTCGGCGACTGCTTCAGCCTGCGAAAGATCTATTCTTCCATTCATAAAAGCCCGCTGAGTAAACTCGCCCGGTTTTGCAGATATGGCTCCTTTTATTATTAACAACTCAAGAATTTTCTTTATAATGTAAGGCGAGGCATGACACGATATTTCGACAGAGTTCTCACCGGTGTAGGAGTGAGGTGCCCTGAAAACACTTACCAGAACCTCATCAATAATTTCATCACCATAATGGATATCTCCAAATACAATCGTAAAACCTTTCTGATCAATTATTTTAATGCTTTTATCTAAAGGAAAAAATATCTTCTCACAGATACCTAAGCTTTGTGAACCGCTGATTCTGATTACTGCAATTGCACCTCCAACACCAGTTGCCGGTGCACATATAGTTTCTTCCGATCTGATCATTTGTCAACACCTGATGTGCAGCAAATGTATGAAACTTTTTGCCTTTTAACTTTCGCCTTTAACCTTTATCCTTTTTTAACCCACCCCCTGCTTTCGCTAAAGCTTCAGCAGGCAAAGCTTGCCCCTCCAGGGAGGGGAATTTTAAACCACTTTTATCTTTACTTTTGTCTTTTGTCTTTAACCACGTCACCTTTCAAGGTTTTGAAGACTGAAGAAGGAATCATCAATCTTTAATCCATATGATATATTGTTCAAAATAATTTCCGATTTCCTGTTTGTCAGTACATTATTTGCAATCATATTCTTTATAATGAACTTCCCATCCGGTAAGGGATATATGCTCTTTATTTCGATTGTTTTAAAAAGTTCATTATCAAAATTATAGAATTCCATTTTTAATATCTGGTACTTGTCCATACTGATATAACTTATCTTTTTTGAATAGCCATATTCATCTGCCTTATCCTCATTAACGGGTGTGCTTTCGATAATCCACTGGTTGCTCGAGCCTGATTCACTAAGATGCTTATTGACAAAATCGGATAGGGTAGGTGAACTCATATCAGCATTGGAAAACTCTGAACTCATAAAACTCTTTCCTTTTTCTGAACTGACTATACGACGGGTCTTCTTTAGTGCCGGCAAATATATCCAAATCTCATCCGGAATGTTTTTATTATCAATAACAAGCATTGCAGTGCCCCGTACATCGGCAGGTTCAATAAATTTTATAAACCTCTTCTCCAAACCATCAGGATAGCTTTTTGTTGTCATCGAAATAATTCTGAAACGGGAAGCCCCACCTTTTTCTGTGATAGACAAATTGATATTTGCACTCATCGATCCGGTTAAACTTAACTCACGGCTTTTGCTCATTATCAGAGCTGCATCAGGCTGTTGAGCCGCTATCTGAAATAGCGGTAGTAGTAACATTGATAAAATCACTTTTCCTTTCATTATAATATAATTGATTTTAATGGTATGATGGAGCTCGCTCCGCCAAGTCGGTGCTCGGTTCATATTTTCTTCTTTTAAATTTTGTCAAATCCAATTCGATAAATCGTGGCCTGAATTTCATTAAAAAAGCCGGAATAATTATAATCGCGCCTATCAGGCATGAACCTATTGATATTAGCACCAGGTAACCAAAGAACCTGATCGATGTGAACCCCGAAAACATCAATGCTGAGAATCCTGCCATCACACTGACAGCATTTATTATTATACTGCGGCCGATTGTTTTTATAGCCGCTACAGTTGCATCTGCATGTGATAACCCTCTTCTGAAATGAGAGTTGAAACACCAGATATATTGTATTGTAAAATCCACACCAACACCGATCATGATCGAGGAAAGAAGTGCAGTTGCGCCATCAAGTGCAATGCCTGTAATACCCATAAACCCGAAAAGTATCAGAATCGATGCAGCCAGAGGAATTGATCCTATCAGGCCACCTTTAACTGACTTAAAAATAATCGCCAGAAGGATCAGTACCGTGACAAGAGCAAAGAGCAATGATGATATCTGTCCTTTGATTATTGAACCTGCAAAATCTGACATAATTATGGCATAACCACCCACAGTGACCTCTGCCGGGAAAGCGCTGGTGAGCTCAGCAATTTTTTCCTTTACTTCTTTGATAACATTATTGTTGGGATCAGATAACCTGATCAATATGTGAGCTTTTGAGTTGTCGAGGTTCATAATCTGCTTGAAATCATTCTGATCACCGCTCATATTATATAACTCAAACATCTGTGCTATAGCTTCTCCCGATTTTGGTATCTCATCATATCCTGATTCATTTTTATTATAGATGGCTTTACTCATCTCTCTCACTACCTGCGATATAGAAAACACCTTTCCTACACCTTCCTGCTTTTCAAGCTGAATTGTAAGCTCATCAATTCCATTCATCACTTCCGGACTTTTTATATCCCCGGTTATCATAACTGAAATTGTCTGAGATCCACCAAATTTTGAATTGATTACTTCTGATGCTAATCTTACAGGATGTTTTTTCGGGAAATAATTTTCCTGGTTGGTATCAATTCTGAGAAGAATAATCCCAAACGAAAGAACCATGGTGACAACAGCTGACACTATCAGTATCCTTCCAGGGTGCTTCACTATTAATCCGGAAATACTGGCAAGAAGCCGGTCAAATGCCCCTGTATTAACCTTTTTTCTCTTTGAGTCATTAACCAGGGGACCTCTTATATAGATCAAGGCCGGAATAAGCAGAAGACTCATTAAAAGTGCCATAGTAACTCCGATAGCTGTAAGAACCCCAACCTGTCTGGCAGGTATTATGGAGTGTGTCAGTAATCCAAGAATACCGGCAATAGTAGTTAGTCCGCTGAAAAGTATCGGCATATTAAGTGATCGCAACAATTCAGTTACTATTGAATGTTTTGAAATGCTAGCATCTTTAAGGCTTATCTCCTGAAACCTGGCAACCAGATAAATACCGTAATTATTTGCAACGGCAACAAGTATTATCGGTACGAGAAGACTCAATATTGACATTTCCCAGCCAAGCAATGGGATCAGTCCCATACTTATTACAGTTGAAAGGAGAACGACTGAAAAAGGCATCAGGACACTGCGCCACTCTCTCAGAGTTAACTTCAGCATGAGAAGCATAATCAACAAGGCTATTGGAACCAGAAGAAGTCCGTCTTTACGAACATCCTTCAAAATATGCTTCCTGATATATGGAAGTCCTCCGGTAATAATTTTTGCTTTACCGGGGTGTGCATTTATCACCGAATCGATCCGGTGTAATGTTTCACTTTCCGGTACATTACTATTAATGGTGGCTGTAATTGAAGCACTTGTAAGATCAGAAGAAACGACAATATCACGGGCAAACCGGTTATTTAATATCCCATCTGCAAGGTTTTTGACATCTGTTGTATCAGAGGGTATTTTTTCTATCAGGCGTTCTGCAACCATCATTCCATCTTCACCCTTAATGCTTCTGACAGTAAACGGTGAAATACGGTTGGAAACTCCTTCCAGTCTAGAGATATCACGATCTATATCTTTGATCTGCTTTAAGTTATCTGAATCAAGGATGCAACTGTCAGAAAACAGAACTACCACCATATCCTGCACACCGAATTCACTTTCAATCTTATCAGTTTCGATCCTGGAATTCATTGTAGCGGGAACATAATTTCTTATTTCAGGATCAGTTTTTGCCATAGGTATGAGGAATCCGAAACCTGCTCCCATAGCAAGACAGAATCCAATGATCAACCACCTGTATTTGATAATAAAATCAGTCATATTATCAGAAATCTACTTTAAGGGCAACATAAATACTATTCATAAACCCATCTACAATATCATACAATGAACCGGAGCGACCTGAATAAAACTCAGCTCCAGCGGTAATTGTAAGGCCATCTACCGGCTTATATTTTATTTCCGGAATTAAAAGAAGATCGCGGGAGGTGAAATTGTACATCGTAAAAAAAGATGGAGTGAGTTTTCCATAAACCAGGTCAGACTCGATTCTGATACCTGCAGAATGATAATACCTTTTAAGCTGATAATTGTAAAGTCTGTTGAAAGTTCCGACCTGTTGTCGTACATAACCTTCAAGATCAAATCCTGGAATGGCGAGCAACTCAGCGAGCCTTGCATAATCAGGTTCGGTTCCGATAACCGGATCAACGGTTGCAGGAGTAAAGTCAGGAATGTTTTTACCTGAATACTCTCCTGTGATGCGCCACACTCCTGATGACCAGTCTATACCGGTAACCCAATTAATTTCAGGCCATGGCACATATTCTCTGGTTTCATAAGAGATATATGGTACCGACCATGCAGCTTCACCTCTGATCCCAACATTTCCGGCTGATGTTTCAAAATCAAGACCTAATACCCTGGTTTTATAAGGGGTGATGGTCAGCTCAGTGACCGGAACCGGTATCGGTACTGACAGATCAAGATTAAAACCGGTCAAAGCTATCCCCGGCATAGGGTCATACCCATCGAACCATGATAAGCCCCAGTCGATTCCTTTCAGATAGATATCAGCTTTTAAACCATAACTGAACATCTCTTTGTTGGTAATAAGAGAATTGATCTGTTTAATTTTGACATTTTCAGGTAAAGGAATAGGATCAATAATCAACACCGATGATCTGTAAAATGGAATAACCACCGCTTCAAGATTAATGTGGTCTGATGGATACCAGTTAAAAGTTGAAAGAAGATTTCCCATATCCATATCTTCACGGTCAGGGGAACGGGAAATCAGGTTTTGAGGACTTATCTTAGAGGTGGGATTTGTGAAATCAGCCCGGCCCCACTTAACTATTTTCTGACCTGCGGCAAGATCCCATCGTTTTCCATTAACCTTAACATATGCTTCGCGGATATCAAGACGATTGACAGGTTCCAGAAACTCAACTCCATACCGGAAACGCAGATCTGCAAATGCTTTGAAATTCAAACCATTTTCCATTTCGATCTTAAGTCCGAAATCGGAAAATGCACTTGAAACATATGGTTTATCTTTATCATCGTGGTCAATTCCTGTATATAATCCTCCTCTGACAAAACCATAAAATTCCTTCCTTTTTAGAATCTCATTATCAGCATTTAACGAGGTGCTATCCTGGCTATAAACGATGACCGGTAAGAGCAAAAGTAACCCGATCCAAATCCTTCCAATAAAATTCATCTTTTCTTTTTTAATGCAAAGTAATGACATAAGGAAAGACGTGTCGTCTTATCCGGCTGTTTCGCACCTGCTTATTAAAAGAATATTGTCCGTGCCGCTTGGGAAGGACTCTTTAATCAGAGATTCCTGTAGACTTCTCCCTGAATTCGCTGGGAGTCAACCCTGTCTGACTTTTAAAGATTGAATTGAAGGTTGTTTTGGAATTAAAGCCGGCATCAAATGCAATTGCAAGAATTGTGTAGTGGTTAAATTTCGGATCAGAAAATCTTTCAATTACCTCTTTTACCCTGTATTCGTTTATGAACATAAAGAAATTTCTCTTGTGCTTTTCATTCAGAACCTGGGTAATATGGTGACGTGGTATGCCAGTCATTAATGAAAGGTCGTGAATACTGAGGTCACGGTCGAGATAGGGCTTATTGTCTTCAACATATAAAATCAGTTTCTGAAGATAATCCTTCGCCTGGCTCTCCTTCAGGCCGCTTTTGATATATTTTTCTATATCTTTTTTATCATCATCATCTGGTTTTAACTCCTGTCCGAAAATCACAGGCTGCTTAATACCATAAAAACTATACACAAAGGAAAAAAGTGCAATGAAGCCAAATATTACAAAATAGGGGTCGAATGGAATGTAATTGCCGATCATATTAAGTCCACCCAGGATGAACAAAACGAAATAGGCTGCATAAAAACTAATCGATACTACCTTTAACCAGTTAAGGGTAATTACTCCTGAAGTATAAGAAACAAGATTCTTCAGATTATCCTGGTGTCTCTTAATTTCAATAAATGTCAAAATACTATATATCGTTACAGAAAGGAAAAAGCAGGTACTGTAAACTATTCTTAATGAGATAAATCGGTCAGGGACAAAGAAGTTTCTTAAATCCTCTAAAAGAGGCTGTGTCCTGAAAATGACAGATACTGTTAAGAAAATCATAAATGGTATGAAATGGAAGAGAGCCAGCCAATTGAACTTCCGCCCTGGATTGGTCATGAATTTGACATAAAGAAGGAGCAGGGGACCATAGGTAAACGCAACAAACGGAAATGAGTACACCTCAAGCAAAGTGCTGTTAATAAGGGCAAATACAAGCTCAATACATATAAGAAACAGCCAGGTGGCCATTAGCCTGTTTGCTGTAGTAAAAGGTTTTTTTGTCGAGATGAGCAATCCTGAAAAAAACGATTGGGAAATACCAATGTATAATATTGGATCAATGTTCACCATGAAGAATAATAATTATTACTCAAATATAACGAAAAGCCAATAATAATTAGGTATTTTTGAAATTGCAGTTGAAACCCAATATCCAGAATATTTAAATACATTTTCTCATTAAATCATTAATTATCTTATATTTATGAGCGTTCTGTTAAATAGAAACTCTAAAGTTATCGTTCAGGGCTTTACAGGAAGTGAAGGAACTTTTCATGCTACCCAAATGATCGAATATGGCACAAAGGTAGTTGGAGGAGTTACACCCGGAAAAGGAGGCCGGTTACATCTTGGTTTGCCGGTTTTTAATACTGTAAGAGAAGCTGTTGCTAAAACTGCTGCGGATGTATCTGTTATTTTCGTACCTCCATCCTTTGCAGCCGATGCCATTCTTGAGGCAGCCGACGGAGGAATTAAACTTATTGTAGCAATAACCGAAGGCATTCCTGTTTCTGATATGGTATCAGTTAAAGAACATCTTAAGTCATTTAATTGCAGGCTGATCGGACCAAATTGTCCGGGTATTATAACGCCTGGTGAAGCAAAGGTTGGAATAATGCCAGGTTTCATTCACAAAAAAGGTTCAGTAGGGATCATTTCACGATCGGGCACTTTAACCTATGAGGCTGTGGACCAGGTAACCAAGATGGGACTTGGACAGTCGACCTGCATTGGGATTGGTGGTGATCCGATTGTTGGAACGACAACTCTTGATGCAGTCAAATTGATGATGGAAGATAAAGATACCGAGGCAATCGTAGTTATCGGAGAGATCGGTGGAAATATGGAAAACGAAGCTGCTGAATGGATTAGAGATAACAATACCAAACCTGTTATCGGATTTATTGCCGGACAAACTGCACCAAAAGGTCGTAAAATGGGTCATGCCGGCGCTATAATAGGAGGGAAGACGGATACAGCTGCTGCAAAAATGGAAATAATGAAAAAATGCGGAATCCATGTTGTTCAATCACCTGCTGATATTGGAACGACAGTATTAAATGCTTTAAATGGAATTCAGACTTTATAGACTTTACAGACTTTCTTCTATATTTGCACGAATTTTAATCTGAACAGAAATGAAATTACTGGAAGGAAAAACAGCTCTGATTACCGGCGCATCCCGTGGAATAGGTAAGTCAATTGCTCATAGATTTGCCCTGGAGGGTGCTGATATTGCTATTACCAATATCGTCGATGATGAAGAGTTTAAAACAACAATCAAAGAAATTGAAGCTATGGGGGTGAAAACAAAAGGCTACATATCAAATGCTGCCAGTTTTGAAGATTCCCAGAGTGTAATAAATGAAGTAGTTAAAGATTTCAGCAGGATTGATATACTTGTTAATAATGCAGGAATCACAAGGGATACATTGCTGATGCGTATGACTGAGGATCAATGGGATTCCGTTATAGCAGTGAACCTTAAATCGGTCTTTAATCTCACGAAAGCCGTTCTTCAAACCATGCTTAAACAAAAAAGTGGTTCGATTATCAACATGAGTTCTGTAGTTGGTGTTTCAGGCAATGCAGGGCAGAGCAACTACTCTGCTTCAAAAGCGGGCATCATAGGTTTTACAAAAAGTGTTGCCAAAGAGGTTGGATCAAGAAATATAAGATGCAATGCTATTGCTCCGGGGTTTATCCTGACTGAAATGACAGAAAAATTACCTGAAGAAGTAAAAACTGAATGGACAAATAAAATACCACTCAGACGCGGCGGAACCCCTGAGGATGTGGCAAATACAGCTTTGTTTCTCGCCTCAGAACTCTCTTCTTATGTGACTGGACAAACAATTCATGTCTGCGGAGGTATGTTAACTTAAAAATATTTATTATCTTTACAATCCGCAGGGTGCCCATCCTTTTAGCACGAGGAAATGCAGCGAGACATATTTATTCCACACTTATTTTAAAAGGGCGCCCTGCTTCTTTTTTTAATAGCCTGCTGATCAATGCACAATATTATTTTCTTTATAATCATAATAATTCCTGTCACCGGGTTTATTATTGAAAGATATCTTGATCATCTTAATACAACAATGTGGTCAGATACTCTCCCCGAAAAACTAAAAGGAATTTGCGACGAGGAGGAATACAGAAAAACCCAGTTATATCAAAAAGACAATAACAGGTTATCATTCTGGTCATCCTCTTTTAATCTTGCGGTGATATTAATTATGATTATCGCCGGAGGTTTTGCTATGATAGATACTCTTGCCAGAACATTCAGCATGAATATGGTTATTATTTCGCTGGTATTCTTCGGAATAATAGGTTTTGCCTCCGATCTGATAAATATACCATTCAGCTGTTATGATACTTTTGTGATAGAGAAAAAGTATGGATTTAACACTATGACTGTCAGAACGTTCATCACCGATCATATCAAATCTTGGTTTATCGCACTCCTGGTCGGAATACCAGTCCTCGGACTTATTACATGGTTCTATTACAAAACCGGAAATAATTTCTGGCTATATGCATGGGGATTAATAACTGTCTTCTCCGTTTTTATCAACCTGTTCTATTCTGAATTGATAGTTCCTCTATTTAACAAGCAAACCCCTCTTCCAGAAGGATCATTAAGAACGCTGATCGAAACTTTTGCTCAGAAAACAGGATTCAAACTTAAAAACATCTATATAATTGACGGTTCAAAAAGAAGCACTAAAGCAAATGCATATTTTTCCGGATTTGGCCCTAAGAAAAGAATAGTCCTGTATGATACTCTGCAAAAGGAACTTACAGAAGAGGAGATAGTTGCAGTTCTTGCACATGAGATCGGCCATTATAAGAAAAAGCATGTTTTATTAGCACTTTTGTTTTCAGTTATTCTTACAGGATTAATGCTTTTCCTTTTTTCCCTTGTAGTGAATAACCCGGTCCTCTCGCAGGCAATTGGATCAAAGAATACAAGCTTCCACCTGGGATTGATGGTATTTGGTATACTTTATAGTCCCTTATCCTTACTGATTGGCCTGTTAACTAATTTTATTTCACGAAAGAATGAGTTTGCAGCCGATAGATTCGTAAGAGAAAACTTCAGACCTGAGATACTGGCAGAAGCATTAAAGAAGCTATCGGTTAAAAACCTTTCAAACATGATGCCCCATCCGGCTTATGTATTTTTCCATTATTCTCATCCTCCATTACTCAGAAGACTTGAGAAATTGGAATGAATTTCCCTATATTTGCGAAAAATTTTGCCTCCTTAGCTCAGTTGGTAGAGCAGCTCATTCGTAATGAGCAGGTCGTGGGTTCGAGTCCCATTGGAGGCTCAAAAGATTTTGCAAAGAAAATTGTGGAAAAATTTCAACCTTTTTGTTCCTAAAACTGGCTTGATTTTTGTTGTGAAAATATTAACACTAAAACTAAAATCATAAAAAGGTATTATTGATGTTTACCTTTGGCTTTGAAATCTTTAATCTTAAAATTAATAATTATATGAGAAATTCTTTGATGTTATTTGTTTTGATGACATTTAGCATTCTCATAATCTTATCAGGTTGTAAAAAGACAGATACTTTTTCAACTGACGGATATTATCAAGGGTCTTTCAGTTACCAGGGGCAACTTCTTTTTGATGCAATTATTTTCAATGGAAGTAACTTTTCAGAGGCTGCATCAGGAGGAGCATTGAATCAGAAATTTCCATGTATTATAACGAAAGGAACGTATAAAATTAATCACAATATCATAACTTTTGTTCCAAGTGTTATGCCTGATTGTCTGTGCTTTGAATGTCTGTTAAATGGAGATTATACTTTGGTTGAATCTGGAAATAAAATAATATTTCAAAGAGGGACCGGAAACGACTTGCAAGTTTATAACCTGACTTTAATAGAACCAACCCCTGATTGACGATGACCGGCTTGATTTTTGTTGTGAAAATATTAACACTAAAAGAATAAAATTGTTTTGTTAAGACCAGGAAGTTTATGAACAAAGCTTTCTTCTTTCTCTTTTTTCCATTATTTCTGATCATATCCTGTACTAAGGATGACCAGATCAGCAATTTTCCTGCTAAGGTAAGTTTTGATGTTTCCGGCAGGATGCTGGAGGGTAAACGGATAAACTGCATCGACTTTGACACTAAGGGAAACATTTTTATAGCTTCTGATAAAGAAATCTATTATAAAAACGGATCTGATCAGAAAACCTATAGTATTGATTATTCAATTCTTGACATTGCAATTGCACCTGATGAAACTTTGTGGATCGGAACCAATGGCGGAGGTCTCGGACACCTGACCAGCAAAGGGATAACATGGTATAACAGCAATAATTCGGGGTTGCCGAGAGATTATGTCCGAAATGTTGAAGTAGCACCGAATGGAAACATCTGGTTTTCGAGTTGTGCTTTCAGATTAGGAGGATTAGGTGTTTATGATGGAGAGAAATTTGAGTTTTATACACCGGAAAATTCACCCTTGAACCAGAATATTATTGATGATATTGAGATTGACAAGGAAGGCAAAGTCTATATCTCTACCAGCGGTACAGTAGGCAAAACAAATATTTACAGCATTTCGAAGAAATCATGGGATTGTCTGGGTGATGAGGGGGGAATGTTTTATTGGGTCTTTTCATTTACCATTGGTCCGGCAGGGATAATTTACCTGGTTGAGGACTTTTCTTTATCTTCATCTTCTCTTACTTCAAATACATTATTTCAATTCAATGATAATGAGTGGAAAAAGATAGATGCAACTGATAAACTAGTGTATAGTTTTTTCACACGTATAAAGGCTGACAAAAGAAACTACTGCTGGATAGCAGACTTTGGGGACAACTCGCCCATACTACATGTCTTTGACGGAGAATCTTGGCTTAGTTCCCCTGAAGGTATTTTCCCTGAAGACTATATTACTGTTATCGAGGTCGATAGTGAAAACAATATCTGGGTAGGTACCTCACAAAATGGAGTTTTTATACTAAATCAATAATATTAAAATGAAAAAAATAATTTCGGTTACGGCTATCATTCTTTTCGCAATAACTGTCTCATCATATGGTCAGTTAGCAGTTGGATACAATACCGACGGTAATACTTTATGCCTGTCGACTAATCCGTTACATAAGTTCTGGGGTGAGTTCAGAGTAAATACCAATTCCTATAATCAGGCAAGCTGGTCCTATAACGATCGTGGAATCATACAGGGGTATATGTTGGTTAATATATTCACATCAAATAATGTCAACCTCTACTCAGGTGGTGGGCTGGGTATGAATCTTTTATCAAAAGATGAAGAAAAGTGGATTAGTGTAAATGTTCCTGTTGGTTTAAGAATGAATCCTTTCGCCGCGTTACCTGACTTATACCTGGTCGGAGAATATAACCCAATGATAATTGCCGTTGAAAAAATCCCGGTTATTCATACTGTATCGCTTGGGTTCAGATATATTCTCAATAAGAAACAATAAAAGGCTGTTTTCACAACTTTTTATTTGAGCGGGAAACGAGACTCGAACTCGCGACCCTCAGCTTGGGAAGCTGATGCTCTACCAACTGAGCTATTCCCGCAACTTTTTCTTTAAAAGACTGACAAAAATAATGAATAGATTCATTTAAGCAAATTATTCAGTCAGTTACACCAAATTCCCATTCTCTATAAAACTGCTTTAGAAAAGTCTCCAGAAAATCATGTCTCTCTGCAGCTAATCTCTTTGCTGTCAATGTATTCATCCTATATTTTAAAACAAGCAGTTTTTCATAAAAATGGCTTATTGTGGATGGAGTACGAAGCTCAATATCAGGATTGTAAATGATATTATTCCTGAATCCACCGTAGTTGAATGCCCTTGCTATTCCAATGGCTCCGATGGCATCCAGCCTGTCGGCATCCTGAATGATAAGAAGCACAGGGTCAGTTAAGTTCCCTGATGGATTTTTATTACTGAATGAGACATTCCTTATAACTCCAATGACCTGTTCCTTTATTTCTGTCAATCCGGTCTCATCCAAAAATTCACCAATTATTACATATCCCTGTTCAAAATCATCTCCTGCAAATTTTGAATCAACAGAATCATGAAGAAGCGCAGCAATCTCCAGAGTAAAGGGATCCGCAATAGCTTCCTGCTCATTTATAAATAATGCAAGCTTTCTAACCCGTTCAATATGCCACCAGTCGTGGCCGCTATCATGACTTTTCAGATTTAGTTTAACAAATTCTTCTGTCATTTTAATTACTTCGTACCTGTTCATTTCTCTCATTTAAATTGTCATATGAACTTACAAAATATATTTTTGTAAAATAGTTAAAGCAGTAAAATAATGAAGGCAGCAATAATAACAATAGGAGATGAGCTTCTGATTGGACAAACGGTTGATACCAACTCTGCATGGATGGGAGCAGAAATGAGTAAGGCAGGATTTGATGTTTATCGAATGACATCAATACACGACAGGAGGGAAGATATTATCTATGCATTGCATGAAGCAGCCGGAAAAACTGATGTTGTACTGATAACTGGCGGACTTGGTCCAACAAGCGACGACATAACAAAACAGACATTATGTGAATTTTTCAATACCCGTCTGGTTACTGATGATGAAGTACTCAGGATGATAGAAAGCATGATGAGTCGCCGCAATTTTCCCATGAATGAAAACAACCGCCGCCAGGCTGAGGTTCCTGAATCATGCAAAGTTCTTCAAAATGCAACCGGAACCGCCCCGGGTATGTGGTTTGAAAAGGATGGAACTATATTTATTTCTATGCCGGGTGTTCCTTATGAGATGAAGCATATAATGACAGAACATGTGCTTCCTGAATTAAATAAACTCTTCACTTCACAAATCATAATTCACAGAAATATAATGACATATGGTACATTCGAAGCAAAACTTGCAGAGATGCTTACCGGTTTTGAAGCCGGACTTCCTGAAAATATAAAACTTGCATACCTTCCTGCTTCAGGAGTAATTAAACTGAGACTTACGGGCACAGGAACAGAACATGAGCCTTTATCAAATCTGATTAACGACCAGGTGAATAATCTATATAAGTTAATTCCTGATTTTATCTACGGAGAGAATGAAGAGTCACTCGAAATGATCATCGGAAAACTATTAAAAGAAAAAAATATAACGGTTAGTACAGCTGAGAGCTGCACTGGTGGTGAAATTGCTCACATGTTAACAAGCGTCCCGGGAAGCTCAGCTTATTATAAAGGTACTGTTGTTGCTTATGCTAATTCTGTTAAAACACAATTACTTGGTGTGCAGAAAGATATAATTGAAAAAAATGGTGCTGTCAGCGAAAAGGTTGTACAGGAAATGGCAAATGGTGCCAGGAACTTATTTAAAACAGAATTTGCTGTTGCCACATCAGGAATAGCCGGGCCGGATGGGGGAACCGAAGCAAAGCCGGTTGGAACAGTCTGGATAGCAGTTGCCT
The DNA here is from genome assembly GCA_026391475.1 of Bacteroidia bacterium. Taxonomy (GTDB): domain Bacteria; phylum Bacteroidota; class Bacteroidia; order Bacteroidales; family VadinHA17; genus LD21. The sequence goes on along the minus strand of JAPLED010000081.1, from coordinate 10,023 downwards.
CAGAAAAAGGAATTGTAACTGAAAAACGTGTTTTTGGAAATGACAGAATTACAAACATAAAAAGGTTTTCACTTGCAGCTTTGAACCTTCTTAGAAAGCAGATAATCAATAGTTAAACTGCACTTCTGAAGTCTGTTCAAAAAAAGTAGATTAAATATTTGTATAATCAGATAAAAATCACGTATTTTGCGCTTCGTTTTAAAAGGGCAAACGTTAGTTAAGAAGTAAAACAAACATCAATGTCAAGAATTTGTCAGGTTACAGGGAAAAAGGCGATGGTCGGAAACAACGTTTCGCACTCAAAGAGAAGGACTAAGAGGAAATTCTATCCTAATCTTTTCGTAAAAAAATATTACCTGCCGGAAGAAGAGAGGTGGATTTCACTTAAGATATCAGCTGCAGGCATCCGTCTCATCAGTAAAAAAGGACTCACATGCGTCCTTAAGGAAGCAAAAGAAAAAGGTTACATTTTGAATTATTAAAACAGGATAGAAAATGGCAAAGAAGGCTAAAGGTAACAGACAACAGGTCATTCTGGAATGTACCGAACACAAAGAGAGCGGACAACCGGGAACATCAAGATATATTACAACAAAAAACAGGAAAAACACTCCTGACCGTCTTGAAAGGAAGAAATACAATCCTATTCTTAAAAAACATACACTTCACAGAGAAATCAAGTAAAAAGATTAAACCATGGCAAAGAAAGTTGTTGCAACACTTAAGACAGGAACCGGCAAAGCATTTACCAAATGTATTAAAATGACCAAGTCCGATAAATCCGGAGCTTATCTGTTTAAAGAAGAGATCGTTCATAATGATCATATTAAAGACTTCTTCGCAAAGAAGTAACCGTATTTATTGCTTATAAGATATTCATGGCTTTCTTCTTTGCAGAAGGAAGCTTTTTTTATATTTATTTTTCAAATTAATTATTACCTGATGGCATTGCTGGGATTCCTTGGAAAAGATAAAAATGAGAGCCTTAATAAAGGTCTTGAAAAAACTAAGGAGAGTGTCTTCCATAAGCTGTCAAGAGCCGTTGTAGGAAAATCAAAAGTCGATGAGGAAGTCCTTGATAATCTCGAGGAAGTTTTAGTATCTTCTGACGTTGGCGTTGCAACCACCCTTAAAATAATTGAACGAATTGAAGCCAGGGTAGCAAAAGATAAGTATTTAAATACCAGCGAACTGAATAGCATTCTTAAAGAAGAAATAGTTGCACTCCTCGAAAAAAATCAGACTGATTCTGAATCTGACTTCTCCTCTCAATTAAAAAACACTCCATTTGTAATTATGGTTGTCGGAGTAAATGGTTCCGGAAAAACAACCACCATCGCAAAACTTGCATATCAATTCAAATCTGCCGGTAAAAAAGTACTTATAGGAGCTGCTGACACTTTCCGCGCTGCCGCAATAGATCAGCTTCAGATATGGGCCGACAGGGTAGGGGTCCCGCTTATAAAGCAGCAAATGGGATCAGACCCGGCATCAGTTGCATTCGACACTCTCAGATCGGCAGTATCCGGCGAGACAGATGTTGTTATCATTGATACAGCAGGACGACTTCATAACAAGATCAATCTGATGACTGAATTATCAAAGATTAAGAGAGTTATGGAAAAGGTCATTCCGGAAGCTCCTCATGAAGTTCTCCTTGTGCTCGATGGATCTACTGGTCAAAATGCATTTGAACAGGCCAGGCAATTCACTGCAGCGACCAATGTTACTGCTATGGCAATTACAAAACTCGATGGTACAGCAAAAGGAGGTGTCGTAATAGGCATTTCCGATCAGTTTAAAATACCTGTGAAATATATTGGTATCGGCGAAAAGCTTGAAGATCTTCTTATATTCAACCGATTTGACTTTGTTGATTCCCTTTTCAGTTTGAAATAAGCAAAAGCAGCTTCAGAGTCTCTGAAATTACATCCGAATGAAGAACAAAAAAATCAATATTGTAACATTAGGGTGTTCCAAGAATGTTGTTGATTCGGAAAAACTCCTTAAACAACTTAATGCAGGAGGCTATGATGTAATTTATAATTCGGATGATGTCTCAGCCGGAACCGTAATAATAAATACCTGTGGTTTTATAAATGATGCAAAGGAAGAGAGTATCGATACAATCCTTCGCTTTGTTAAAGCCAAGAAAACCGGACATATAAATAATCTATATGTTATGGGCTGCCTATCAGAGCGATACATGGAAGCGCTTAAACACGAAATTCCTGAAGTCAGGAAGTATTTCGGAGTAAATAACATGAGCGATGTATTGAAAGAACTGGGCGTAAATTTAAGAGATGACCTATTAACTGACAGAACAATTACCGGTCCCGGACATTATGCATATTTAAAAATATCAGAAGGTTGCGACCGTACCTGCGCCTTTTGTGTTATCCCGGCCATACGGGGAAAATACATTTCCCGCCCTATTGAAGAACTGGTTAAAGAAGCATCACAGCTGGCAGATAAGGGAGTTAAAGAATTAATACTAATTGCACAGGACCTGAGTTATTATGGTCTTGACCTTTATAGAAAACAATCATTGCCTGAGCTGGTCTCTGAATTGTTGAAAATTGAATCTTTCGAATGGATTCGTCTTCATTATTTATACCCTTCTGATTTTCCGATGGATCTGATTCCTCTGATCAGGGAAAACCCCAGAATATGCCGTTATATTGATATCCCAATTCAACATATAACAGATAATATGCTTGGATTAATGAGAAGATCCCATAACAGGAAGGAAACGGAAACTGTTCTCTGTAAACTCCGCAATGATATTCCCGGTGCAGTAATCAGAACAACTCTTATTGCCGGACATCCCGGAGAAACTGAGCAGGACTTTCTTGAGCTTAAGAATTTTATTTCAAACTTCAGATTCGACAGGCTGGGGGTCTTTGCTTATTCGCACGAGGAGGACACATATTCGTACAAAGAGTATAAAGATGAAACTCCTGCCGATATAAAGGAATCAAGAGTTGCTGAACTGATGGAAGTGCAGCAAAACATTTCAGCAGAATTGAATGAATCTCATATTGGTAAGGTATTCAAAGTTATTATCGACAGAAAAGAAGGTGAGTTTTTCGTCGGAAGGACTGAATACGACAGTCCTGAGGTCGACCAGGAGGTGCTTATCCCTATTGAACATGATCTCGAGCCAGGTAGTTTTTACAACATCCTGATAACACAATCAACTGATTTTGATTTATATGGAGTGCCTGAATAAAAAAAGTTAGGTGTAGGGGCAGAACAATAAGTTTTATTAACCACCCCGTCATGACCCTACGGGCATGACACCCCTCCTTTAAAAAGGAGGGGAAAGTATTGATATACAAAACTTTAACTTTCTCCTCCTCTTCAGAGGAGGAGTACCCTGACCGAAGCGTCAGGGGGAGGTGGTGTGTTTTTGTGAAAACCTCAGTTATTTTATGTTGTAGGAGTATCCGTTTTCTCCGGAAGCTCTGTTTTCTTCTTCTGAATCTTAATCTTTATTTCCGATTTAGCTCTGTTAAATCCAACATTAATGCAATCGCCTTCGTGAAGGTTTGCTTTAATGAGAACTTCAGCCATCGGATCTTCAAGATATTTTTGAATTGCACGTTTAAGCGGCCTTGCTCCAAAATTTGCATCAAACCCTCTTTCAGCAATGTAATCTCGAGCAGAAGTTGCAATTTTCAGCTTATAACCAAGTGATTTGACCCTATCATACAGTCCTTTTAATTCGAGATCAATAATTTTATTTATCTCTTCTTTTCCTAATGAATTGAACATTATTACGTCATCAATCCTGTTCAGAAATTCAGGAGCAAATGTTTTCTGAAGAGCTTTCTGCAGGATACTCTTGGTCTGTTCATCTCTTGATGCTTTTTTTGCGTTAGTATCGAAACCGATACCATGTCCGAATTCAGCTATTTGTCTGGACCCGATATTTGATGTCAGAATTACGATGGTATTCCTGAAATCGACACGTCTTCCCAGGCTGTCGGTTAATTGTCCTTCATCAAGCACCTGAAGCATAATATGAAATACATCGGGATGAGCTTTTTCAATCTCATCAAGAAGTACTACCGAATAGGGTTTCCTTCTCACTTTCTCTGTAAGCTGGCCGCCCTCCTCATAACCTACATATCCGGGAGGAGCTCCGACGAGCCTTGATACAGAAAATTTTTCCATGTATTCGCTCATGTCGATCCTTACCAGATTATCGGTAGTATCGAACAGGAATTTGGCAAGTACTTTTGCAAGCTGTGTTTTTCCGACACCGGTTGGCCCCAGGAATATGAATGTTCCAATTGGTTTATTAGGATCTTTGAGACCTGCCCTGTTCCTCTGAATAGATTTTACAACTTTGAATATGGCTTCATCCTGACCAATAACGCTTCCTTTCAGTTCGTCGGCCATATTTAATAATCTGGTACCTTCTGTCTGGGCAATCCTCTGAACAGGTACGCCTGTCATCATTGCAACAACTTCAGCAACCTTTTCAGCATCAACTGTTTCCCGGTTAACAGCAAGTTCTTTTTCCCACTTTTTCTTCTCCTGATCGATCATATCGAGGAGATCTTTTTCACGATCGCGGAAACTGGCAGCTTTTTCGAAGTTTTGATTTTTGACTGCCATCATTTTTTCTTTTTTTGTCTCCTCAAGCTGTTTTTCAAGTGAAAGAATTTTTTCAGGAACAACAATATTTAAAATATGAACCCTTGAACCTGACTCATCAAGTGCATCAATAGCTTTGTCGGGGAGGTGCCGGTCAGAGATGTAACGGTTAGTGAGCTTCACGCAGGCATCGATAGCATCATCGGTGTACATAACATTATGATGCTCTTCATACCTCTCCTTAATATTATGGAGGATATGAATTGTCTCTTCAATTGAAGTTGGTTCAACAATTACTTTCTGAAATCTCCTCTCAAGAGCACCGTCTTTCTCAATATGCTGACGATATTCATCCAGGGTAGTTGCGCCGATACATTGAATTTCGCCACGGGCAAGAGCCGGCTTAAGCATATTTGCTGCATCGAGTGAACCTGTTGCACCTCCGGCTCCAACGATAGTATGAATCTCATCAATGAATAGTATTATGTTGTCGTTTTTTGAAAGCTCATTCAATATTGCCTTCATCCTTTCCTCAAACTGTCCACGGTATTTTGTTCCTGCAACTATTGAGGCAAGGTCAAGAGCAACCACTCTCTTGTTAAAAAGAACTCTTGAGACATTCTTCTTAATTATCCGCAATGCAAGTCCTTCAGCAATTGCTGATTTTCCAACTCCGGGTTCACCAATAAGAACAGGATTGTTCTTTTTTCTTCTTGATAATATCTGAGCCAATCGTTCTATCTCCCTCTCCCTGCCAACAACCGGATCGAGTCTGCCTTCTTCAGCAGCTTTTGTAAGATCTATTCCGAAATTATCCAATACAGGAGTATCGGATGATGATTTTGGTGAAGAAGGGGAGGCTGACGGGCCTTTACCCTGGCCGCTAAAACTCTGACCTTCATCATCTTCATCCCTTGGGAAATCAGCTTTGGCAGAAGGAGATTCTGCTTCGACCATTCTGCGCACTGACTGGTAGTCAACATCCAATTCTGAAAGAAACCGTGTTACTAAAGCATTTTCATCCTTCAGTATTGCCAGAAGAAGATGCTCTGTATCGATTGTGATACTTTTCAGAGCCTTTGCTTCAAGGTAAACAAGCTTAAGTATCCTTTCTGTACTTCTTAAAAGGGGAATAACCTCATGGTCTGCCACAGGAACAGGGCTTTCGACCTTTATACTTTTCTCAAGAGATCCTTTAAGTACCAGGAGATCTATACCCTGGTTAATAAGGATTTCTATCGCAACACTCTCTCCGTCTCTCAGTATACCAAGAAAAAGATGTTCAGGACTTATATGGCTGTTTCCCAGCCTTATAGCCTCTTCCTTGGAATAACCAAGAATATCTTTTACCCTTTGCGAAAATTGTGAATCCATATTCTGATCTATCTATTAACAGATTAATAAAAGTTAACCGACATTCTGTCAGATACTGTCCGACGAAAGTGCGCATAACTATTTTTTCAAAGTTAAATTATGCATAATATCTGTATGACAATATTCATGCCCATTTATGAACAAAAAATGTTAAAAATTCACAGCCTGAAAAACTCAAAATTAGTCAAATATTAACTATTTTCGTAATTCTAAACCCCTGAAAAGAGGTTTATTTGTAAATACTTAACTAATAATCTGTTATGTCAGAGAGAGAGAGAATCGTCAAGGTTAATATTGAGGAGGAAATGAAATCTGCCTACATCGACTATTCGATGTCGGTTATTGTGTCGCGGGCATTACCTGATGTGAGAGATGGTCTTAAGCCGGTCCATCGGAGGGTACTTTTTGGAATGTCTGAACTGGGAGTGCTTTCCAACAAACCTTATAAAAAATCCGCAAGGATAGTGGGAGAGGTGCTGGGTAAATTTCATCCGCATGGCGACTCATCAGTTTACGAAGCTATGGTAAGAATGGCGCAGGAATGGTCATTGAGATATCCTTTGGTGGACGGACAAGGCAACTTTGGGTCGGTCGATGGCGATAGCCCGGCTGCGATGCGATATACTGAGGCAAGACTTAAAAAAATTGCAGAGGAAACACTGGCTGATATTGACAAGGATACAGTTGATTTTCATCCCAATTTTGATGATTCTTTAACTGAACCTTCTGTTCTGCCAACAAGAATCCCAAACCTACTTGTGAACGGAGCTTCCGGTATAGCTGTTGGAATGGCAACAAACATGCCTCCGCATAACATTTCGGAAATTATCGATGCTACAATAGCCTATATTGATAATAATAATATTACCACAGAAGAAATCCTGCATTTTGTAAAGGGACCTGATTTCCCTACTGGAGGGATGATTTATGGTGAACAGGGAATAAGAGATGCCTGCGAAACCGGCAGAGGTCGTATAGTAGTAAGGGCAAAAACTGAAATTGAACTGACTCATTCAGGGCGGGAATGCATTATTGTTAATGAGATTCCTTATATGGTGAATAAGGCAGAAATGATACGTAAGATTGCTGATCTCATTAATGAGAAAAAACTTGAGGGGATATCTTATATAAACGATGAATCGGACCGCAACGGAATGCGCATTGTCATAATTCTTAAAAAAGATGCCAGTGCAAATGTTGTTCTGAATAATCTTTATAAATATTCATCACTACAGACATCTTTCAGCGTAAATAATATCGCCCTTGTAAAAGGACGCCCTAAAACACTTAATACCAGGGATCTGATTCATTATTTTGTAAAACATCGTCACGAAGTTGTAATAAGAAGAACAAAATTTGACCTTGATCAGGCTGAAAAACGCGCTCATATACTTGAGGGAATGATCATTGCCAGTGATAACATAGATGAGGTCATTGCAATAATCAAAGCATCACAGACTCCTGAGATGGCCAGGGAAAGGCTTATGGAGCGATTCGGACTCTCAGATATCCAGTCCAGGGCAATTGTAGAAATGCGTCTGCGCCAGCTTACAGGCCTTGAGCAGGAAAAATTAAGAGCTGAATACAAAGAGATTATGGCATTGATTGAATACTTAAAAAGTGTACTTGCAAATGTTGATCTTCAAATGAAAATTATTAAAGATGAACTTCTTGAAATAAAAGAAAAATATGGCGATAAACGACGCACTGAAATAATTCCGAATGCTGAAGAGTTTAATCCTGAAGATTTTTATGCCGATGATGAAATGGTAATTACTATTTCTCATATGGGTTATATAAAAAGAACACCATTAACTGAATTCCGGAGGCAAAACCGGGGAGGAACAGGAGCCAAAGGCGGGGCAACCAGGGATGAGGATTTTATTGAGCATCTTTATATTGCCACAATGCATAATACTATGCTCTTCTTTACAAGGAACGGGAAATGTTACTGGTTGAAGGTTTACGCCATTCCTGAAGGCTCCAGAACTTCAAAAGGAAGAGCCATGCAGAATCTCATAAATATTGAACCTGAGGATAATGTTAGAGCATTTATTAATGTAAAGAATCTGAATGATTCTGAATATATTAATAATAACTTCATTGTTCTCTGTACTACAAAAGGAATTATTAAAAAAACATCTCTGGAAGCATATTCACGACCCAGGATCAATGGAGTTAATGCCATCACTGTGAGGGAAGGTGATGAGCTTCTTGAAGCCAGGATGACCAATGGACAACACCACATAATGCTGGCTATAAAATCGGGACGCGCTATCCGGTTCCCTGAAGCATCAGTAAGACCAATGGGAAGAACTGCTTCGGGAGTGAGAGGAATCAGACTTGCCAATGTGAATAGTGATTTTGTGATAGGTATGATCACAGTTGAGAATAAAGAAAAAGATATCCTTGTTGTTTCTGAGAAAGGATATGGCAAGAGATCTGATATCGATGGTTACAGGATCACCAACAGAGGAGGAAAAGGCGTAAAGACAATTAACGTTACTGACAAGACAGGCTCACTTATTGCATTGAAAGATGTAACTGATAATCACGACCTTATGATTATTACGCAATTTGGAAATATACTCAGAAGCCCGGTATCGGCATTAAGAGTTATGGGTAGGGCTACGCAGGGAGTGAGATTGATAAATCTTAAAGAAAATGATATTATTGCTTCAGTTGCCTGTGTACTTGTAAATGAGGAGGATGAAAGCAATGAAAAAAACCATGTTGAAGAAAATAATATTATTCCTGAGGAAAATGGCAAAGAATTTGATGATTAATAAGTAATGTTTAAATTTGGGAAATTTTTTTAAAGACAATTAAATTAAAATTATAATTATGAAAAAGTTTTTTCTGCTCATAGCAGCCGTTAGTATTTCGATTGGAGCAATGTCCCAGAAGGGCAAGGTTACAAGCGCTCTGAGTTACATTGACCAGGGTATTCTTGATAAAGCAAAAGAAGCCATTGATCAGGCATTAGTCAATGAGAGTTCTATGAACTGGTTTAATACCTATTTTGCAAAAGGTAAACTTTGCCAGGCCACATTTGAATCTGAAAATCCTAAGTTCAAAGCTTTTTATCCCGATCCACTTGCAGAAGCATATGCATCATATGAGAAAGCTATGGAACTGGATCCAAAAGGTTCAGTAAAAAAGAAAATCATTACTGGTAGCATCTATAACTCCCTGGCTGTTAACTTATATACTCAGGGTAGTTCAAGATTCGAAGCAAAAGATTATGAAGGTGCGCTTAAATCGTTCGAGACTCAAATTGCGATTACTGAAGGGAATAATTATGTAGGGGCTGTTGATACAGGAATGTATTATAATGCAGGTCTGGCAGCTGTAAATTCTGCAAAATATAATGAAGCTATCAAATACTTCGAGAAATGTGCTGAGATGAAGTATCTGGGAATTACCCCGTATTTTCAGATGGCTGAATCGTATCAGGCTTTAGGAGATACTGCAAAGGCAGAATCAATTCTGACCGGATTAAACAGTATGTTTCCTAATGATAAAAACGTTACTCTCAATTTAATCGATCTTTATATAAAGAGTAATAAACACGAAGAAGCGCTTAAATATATAAAAGTCGCAAAAGAAACTGATCCGAATAATTACAGTCTTTTCCATGTTGCAGGTATTATATTCTTAAATCAAAACAGATATGATGAAGCTATAACTGAACTTACCAGGTCAGTTGAACTTAAATCAGATTTATTTGATTCCCAGTATGGGCTTGGTGCTGCATATATTAATAAAGCAGCAGATATGTTTCTTAAGGCCAATGAAATAATGGACGTTAAAAAATACACTGAAGCAATTGATCTGGCAAATGCTGTTTATACAAAAGCCCTTCCTTATATGGAAAAAGCTAATGAACTTAAACCCGATGATTTTTATACAATGAAAAGTCTGCAGGAGTTATACTATAGACTTAAAGCAAAGGATGCCTCATTAGCTCCGAAATACGACGCCATCAAAGCAAAACTTGATGCCATTGAGAAAAAGTAGAAACAGCTTACCACAATAATTGAA
>JAPLED010000023.1 GCA_026391475.1 Bacteroidia bacterium | reverse complement strand
GTCCTGTTGAGACTGTTATCGATGGGATCACCATTTGCGGAGCTTGCCAGGGACCGAAAAACATCATGGAATCGGTTAATTCAGCCCTTTCTGCCGCTACAAAATCCTTTTCATACATCAGCAAAGGAGAATTAGAAATCGAACCTATTATTGCTCAAATAGATAATGATCAGTGCACCTGGTGCAGAGTTTGTGCCGAAGCCTGCCCGTTCGATGCCATCCATAAGGAGATAAACGGAACAAAAGATATTGCAGTGATTAATAACTCAGTGTGCAAAGGATGTGGAATGTGTTTGCCGGTTTGTCCTTCAGATGCAATCAATCTGATTGCTTATTCAAACCGTGAAATTGAAAGCATGATTGATGCACTAGCTGGTGATTAAATTCAATTTTAAAAAACCTGAACCATGGAGATTGAAAAAGGCAAAACATTTAAAATCCTGAAAGAGAAACGGGAAGTTTCGTTGGAAGCAAAAGATAACCTGAAACAATTCAGCAGGATAAAGAAATCAATACTTGATGCTTTAAAGGAAAGCGACTTAACTATTGAGCAAATCACACAAAAACTCGACTTGCCTAAATATGAGGTTGTTTTTTACCTGATGTCACTGGTAAAATACGGCTTTGTTCAAACAGGCGAAGTTGATGACATGGATGAATATTTTACCTATAAAATAAAAAAATAATGGCTGCGATTAATCCTGAATTCGGAAAAGAATTAAAAAAGTATGGGGCATTCGACTTCAACGCATGCTATAACTGTGGTAATTGTACTGCCGTTTGCTCTTTATCAACAGAAGAAGATTCATTCCCGAGAGAAATGTTGCGATTCAGCGTTTTAGGATTGAAAGACGATATAAAATCTTCACTAAAACCATGGCTTTGCTATTATTGCGGTGAGTGCTCAACACATTGCCCGCAAACTGCAAACCCCGGCGAATTGATGATGTCACTGAGAAGATGGCTTACTTCTGAATACGACTGGACTAAACTATCCGGCTTATTATACCGATCCCTCTCTCTGACAATTATAGCTTTTATTATAACAGCTGTCGGAGTAATAACTTTTAGTGCTTTAGAAAATTTTAACCTGAAAACAATAATGCATTTCGGCCATAATTTTGAGATGATAGCCATTGCTTCGGTTTTTGGTCTTATCCTGTTTCCGAATATTGTTCGGATGTGGTGGTTTATAATATTAAAACCAAAAATTAAAGCACCTCTTTCAAAGTATCTTGCTGGACTATGGGAGTTAATACTTCATATGTTTACACAGAAAAGAGCTTTGGATTGTGATGACAACCGGTTCAGATGGTTTGAACATTTTATTCTTGTCCTCGGGTATTTAGGCTTACTTTTTACAACAGTTTTTCTTGACTGGTTCTCAAGCGAAAAGTTATTCATAATTGTGTTCGGATATGTTGTGAGCATAACAGTATTTATAGTTACGATTGATTTTGTGTCGGATCGTATTAAAAAGAGTAATGAAATAAGTAAATTCTCACAACCATCTGATTGGTTATTTGTTATATGGTTGTTTTTAATGGGGATTACTGCTTTTTCTGTTCGTCTTTTTATTGATATTGGTTTAATAGAGAATAATATCTGGTTGTACCTGTTTCATTTTATTATTCTTGTACAATGGGCATTGATTATTGTACCATTTGGCAAATGGACACACTTTCTATATCGCTCATTTGCAATGTACTTTGCAAAAATAAAAAGCTGATTTTCTGTCAGGTAATTGGCATAGACTAACATATGAATTATGTGAAAAATAAAGCTGCATAATAAATGATGAAAGATTTGTACAAAGAACTTGAGAAGGATGTCCGCTACATAGAAGGGTTGAAATCATGTTTCAACTGCGGCGTTTGCACTGCAATATGCCCTGCTGCTGAAGTTAGCGATTACGATCCTCGTGTAGTGGTAGATACTGTACAGAAAAGAGACGAAAGTGAGCTGGAAAAGCTATTGAAAAGCGATACTATCTGGATGTGTGGAGAATGCCTGTCGTGTAAAACCAGGTGTCCGCGTGGCAATACGCCTGGTTATATTATTCAGGCATTACGGGCTTTATCCATTGAAACGGGCTTGTTTATTGAAAGTCAACAGGGAAGGAAACAACTGGCTGTTAAACGCACTGTGGGAGAACATATTTTGAAATATGGTTATTGCGTATTCATTGATGAAGTTGATACTGAAATGTATCCCGAACAGGGACCGGTCTGGGAGTGGCTCAGAAAAAACAGAGCATCAATGCTGGAACGCCTTGGAACAAGCTATAATAAAGAACAATCCGGTACGCTTCGCAATATATCGCAGGAATCGCTTAATGACCTTAAAAAGATATTTGATGAAACCGGCGGCACTCAACGGTTTGAAAAGATCGAAAAATACTCTTCTGTCAAGGCAAAAGAACTAAACATTGATTTTAAAGAGGGGAAAGACGACTACTTTAAACATCTGTACAATGAATAATTAAAGCATCTGCTACTTTATTAATTAAATTTCTCCATGAAGACACGGAAAAATGAGATATGGGCAGCATACCAGAAAGAGATAGCTGATGACCATTACTATTTTGCACGAAGTTGTATCAGGCAGAATTTCTTTCCGGCTGCCGAAAATCTCTATATCAATATTCTCAGAAATGATCTGGGCAAAGATATTTTTGACGATGCCCGGCAGACTACCTGTACGGGTATTGCCTACCATTCAGGTATAATTCCTTTTGAAACAATTATGACAGTTGTTGCCCGGCAATTTTCCCTGATGAACGAAGCCGGTTATGAAAATTTTGTTGCATCGTGCGTTACCTCATTTGGTATTTATGTTGAGGTGATGGATACATGGAAGCACTTCCCGGAAACGGAACAAAAGACACGCTATGCATTAAAACGTGCCACCGGTAAAGCATTTGAGATCCCCAAAAATCTTGTTCATGCCAGCGATGTCATTTACAAATTCCGTAAAGAGATTGCAGCAAAAGCAAAATTCAGGCTGATTAATCAAAATACCGGAGAGCCTATTAAAGTTGTTGACCATATTGGCTGCCACTATGCAAAGATATTTCCTCAGGAAGGTATCGGAGGCGCTGAATATCCATATGTGTTGGCAGGATTAATTGACGATTGGGGAGGTAAGCAGATTGACTATCCCGAACGACGTCATTGCTGTGGTTTCGGGTTCAGACAGTACCTCCTCAAATCGAACAGAGGTTATTCAGTTTCAAATTCAAAAAAGAAATTTGATTCGATGCAGCCTTTTAAACCCGATCTTATAATTGCCAACTGTCCGGGTTGTACCTTTTTTCTCGACAGATGGCAATATGTAATTGCCGAAATGGAAGGCAAAACTTATGGTGAAGATGGTTATGGAATTCCGGTATTGACCTATGAAGAACTGGCAGGACTATTGTTAGGTTACGATCCCTGGGATATAGGTTTGCAAACACATCAGGTAACAGTTGAACCTTTACTGGATAAGTTAGGAGTAGTATATGACCCTGAAAAAAAATATAAGGGTCGGAATGGAGAAGATATAGGAATACCAGAGAAACCACAAGTCCTAAAATGCTGCTGATAAAAATATTACTATCCTGATTAAGATTTAATTATAATGCTTGATTTAATGGGGAAAATAAAAATAATATAGAACAAAATCTTAAATCAAAAGATATGAGTAACCTATTTGAAAAAATCCCAATAGATGGGGTTAAAAACATTATAGTAGTTGCATCAGGCAAAGGTGGTGTTGGAAAATCAACTGTTGCTGCCAACCTTGCCATTGCCATGGCAAGAAACGGATATAAAACAGCCTTGGTGGATGCTGATATTTACGGGCCATCAATCCCTAGAATGTTCGGTATTGAGGATGCTAAACCTGATGTAACAGCATTTGGAGATAAGGATATGATTTTCCCGATTGTGAAGTTTGGAGTAAGTATAATCTCAATAGGTTTTTTCATTGACCGTAATCAGTCGCTGATCTGGCGTGGACCTATGGCTGCAAATGCAATAACACAACTTTTTGAAAACACCCAATGGGGTGATATAGACTATATGTTTGTTGACTTCCCTCCCGGAACAGGTGATATTCAATTGACAACTATTCAGAAACTGAATCTTACAGGAGCAATTATTGTGACTACCCCGCAGGAGATAGCTCTCAATGATGCGCGAAAAGCAACTTCAATGTTTACCAATCCCGATTTGAAAGTTCCTGTTCTGGGAATAATTGAAAACATGTCATGGTTTACTCCCGAACAGCATCCCGATGAAAAATATTACCTCTTTGGGAAAGGAGGCGGTCATAAATTAGCACTGGAGTTTGACACATGGCTGCTGGGGCAGATACCTTTGGTGATAGAAGTGGGTGAAGCTGCCGAACAAGGCAAAAGTATCTTCAGTCAAACTAACAGACAGGTAGTGGAGTCATTTGAGAAAATAACAGAACTGCTCATATCTAAAGTGGAAGTAAAATCCTGAATATTTTTTATGGTTTAAAAATATTTATGTGTAAAATATTATTACTTTTATACAAAATCGTGTTACGATGGCTGTTACCCGTTTCAGTATTAGTCTTGAAGAAGAACTGCTTAAAGAGCTTGATCAGTTTGCTCAGGACAACAGTTTTGCAAACCGCTCCCAGGCATTAAGACATTTGATTGAAAAAAACATTATTGAGAAAAAATGGCAGTGCAATAATATGGTTGCCGGTGCTATTGTTTTGATATATGATCACCACAAGAAAGATATCAGTACAAAATCGAACGACATTCAACATAATTACTTTGAAGTTATTTTGTCTTCACAACACTATCACCTGAACCATGATATTTGTCTGGAAATTATTGCAGTTAAAGGATATGCCAATAAACTTACAGAATTGTCAGACAAGCTGATAAGTATCAAAGGAATTAAGCATGGTAAACTTATAATGAGCAAAACCGATTAATTTTTTTTATCATAATGGTAACACTTTTTATATATTTCGTAATATTTTAATAAGCCAAAATCATGAAAAAACAATTATTTTCACTAGTTGTTGCAATAATAATAGCCATACCGGTATTTTCACAGGAAAACATCCAATCAGCACTTCAGGATACTATTAACCTCGATGAGGTGATAGTTACCGGAACAACTGTAAAAGTTAATAAGAGAAACGTACCCATGGCTGTTTCGGTGGTTAATAGTCTTCAGATAGCAGAGAGTAATGAGTCGGCCATTTTACCCATATTAAACGGTCGCGTACCTGGCCTTTTCGTAACCGAGCGGGGAGTTATGGGTTTTGGTGTGGCAGGTAATGCAGCAGGGCAAATCTCAATAAGAGGGATTGGAGGCAGTCCAACAACAGGAGTGTTAATGCTGATTGACGGCCATCCTCAGTTTATGGGCATTTTCGGACATCCCCTGTCCGATTCATATGTTGCATCTGACGTCGAACGCGTTGAGGTAATACGCGGACCAGGGTCAATACTTTACGGTTCAAATGCAATGGGAGGTGTTATTAATATAATTACAAAAAAACAAACGAAAGAAGGATTCAGTGGAAATGCCAATTTAATGTATGGTTCCTATAACACTCAGAAATACATGGCATCTGCAGGTTACAAAAAGAATAAGTTGAGCCTGTTTGCATCCATTAACCATGACCAGACTGACGGACATCGTCCGAACTCAGATTTTAACATAACAAATGGATATCTGAAACTATCCTACCAATTGAATAATAACATCAATACGAATACTGATTTCAGCCTGGCTCACTTTAAAGCTACTGATCCCGGCCCTGATACTCTTAACGCAGTTCCCGGTAGTTCGCTTGACATTTCAAGAGGCTATTGGTCATTTACGGTTGACAACAATTATGAAAAGGTTTCAGGCTCTGCAAAGTTGTTTTATAATTTTGGAGAACATAATATATCCGACGGATTTCATTCAACAGATGCCAATTATGGCTTAAATATCTATGAATCGATTAAACTGTTTAAAGGTAATAATTTTACCGTTGGTGCAGATTACCTGAATTATGGTGGGCTTGCTGAAAATGAAAATGCGATGGGTGGTCAGGGAATAATATTTAAGGATACAACGGTTTATGATGCAGGTATTTATGGCTTTGTACAGCAGACCTTATTCGACCGGCTGACTCTTAATGCCGGTTTGCGTCTGCAAGATCACCAGGTATATGGAACAGAGTGGATACCTGCCGGTGGTTTTGCTTATAAAATTGGCGGATGCACCACTTTAAAAGCTTCAATAGCCAAAGGATTCAGAAGTCCTACAATCCAAGAGCTGTATATATGGAATCACAATGTAAACCTGAGCCCTGAAATAATAATGAGTTATGAGACAGGTTTGCTGCAATCTTTTTTAAATCAGAAACTGAAACTTGAATTAACAGGTTACATTGTCAAAGGCGATAACCTGATTATTAATGTTCCCATGGTCGGTTTACAAAACGCAGGCAAAGTATTTAACAAAGGAATTGAGTTTGCAGCCAATGCCAGTCTCACTGAAAATCTTGGGCTGAATCTTACTTACTCTTATATTAATATGGAGAGCCCTGTTTATGCCACAC
This sequence comes from Bacteroidia bacterium, assembly GCA_026391475.1. Classification (GTDB taxonomy): domain Bacteria; phylum Bacteroidota; class Bacteroidia; order Bacteroidales; family VadinHA17; genus LD21. The sequence continues at coordinate 23,807 of JAPLED010000023.1, read as the reverse complement.
CAAAACATCATCTGTTTTTATGTTGTAACTACCGCCTGAAAAAATTGCAGTTCATGTCAAGCATTCAGTATGTAAATCATCTCGATACTGATCCCTCAGTAAAAGTCAACTTTCAGAATTACACATTATTCGATTCCAAAATATCTTATCAGGTCTGTAAATATGCTGAACTGTTTATAAGCGCTGAGAATATCTTAAATCAGAAATATGAAAATAACCTGTATTATCCAATGCCAGGAATCACTGTTTTCGGGGGAATAAAGTTTAAACTATAGAAATGTTCATTCAGTGAACAATTTTTTTCCTACATAAGGTTGAAAATCCTCACTATCTGTTAAATTTGTCCAATGAAAACATATCGGTTCGTAGCTCAGCTGGTAGAGCACGTGACTCTTAATCATGGGGTCGAGGGTTCGATTCCCTCCGAGCCGACAATTGAAATAAGAACTTACTTTCAGACTGGCATAAAAATTTGCTTATTAGTTCTGTAATCAAATCTGATAAAAAAACCTTCTTGTTTTTCTGAATTTCTCACAATTTTTTATACTGTATTTCTTGGATATTTTTGGTAACGGCGATGTATTTTATGCCGGAGTAAGGAGGTCCCGGAAAGTTCAGTTCATTTGTTTATCTTTGTGCTTTAATGAAAGTGATGGGCATTGAACTCCCTCATAAAATATACCGCAGATCGTTAACTGCAGGCATAGTAAACAATTTTAATGATTAGAAAATTTAAAAATATTACTTCTTTACTATTATTGATGGTTTTTTTATTTCCATCAATAGTTAAACTTGAGCATCATCACGAACATTTTAGATGCACTGCAACAAATGAGAAACATAACCATGTTTTCCATGATAAGTGTGGTATATGCAATTTCGAATTTTCGGTTTTTTTGTCAAGCATTGAAAATATTGATTTACAAAAGGAAAATCCTTTAGATAGTTACTCTAATAATTACAGTTCACGATATTATTCTAACCTCTCCCAATTTTCATTTTTATTACGTGCACCCCCTTGTAGACAAATTTAAAATACAGTGCCTGTTAAGGTGCTTCTAATAAGTTTGTTAACCATCAATTAAGTAATAAAATGAAAAAAGTATGTATCATTTGCTTTATGATATTCATGTATCATATCACTAACGCACAAAACAAAATAACAGGAAAAATAACAGACCAGGATAATCTATCATTGACAGGTGCAACTATATTTGTCTCAGACATGAAGATTGGCACAGTCTCAGATAAAAACGGGTATTATCAATTAATAAATTTACCAAATGGAAAGAATAGAATTCAGTTTTCATTTGTTGGTTATGCTAACCGGATTGAAACTGTTGAATTAAACGGAGAAAGTATAGAAATAAATATTAAGCTAAAACAGACAGCCGTTGAAGCAGACGAAGTCGTTGTTTCTGGTATTTATAATTCGACGCAACATGATAATGCGGTTAAGATTGACGTTTTGAAGCTTGATCCTCATTCAGTTAAAACCACCCCGAACTTTTCGGAAGTACTTACTCAGGTGCCGGGTGTTGACATGATTTCTAAAGGAAGCGGTGTTTCAAAGCCTGTTATCCGCGGCCTTTCAATGAATGATATTTTGATTTTAAATAATGGAGTTCGGTTTGAAAATTATCAGTATTCTGACCATCATCCGCTTGGCATTGATCAATTTGGAATTGAAAATGTTGAAATCATCAAAGGGCCTGCTTCTTTGCTTTATGGGTCCGATGCAATAGGCGGAGTTATTAATTTTATAAAGGAAAAACCAGCCCCGGTTGGCAGTATTATTGGTGATTATAATATGCAGCTTTTTTCGAATTCGCTCGGCCTCACCAATAATTTGGGTATCAGAGGTTCAACAAAGAATTTTTATGCAAGTATCAGGATTGGGAACATAACTAATGCAGATTATTTGCAGGGAGGAGGTGAATTTGTTCCAAACACCCGTTTCAAAGGGACTTCATTTAATTTAAACACCGGATTTAATAATTCCAGAATGTCGCTGAACTTGTTTTATGATTATGGTATACATAAAATTGGTTTAGCAGAAGCAGATGCAATAGATTATGTAAAAGAACGGGGAAGAGGGCGGAATCCGGAGGTTTATTATATGCTGTTAAATACACATTTACTATCAACTCAGAATAAAATATTCCTTAATAAATTCAAACTAGAAGTCAATTCAGCATATCAAAAATCGGGTTTAATTCACTCGGAAGGTCCAAGTGACATTGCCATTGATATGTCGCTTCAAACCATTACTTACGAAACACGTTTGTATCTCCCTTCGACCAAAAAATCGGAATATATCATTGGTTTTCAGGGGTTCAATCAAACGAATACGAATTTACATAACAGGCAAACACAGCTATTGCCTGATGCTACAACAAATAATTATTCTGCATTCGGTTTATTACAATACACTTTTTTCGGGAAATTAAAATTACAAACAGGTGTCCGTTACGATAATAAATCAATTTCAACACAAGCAGTAGGATTACCTGCGGACCCGATGAGCTATCGTGAAGCCCTTGACAAGAGTTATGGCAGTTTCAGCGGTTCTTTCGGTGCCACATATAACTTATCTGAAAAACTTTTATTCAGAGCTAACTTTGCTTCAGCATACCGCACACCCAATTTAGCTGAGCTTACTTCGAACGGACAGCATGAAACACGTTACGAAATCGGAGATAATAACCTTGTTCCAGAAAAAGCCTACGAAACGGACTTTAGTATCCATTACCATAAAGAAAATTTCACATTTGAGATTGCCGGGTTTTATAATATGATCAATCATTATATTTTTATTTCACCAACAGGCGACACAACAGCTTCGGGGATTAATATATTCAGGTACAGGCAGTCCAATTCAGTCTTGTTTGGAGGGGAGGCCGATTTGCATATTCATCCAAAACCCATGGAATGGCTGCATTTTGAAACTACCTTTTCATCAGTTATCGGCAAACAGGAAAACAGCGATTATTTACCTTTTATACCAGCTCATAAATTGCGTTTTGAATTAAGGGCAGAAAAAGAAAATTTACTATTTCTGCAAAAAGCATTTGTTTCAGTTTTTACAAGTACAGCCTTTAATCAAAACAAGGCCGCACCTGACGAAACAACAACAAAAGGTTACACTCTGTTAGACTTAAGCATTGGAGGGAATATTAAAATTGAAAACCAACTTATGTCTGTCAGTCTAAGTGCAAATAACCTGTTTGATAAGAAATACGTTGACCATTTGTCGACATTAAAAGAAGTAGGTTTTTATAATCCGGGCAGAAATATCGCATTAAATCTGAAAATTCCATTTGGAATAATAAGAAATGATAAAAATTAATGAGTCATTGCGAACTTTACGTAATCTTTGTAACCTTTGCGTCTGCCTGCTGGAAATAGGCATGGTTAATTTTAATATTTTCATAAAAGATTCTTAACTAAAAAGATTTATATGAACGAATTTGATATAAAAGCAGCCGGATGGGACCAAAACCCAATAATCTGGGAGCGTGCTGAGGCTATTGCAAATGAGATTAAGAGACTTATACCATTAAATAAGCAGATGACTGCTCTTGAATTCGGTGCAGGAACCGGAGTAACCAGTTTTATCCTGAAAGATTCTTTAAAAGAGATCACTTTAATGGATAACTCATCGGAAATGGTGAAGGTGATGAATAACAAGATAAATACATCAAAGGTCAAAAATCTCAAAACATTAAACTTTAATCTCGAAAAGACCGAATTGAAAGATGCAAAGTTTGATCTTATCTTTAACCAGATGGTTCTTCATCATATTACAGATATTAAAAATATTATCACAAAATTTTATAATCTCCTAAATCCTGGAGGTTTTCTTGCAATTGCCGACCTATATATTGAAGACGGTTCATTTCATGGTGAAGGATTTACAGGTCATAAAGGTTTCGATCCGACAGAATTGTCAAGCTTGCTCTTAAAACCAGGCTTCGAAAATATAAGCCACCGTCAATGCTTTGTTATTAATAAGAAAATCTCAGATACTGAAACAAAACAATTTGGTGTATTCCTGTTGATTGCAACCCACGATAAAATAAAGTAATAAATAAGAAAATGAAAATTGCAGTTCCGATTACAAAAGAAAATCAAATTGACAGCCATTTCGGCCATTGTGAATCTTATGGGATTTATACTATCTCAGATAAAAACGAAATTTCAGATATAAAGAATGTTCAATCACCACAAGGTTGTGGTTGCAAGTCAGATATAGCAAGTGTACTTGCCTCAGATGGAGTTACCGTAATGCTTGCAGGCGGTATTGGCGGGGGTGCCATAAACGTTCTGAAAAATAGCGGAATAGAAGTTATCCGCGGTTGCTCCGGAGATGCCACAGAAGTTGTAAAACTCTATCTCTCGGGATTAGTAGAAGACAGCGGCAGTAGTTGCCACCAACATGAGGCACATCATGAACATGGCCATGAATGCAGTCATAATTAAAGCAGAAAGTCACAAAATCATAAAAATTCTGATTAGTTTTACCGTACACAAACATTTAATTATAAAGGGATCTGCCAGCAATCCAATCCATATTGACAGGACGATTGATTATTGAAAATATTTATGGAAACAATAATCTATAAACCGCTTAATTCAATCTGGCTTAAAGCTTCTGTTGTAGGCAGTATCTGGGCATCAATCGAAATAATTCTCGGCAGTTTTCTTCATAACCTGAAAATTCCATTCTCAGGGATGATACTTTCATTTATAAGTGTCTATATACTAATAGCTTTCCTTCAGGTATGGAAAGAAAATGGTCTTATCTGGCGAGCTGGCATTATCTGCGCTCTTATGAAGTCAGTTTCGCCCAGCGCACTTATCCTTGGGCCAATGATCGGAATTTTCACTGAAGCAATACTTATTGAATTATTCATTTTCGTTTTCGGTAAAAACTTAATTGGTTATTTGGTCGGAGGAGCATTCGCTGTTCTGGCCACATTACTACATAAACTTGTAAACCTTTTAATACTATATGGTTTTGACTTCATAAAAATATTATCCGATCTTTATTTGTTTGCAGTGAAACAAATTGATTTAGAACAACTAAACCCAACATCCCTGATTATATTCATAACAATAATTTATATCATTACGGGAATGACAGGAGCAATCGCCGGGTACGTAACAGGATTAAAATATCTTAAAACTAAAAACCTTTCTGACGATCAGTCTGAAATTATACTTCATTCAAAGAATCAGTTATTCGATCAGACGACCAAACAAAGTTATTCATTAATTTATCTGTTAATCAATCTGTTTTCAATTGTTGCAATACTGTTTTTAATGAACTCCAACTTTGTCATAGTCACCACAATATCTTCATTTATCTATATAGGGTTTTGCATTTTAAATTACAAAAATTCATTAAGGCGGTTAAAGAAAATATCATTTTGGATTAGCTTCATTGTTATAACCTTTGCCGCAGCATTTCTCTGGAACGGATTCTCACATGGTGCATTCTTCAGTCTGGACGGATTAATAATCGGGCTAAAGATGAATGCACGTGCAATAATCCTTGTTATCGGATTTGCCTCCATAAGTGTTGAGCTGAAAAATCCGCTAATAAAATCAGTATTGTACCACAGGGGCTTTGCAAATCTTTATCAGTCATTAAGCCTGGCTTTTTCTGCATTACCTTTTTTCCTTTCCAATCTCTCAAAGTCGGAAAATAATAATAAAGGTATCTCCAGAATCTCATTTCATGGTATATTAAGTCAGGCTGAAACTTTGTTTCGCATATTTGAAAAAGAGCATTCACAAAGACCAACGGTAGTCATTATTACAGGTGATATCCATCAGGGGAAAACCACCTTCACTCAAAAAATCATCACGGATCTTCTTGAACAGAAAATCAGGATTGCGGGGTTCCTTTCAATTGGAATAAATGAGAATGGTAAACGAATCGGATTTAATCTGGTTGATATTGAATCTTCCAGACAGATTGAGCTATGTTCAGATAAAAAAGATGAAAAACGGCTTAAGTTCGGGCAGTACTATTTCAATAATGCTGCAATATTAAGAGGCATGGAGATTCTTAATAACGATAATTTATCTGATAAACAGCTGATTATAATAGATGAGATTGGTCCTCTTGAATTAAATGGTCAGGGCTGGAGTGGTGCAATAGAAAATATCACCAGGAGCATTATAGTACCTCAGCTTTGGGTTGTCAGGAAAAGCATTGTTAAAAAGATTACCAGAAAATGGAATATAGGTAATGCTTATATTTTCGACATAACCGAAAGTAGTATCCAGGAGGTGAAAAATAAGCTTAATGAGATAATGTTTCAAAAGCAGTTAATAAATGAAAATCAATAATAAAGGCCGGTTCATTCCGGCCTTCTGTTTTATTCTTTTTTTCTGGTGCTCAGACCAAAAGGCAGGTAAAGTGGGCAAAAACTCAGAAAACTTGTCACAATAAATATACCTGACAAGATTAATAGAATAATTGCAAGTGTACCTGAAATTACGTGAGTAAAATACAGTATTACTACGACGACTGCAATCAGTATCCTGATTACCTTGTCAATTGTTCCAATGTTTTTTTTCATCTTAATTTTTTTAGTTTATAATTATAATAGTCAACTCCTTAATTGTCAAGTTGTTTTAGTGCTTGTTTTCAATTGCCCGCATGGGGCAATACTTTGCACATTTGCCACATTCAATGCACTGAGTTTCATCTATCACCGGTAAACCGTATCCGTCTTGTGAAATTGCTCCAACCGGGCAAACACGTGTTATAGGACAACGGTGGTTTTGCGGACATGCTAGAGGATTTATCGTAAGCGCCATAATTTAATATTTACAAATTGTTTAACAATACATTCATTAATTGCGGCTTGGTATGCACACCTGCCTGTTTATATTTTATTTCGCCATTTTTAAAAATCATAAGAGTAGGAACACTCTGTATATTATATCTGCTTGCGATTTCAGTCAGTGTCAGAATATTCTTATGATCCGTAACCATTGGAATATTCTTCATTCTTGAACGGGCCAATATGGACAATGCTCCGAGAACTGTAATTACAATACCTGTAATAATAAGTGTGGTTTTCATGCTAAGTCGTTATTATTTGTTATACGTTTTATAAAGCGTTTACAGTAACTGAAAATTCTTTGTCCAGTATTGTTTTTATCTGGACTTTAGTCTGAATACTGGAGGTAGCTTTTACCACTTTACCGTTTTTATAATAAATTGTAAATGGAATTCCCATAAATCCACGAACCTCAGGTAAAATCCGGATAACATCTGATGCAGGATTGTCAAACTCCATATCAAAAAACTTTGCATGCTTATATTCTTTTTCAAGTTCTTCGGCTATCATATAAACTGGTATACACATAGGACCCATTCGTCCGCAAATTATCATCACATTTTCATTTTCACTGATTGCTTTTTTATGATCAGCAATTGAATCGAGGTGTTTTAAATTAGTGTACAACATAGATTTTTGATATTTATATTTAAAACTAAGGTACAAAATTACTGTGCAATGTCTCAATAATATAGGAATTGAGAGTTTAGTGCGACAACTTACTGATTGAATCAAGACAATTTTTTTATTGATTTAAGTTAACTTTGTACCTTTTAATGAATCATAAAGGTATGAGATGGAAAAGCCAGTGGCCTTGACCATAGTTTGCCGGATTATTTTGACCACCAAAAGCCTGAATTAAGTGCTTGATATTTAGTTATGTATGTAAATTGTAATCTGACCGGCCAAATGTGGCCAATGGGTCCGGCTTTTGCAGTAATTGCTGAAAATGAGCGTTTTGCGGGTAGTTAATGATAAACCCCAACTGATGGGTCGGGGTTCAGGGTGGAGCTGCGGGGAGTCGAACCCCGGTCCAAACACGGAAGTCATATGCTTTCTACATGCTTATTTCTGCTTGATTGTCGGAACCTGTCAGCTGCAGAACAACCTAACCGATCCTTAGTTCCTGTTTGTTTCGCCTTCCGATCGGAACAATCTTCAGACTAGCCCCGGATTGCGTGCGCCTCCGTGTCGGGTTGGATCAGGGCCTGACCGCCCGGGAAGCGTCTCGTCCCAACACATGTGCTGAGAGATCCACCTTTCGGCGGAAGTGCTTAAGCTACTGTTATTCGCTTATGCTGCGAGAGCGTAATTATTTTCGCCTTTTATTGTATCGTGACACTGTAAAAGTGACGCGCCACCACACACTGCATGCTTACATAACACCCCTCATGCTGTCAAAACCAAGTCAGCCCCGGTATTATGAACGGCAAAGATACAAAATAGTCTGTAAAATCAAAAGTCCATAAAGTCAAAAAGAGACTTTATAGACTTAAATTTGTATCTTCACATCTCAATTATTCCGGAAATAAATATGCGACTCACGACTCACGGCACACGACTCAATGAAGAAGTGATAGATTCTTCCTTGAGTCGTTTGTCCTGCATCGTGCGCCCTTTTCTCAATCCTTTAATCTAATTCTTTTTAGTTATGCGAAAAACCCTATGCTTTATTCTTCTCCTTTTCTCTATTCAGATCCATGCCCAGCAGGACAATGCTCCTGTTGTTGGAGTGAGTGATAAACGAGTTGATGTTTACGGACTGAAAAATGCCCGTGTTGTGGTTGATTATCAAACCACACTTGAAAATACAGATATTCTTATTTCGAATGGGAGGATTGAATCTATTGGCTCAAACCTGTCTTTCCCGAAAGGAACAATTATTTATGATCTGACAGGAAAAACAGTGTATCCATCATTTATTGATGTCTACGCAGGAAATTACGGTATCAAAACACAAACGCCGACAGCTGATTTAAATCCTTATGCTGCTTTTATGAACCCTGCACAAACCGGAGGAAGATCAGCTGCAATTTCCACCCCTGAACCACGAATTGCTGATTACTGGAATGATGGGATTAATGCATCATTCGACATTTCTTCTGAATTTATTCCCGACACTAAAGTTGCTGCCGAATATCGACAGGCAGGCTTTGGAGCAGTGGTTGCATTTAAAGCCGACGGCATAGCACGGGGTACATCTGCTCTTGTGAGCACTGGTGATGGAAAAGCAAATAGTGTGATTCTGAAAAATAAAACTTCCGCTAATTACTCCATTTCAAGAAGCCGTTCAGCAGACCTTTATCCTGCAGCACAATTTGGTATAATTGCATTACTCAGGCAGGTCAACTATGATGCACAATGGTACAAGCAGCTCCCTCCAGGTTATTTTCACGATGATGGTCTGGAGGCATATACCGCTAACCTTACGCTTCCCCAGATTTTCGAAGTAACAAATAAACTCGAAATAATGAGAGCCGATAAAATCGGAAAAGAGTTTGGAATCAATTATATCATAAAAGGTGGTGGCGATGAGTATCAGGCTTTGAATGATATTAAAAAGGCAGGTAATAAACTTATTATTCCACTCAATTTTCCTGAGGCTCCTGATGTAAAAGATCCATACGATGCAGCCTCGGTCTTATATACAACACTTAAACACTACGAACTGGCTCCGTCAAACCTTTCCAGGGTTTCAGGTGCAGGTCTTACTTTTGCAATTACCTCTTCAGACCTCAAACAGCGTTCCTCCTTTCTTGCAAATCTCAGAAAAGCTGTAAAGTATGGTTTGCCTGAGGCAGAGGCACTTAAAGCGCTGACATATACTCCTTCAAGTATGATCGGAGCCTCTGATCTGGTTGGAGCAATAAAAAAGAATATGATTGCTAACTTACTGATAACTTCTGGTAATATTTTCAGTGAGGATTGTATTGTCTATGAAAACTTTGTACAGGGAGTACCTTACAGATTTATTGACCTCAGAATAAAGGATCTGAGGGGGACCTATAATCTCAAAGTTGATACCACCAGATATAAAATGATTTTATCGGGAACTTTTGATAAACCGACAATTAAACTCACTATTGATTCAACCGAGGTCAGGGGTGCAACATTTATTCTTGACAAAGATCTTGTAAGCATTAGCTTTGACAGATCCAGGCAGAAGTTCAGATTATCAGGATATGTAAATGCTAAAGATATTGAAGGGAGAGGTCAACTTGACAATGGAAAATGGGTTACCTGGAAAGCAACTTACACAAGCAATGCAACTGAGCCTGATAGCAGACAACGGAGATCAACACTACCTATACCTGAACTTGGGAAAGTTGTTTACCCGTTTACAGCTTATGGCTGGACTGAACTCCCAAAACAGGAGGATGTACTGTTCAAAAATGCCACTGTATGGACCAGTGAAAAAGAAGGTAAGCTATTGAATACTGATGTTCTTGTTCAGAAAGGAAAAATTTCGAAAATAGGAAAGAATCTTACAACTGCTGATGGCATCAGAATAATTGATGCCACAGGAATGCATCTGACACCCGGAATCATCGACGAGCATTCTCATATTGCCATGGATGGATCAAATGAGATGGGCCAGGCTATTACATCTGAAGTTAGGGTAGGTGATATTGTTGATCCTGAAGATCAGAGTATCTACAGGCAGCTTGCAGGAGGCGTAACATTGAGTCATATTCTCCATGGTTCGGCAAATCCGATTGGCGGACAATCCATTTTGATCAAGCAACGTTGGGGACATAATGCTGAAGAATTAAAAGTTGAAAATCAGGTCGGATTCCTAAAGCATGCTCTTGGAGAGAATGTTAAACGTTCAACCAGTCGTTACCCTAATACCCGCATGGGTACAGAACAGATTATAAGAGATGCTTATCAGAGAGCTGTAGATTATAATAACCAATGGAAAGCCTGGAATGTAATGAAACCTGCTGACAGAATTGGTAAGATACCCCCAAGACGAGACCTGGAGCTCGACGCAATTGTTGATGTTCTCGAAAAGAGAAGCTTCATTGAATGCCACACATACGTTCAGTCGGAAGGCACTATGATTATGAATCTGGCAAAAGATTTTGGAGTAAAAGTCAATTCACTGATCCATTTTAATGAAGGCTATAAGATAGCAGATCAGATTGTTGAACATGGGGCTGCAGCTTCTGTTTTCTCAGACTGGTGGGATTACAAGTATGAGGTTTATGAAGGAATAGCTTATAATGCCGCAATGCTGATAAACCAGGGTGTCCTCACCTGTATCCATTCCGATGATGCTGAAATGGGCAGAAGACTGAATCAGGAAGCTGCTAAAACTATGAAATATGGAGGCATAAGCGAGACTGAAGCCCTTAAACTTGTTACTATCAATCCTGCAATAATGCTCCATCTTGGAGACAGAACTGGAAGTATAAAGGTCGGAAAAGATGCAGACCTGGTACTCTGGACAGATTATCCTCTTTCAATATATGCCCGTGCCAGTAAGACGATGGTTGACGGTACTTTCTATTTTGATGAAAAGCTGGATGCAACAATGAAAGAGCAGATTGACAGTGAGCGTAACAGGATAATTGCAAACATTCTTCGTGAAGCGCCGGTAACAAGTTCAACAATTCCAAATTTTCCAAGACGATGAACAACAAGATATATATTTCAGTAATACTGATTCTTGCCTGTATATTTCAGGTAAGATCACAGAGTCCGGTAGTAGCTCCGGCACAGAAAAAGCCTGTTATGCTGGTCGGCGGGACTATTCATACCGGTACAGGTGATGTTATAGAAAATGGAACTATAGTCTTTACAGAAGGTAAGATCACAGCAGTCGGTAAAACATCAGATATTAAAACTGATAAAACCGGTTATGAAGTAATTGATGTTACAGGGAAACAGATTTATCCCGGTTTAATATTTCCGAATACCAGCATCGGGTTGGTTGAAATAGGCAGCGGAGTGGAAGTAGCAACTGATAACAGGGAGATAGGAGATCTTAATCCGAATGTCCGGGCAATAGTTGCTTATAATACTGATTCACATGTTATTCCGGTTATCAGATCGAATGGTATTCTTTTTGCCCAGATCGTACCAACAGGAACTCTGCTTCCCGGAACTTCCAGCGTTGTTCAGCTCGATGCCTGGAACTGGGAAGATGCTGCATATAAGATCGATAATGGCATTCAATTGGGTTGGCCGAGAAAATCATCCTTCGGTGGAAGGCGGGGAGGTGGCGGCGATTTTACAATGGCTGCAACAGCCGGCACAGGTACATACGATAAAAACGTAGAATCTCTCGAAAAAATCTTTTCTGATGCTATCGCTTATGCGGCAGTTGATAAACCTGAAGAAGTTAATCTCAGACTTGAATCTCTGAAAGGACTGTTTGATGGTACCAAAACACTGTTTATCAGTTCAACTGAACCAAAAGGTATTATTGCAGCCATTTCTTTCGGGAAACGATATGGTGTAAAGAAAATGGTACTTGTTGGAGCTGATGAATCAGCCTGGGCAGTAAAAGATTTTCTAAAGGAAAATAATATTCCTGTACTTCTTTCTGATCCTCTAAGCGTTCCAAAATATGATTACAGCGATACAAGACTTCCCTTTAAACTTGCAGCCATGTTTAAGAAAGAGGGAATCCTTGTCGGTCTGACTTATTCAAAACAGGCCTATGGCAACCTTCCATTCGCAGCCGGGCAGACTGTATCTTATGGCCTTTCAAAAGAGGAAGCCCTCCAGACTGTTACATTGAATAGTGCAAAAATTCTGGGGATAGATGATAAAACCGGCTCACTTGAGGTTGGAAAAGATGCAAACATCGTGGTTTCAACAGGTGATATCCTTGATATGGCTACAAATAATATCGAATATGCATTCATAACCGGACGAAACATTAACCTTGATAACAAACATAAGCAACTTTACAGGCGCTTCCAGGCAAAATATGAAAATGCAAAATGAGAATAATTTCACTAGGTCCCGCATATCCTTACAGAGGAGGGCCGGCTACATTTAATGACCGTCTTGCCCAACAGTTTTCTGCTGAAGGTCATGATATTGAAATACTCACCTTTCGTTTGCAGTATCCAGGATTACTGTTTCCGGGAAAAACACAATATACAGATAGTCCTGCACCACAGGATGTTAAGATCACACGTAAACTTAATTCCATAAACCCATTTAACTGGATTGCTACCGGACTTAAAATAAAAAATGAAAAACCCGACATTCTTCTGATAAGATATTGGTTGCCGTTCATGGGTCCGTGCCTTGGTACAGTAGCCCGTATAGCAAGGTCAAACAGGCATACTAAAGTGATCTGTATTTTTGATAATGTGGTCCCTCACGAAAAACGACTGGGCGATAAATTTCTTACAAAGTATTTTACAGGCAGTATAGATGGAGCAATAGTGATGTCGCAGACAGTTCTTGATGACCTTAAAACTTTCCGGAAAAATATTCCTGTGAAGCTTTCGCCTCACCCATTGTTCGATAATTATGGCACTTTGGTCCCCAGAGAGGCAGCATTATCAGCGCTTAATCTTGATGCAGATAATTCATATCTCTTATTCTTTGGATTTATCAGGGCTTATAAGGGGCTTGACCTTCTTATTGAGGCTTTTTTTGATAAAAGATTGAGAAACAGGAAATTGAAGCTTATTATTGCAGGGGAATTTTACGAAAACGATACTCCATACAGGGATCTGATTAAAAAGTATAACCTCGAAAATGACATCATCTTTTTTGACCATTTTATTAAAGATAATGAAGTATCACTCTTTTTCAGTGTAGCTGACCTTGTTGTTCAACCTTATAAAACCGCCACTCAGAGCGGAGTTACACAGATTGCCTTTCATTTTGAAAAGCCCATGCTGGTAACAGATGTGGGCGGACTAAGGGAGATTGTGCCGGATGGAAAATGTGGTTATGTAGTAAAACCTGAGTCAATATATATTGCTGAAGCAATTATCGATTATTTTGATAATAACAGGCAAGCACTTTTTACAGAAGGAGTTAAACAGGAAAAAGAAAAATTCTCCTGGGATAAAATGACAGCTTCAATAATTGAGGTTTTCAGGTATTCACTTTATCCTTAATCGGATAGTTATTTCGTTCCGAAGAATTCCGGTTTACCAGTTCTCCCAGGAATCCTGTAAGGAAGAGGAACGATCCGATTATCATAACTGTAAGGGCAATAAAGAAATATGGGCTGTCGGTGACAAGAGGAGCTCTGAGATGGTGATTAATAAATACAAGTTTTTTAACACCAAGATAACCTGCCATAACAAAGCCTATCAGAAACATAAGGGTTCCCAGGAATCCAAAAAGATGCATCGGACTTTTGCCAAAACGGGTAATGAAACCTACTGTCAGAAGATCGAGATATCCTTTCATGAACCTGTCAAGTCCGTATTTTGTGACCCCGTATTTTCTTGATCTGTGTTCAACAACCTTCTCTCCGATCTTTCTGAATCCGGCTTTTTTTGCCAGCATGGGTATGTATCTGTGCATCTCACCAAAAATCTCGATACTCTTCACAACTTCAAGTCGGTATGCTTTTAGTCCGCAGTTAAAGTCATGAAGCTTTATTCCTGACGACCATCTTGCTGTCCCATTATAAAACCTGCTGGTGATACGCTTGACAAGAGGATCATATCTTTTCTTTTTCCAACCTGATACAATGTCGTATCCTTCATCCCTGATCATCTTTACAAGTTCAGGAATCTCATCGGGACTGTCTTGAAGATCTGAATCCATAGTAATAACAACATCGCCTGTTGCTTCATTGAAACCTGTATGAAGGGCAGCTGCTTTTCCATGATTCCGCCTGAAACGGAAGCCCTTTACGAATTGATTTTTCCCCGCCATTAACATAATCTTTTCCCATGATGAATCTGAACTTCCATCATCAACAAAGATTATCTCAAAAGAGAGTCTGTCAGTAGTACAGACCTTTTCAATCCAGTCAGTTAATTCCTGAATCGATTCCTCCTCATTATAGACGGGGATTACAACCGAAAGATCCATCTGAAAAATATTCAGGTTAATTTTCAGGAGCTTCAATCAGAGGATTGCCCTCTTTCTTAATAAAAATACTTACAATCAGGGATAAAATTGTTCCCCATATCATACTAATGAATATACCGGAAATTGACATTATTCCGGGTTTCATTATTTTTCCTGTGAATTTCATGGCGGTTTCTATTTGGGCCTCGGTTAAGTTACCTTTTGCCCTCATAGCCTCTTCAGCAGCAGCAAGTTGTTTAGTCACCAGACCCGGATCGATTATTGTATAAAGGATGTAACCAAAAATTGCCATAATGATGGCATAATATAAGCATATGATAACACCAGCGCCAACAGACTGACCATAAGTTATCTGACCATGCATATAATTGTCACGATACGATTTGATAAGAAAATACAGAAGGGCAATTTGAATTATCATCATAACATACCCCTGTGTCTTGTTCAGGGAAAGATTGAGAAAATACATGATAAGAGAGTAAACCACACCAACAAGCGCTAGAATCAGGCCATTGGTAAGATTTGATTTCCAGGGATTGACTTTTTGTTCCATGATGTTAGTTATTTGATTCTTTAGACATGTTAATTGATAAACAACAAATATAATGAAAAAAATAGGAATGAGAGCTTCTGTTAAAATGGAATAATTATTTTGCCGGCTACTGAAATTATTGTACTTTTGTACCGGGTAAGTCTTATACGATCAGCTCCTGCTGAACTCCCCCAGGATCGGAAGGTAGCAAGGGTAGGCAGTTGTAGCGGTGCGATATAAGGAGCTTACCCTTTTTTATTTTATCTTTGCCGGAATTCGGTACAACTCATGCTTATACGCATATATAACGAGAACCCAAATCATAAGCAGATCAGGCAGATTGTTGATTTACTTGAAGAAGGGGGCATTATCATTTATCCTACTGATACGGTATATGCTATGGGATGCGATATCCGGGCAACACGATCAATTGAGAAGATAGCCAGCTTTAAGGGGTTGAACCCGAAAAATCCTGAACTGTCGCTTATCTTTCATGATATGAGCCAGCTCTCGGAATACACCATAATCAGGGATAATACAATTTTCAAACTGCTGAAAAGAAACCTTCCAGGACCCTTTACCTTTATAGTTCAGGCAAATAACCAGATCCCAAAATTGTTTAAGAATAAGAAAAAGACTGTCGGAATCAGAATCCCCGACAATAACATTGTACTTGAACTGGTCCGGGAGCTTGGACGACCGATCATTACCACATCAATACATGACCAGGATGAGGTTATTGAATATACCACCGATCCGGAACTTATTTATGAGAAGTATTGCGAATTTACTGACGCAGTTATCGATGGTGGTTTTGGTAAAAACGAAGCTTCCACAATTGTTGACTGTACCGGAGAAGAAATAGAGATTGTGAGGCAAGGACTCGGAGTCCTTGAATTATGAGCGTTAGTGCCTGTAAAAATTTCTGGTAAATAGTATCATAACAGTAAGTAGTTCAAGCCGTCCCAGGAGCATTAATCCCGATAAAAACCATTTTCCAGCCATCGGAAGAGAAGAATAATTCGTGAAAGGACCGAAGGTTCCTATTCCCGGACCAATATTTCCCAGCATTGAGGCAGATGTGCTGAAAGAGGTTATTATATCATAACCCATAATTGAAATAACAAAAGTACCTAAACACATCATAATAAAATATAATGTAATAAACACCAGCAGGTTATAAATAATATTTTGTGGAATAATATGTTTACCGAGCCGTACAGGTATAAAAGCATTTGGGTGAATTAATCTTTTTAATTCCTGCCGGCTATTTCTTGTAATCAAAAGAAGTCTGACAATTTTAATGCTTCCGCTGGTCGACCCGGCCGTACCCCCTGTAAACATCAGAATGAAAAATAAGATTAATATTGTATTGCCCCAGAGATTATAGTTCTGGGTATAAAAGCCTGTGGTGGTAATAATTGAAACAACGTGAAAAGCTCCATCAAGAATAGCTTTGCCTGAAGAAAAACCTGCTTTATAATAGAGGACAGCGGAGCCTATCAATGCAAAAATAATGCAAATCAGTGTGTAAAAAACGAATTCGTTATTACCAAAGATTTTCTTAAAATTCCCCTTCAGCCCAAAGTAAACCAATGTCAGATTGGTTCCTGCAATAAACATAAATAAAGTTATTACTATCATTATATATGGTGAGGAGAAAGCTGCGATACCATCATTTCGTGTTGAAAAGCCTCCTGTAGATAGGGTTGAGAAGGAATGGCAAACTGCATCAAAAACCGGCATACCTCCGATCATCAGCAATATAACTTCTGTAAGAGTCAGAAGGACATAAATGGTAACAAGCCGTTTTGCTGCGTCTTTAATCCGGGGATGGATCTTATCAGTCGGCTGACCCGAAAACTCAGTTGCAGTAAGCTGGATATTAATTGATTTAAAAAACGGAAAAGCAGACAGCGAAATAAATATTATTCCAATTCCTCCAAGCCACTGCGTAAGGCTTCTCCAGAATAGGATCCCATGTGGTAAAGACTCAATATCGGTAAGAATAGTCGCGCCTGTGGTCGTGAAACCTGACATTGATTCGAAAAAAGCATCTCCAAAACTGCTTACGGAGTCACTTAAAAGAAATGGTAAGGTGCCAAAAAGGCTGAAAATAAGCCAGATACCAGTAACGATAATGTATCCTTCCTTATTGCCATAAGTCCTCTCCTCATTACGAAGGGGAGTGAAAACGATAGCCCCGGTAACTACTGTAATAAGAGCGGAATAGAAAAAGGAAGTGGCAGAATGCTCCTGGTATAAAAGGGATACGGCTGCAGAAACAAGCATGAACAATCCTTCAAAAATGAGCATCAGGCTGAAAATCCTGGCTATTATCCTGAAGTTGATCATAAAAAGTCAGGTAAAATATTTCGAAAGTTTCTCGTAGGCTGAAGGTAATGTAAAAACAACCACTTTGTCATTTGCTTTTATAATTGTGTCGCCCGTAGCAATGAAAGGATCCCCATCTCTGGTTCCGCCTCCAACAATGGCATCTTTAGGAAAATTAATGCTTCTGAGAGTACCTTTCGTAATTTCTGAGTTTGCCGGAACATTGAATTCGAGAACCTCTGCATCAGTTCCGGTCATGTATTTAACCTGAGTTACATTAGGATTTGTCGTATGACGGAATATCCTGCTTGCCGCAGATATTTTTTTATTTATGATTGTGTCAATACCTGTGTTCTCAGCAAGATTAATATATTCCATGTTCTCAACTTCTGCGATTGTCTTTTTTACACCCATCCTTTTTGCAAGAAGGCACGACAGTATGTTCGTCTCAGAATTACCGGTAACTGCCACAAAGGCATCCATTTTTGTTATACCCTCCTGTTCAAGTAAATCAACATTACGGCCATCACCGTTAATAATGAGGGTATTATCGAGAATCTCAGCAAGATCTTCACATTTTTTAATGTCTGAGTCTATTAACTTCACTTCACATGATTTCTGCATATATAATGCTACATGCTTAGCGATCCTGCTGCCTCCGAGTATCATGATACTTTTAGCTTCGAAATTCTCCTTCCCCGATGTCTTCATCATCTCATTAATTCCTTCATGTGTAGAAATAACGTAAACCACATCTCCAAGGTGAAATTTCTCATTTCCTCTCGGGATGATAGTTTTGCCATCCCGTTTGATTGCAACGGCCCTGTATTTATCAGTTCTGCGACTGATTGATATTTCCTGCAGACTTTTGTTCAGGATAGGAGCTTTCTCATCAAGCTTCTGAACATACATTGCCAGTTTTCCGCCTGAAAACTCCATAAAATCAGTTGCCCCGGTCTCATGAAGTAGCCCAAGCACCTCACGAGCAGCAATCAGTTCAGGATAGATAAGGGAATCAATACCAATTGACTTGAAAAATTCTAAAGTGGAATTCTCAAGATAGTCAATATTGTCAATACGGGCTATAGTTTTGAGGGCTCCAAACCTTTTGGCAAGGATCGATGATATTATATTAGTATCTTCGGAATGAGTTACTGCAATAAACAGATCAGTTTTTTTAATGAGTGAGTCCTGCAAAATCTTAATAGAAGTGGCAGAACCTTCATGCGTCAAAACATCGAGAGAGCTGTCAATGGGCTTCAGTCGGTCCTCTTCCGGATCGATAAGAATAATTTCATGATTTTCGTTCGACAACATCTTCGCTAGATGCGTCCCAACTTCACCTGCTCCGGCAATTATTATTCTCATTGAAAATTTTATTGAAAAAACATGACAAAATAAGAGATAAATAGCTTAATACTCAAGTTTTTTCTGACTTTTATTTATGAACGGGTCATATCCTTTTGATAAATGCCCCTGACTTTCTTACCAGATGGACTGTATCTATCCCGGCAAAATCAATCTGTTGTGGCAAACGAAATCCTGAAGTTGCTTTAGATGTAATAATCAATATTCCGGGGAATTGCCTCAACGATAAGTTTCTTTCAATTTCAGGTCGTAAACCGGTAAGAATCACAATGTCAGGCATAAAATTCGTCAAATTTTTTTTGTTCAGCGAGTTGCCTATTAATATTTTTTTTTCGCCGGCCTCTATGCAGTATATATTGTTGCTTAGCGTGTTTGTTTTTATTTTAAGTCCAAGTGTGGCACAATGTCTTAGTACCTCAGGTCCAATTAAAGAGGTATCGGAATAGATATTAAGTATCTTCCCGGTCTTGATTCCGATCGTAGAAGAACCAGGTGAGTTATAGACTATTACTTCATTCCTGGTTCTGGTCGAAATTTCTGTAACTGTGCCAGAAAGGACAAATAGAAACATTGCCGTAATGGGATAAATAATTGAAAAGGATTGTTTCTTCAATATAAAATAGCTGAAAAGGAAAATAGTTAAGGTCAGCAGAATGCATTCAACAGTTGTCATGCCTATATTTTCAATAGTTGACCAGGGCAGGGAAGAGGCCTGCGCGGTAAGCAACTCAGTGAGTCCTGTCAGATAATTAAGAATTAAAGCAAGAAATTGTGAGAGAAAATGAATCGGGAACGTCATTGGAACAAGGCATCCTATTATGATAAGCAATGACGAAAGTGGTACTATTATGATATTTGTAAGGATGAAGTAAGAAGGAAACCTGTTAAATAACATTATTGTAAGAGGAAGCGTACCTGCCTGGGCTACAATGGTTATAACAGCCGATTGCCAGATCTTGTCCTTCAGCCAGTTTTTGAACTGTAGCTTAAGGTAGAAGTCCTGATAGAAACAGATAATATAAATCACGGCCGAATATGAGAGCAGGAAACCTGCATCGAATATTACGGATGGCTTAATCAAAATAAGAACAAATGCAGACGCCAGAACCGAGTTAATTCCGTTTACCCGCCTCTGCATCAGGTTGCCCGCCTGAAGGAAAGAAAACATCAGAGTCGCTCTTAGAACAGATGGAGTGAGCCCCGTTACAAATGCAAATGACCAGAGAATCAGAATTGTTATTAGTATCCTCAGTATGTTGAATCTTCGCTTCAGAAAGAACAGAAGATTGAAAACAAACAGACTCAGAATAACAGCATGAAGCCCCGATACTGCCATAATGTGCATTACTCCCGCCTTAATGAAATTCTGTTTCTGCTCCGGATCGAGCATATTTTTCTGCCCAAGGGTTATTGCCGCTACCAGCGCCAGTCTTTCACCGGTGATGCCCCTCTCTTTATACATCCCGATGATCTTCTCTCTTATTATCAATGCTCTGTGAACCAGTTTCCTGTGATCAGGAACAGTATGTCTGATAATATCACTGCTGCTGGTAAATGCATAATATCTGATACCCTGGTTTTCCATATAGAACCTGTAATCAAACTCATATGGATTGCCTCTGTTTGCAATTTCAACAGGTGTACATTTAATAATCAGCAGATCGCCAGGCAGGAGTGAAGTCAACGATGAATCTTTCTTATTATATAGTATCATGGACCCTTCAATAGCCTCATGGCCATCACCGGTGATCTTCCTGTTCAGCTTTACCTTTAACATGAAACTATTCTCTTTTTCTGCGGGAAAGTCAGAAAGGGTACAAGCGAACAGTGCTTCTTCTGGTTTAAGGGTTGATATTCTGTTTTTTTCAATTGTGTAGAGAAGCAACCCACAGGTAAAGAGCGATATTGTCAGAGAGTAACCAAAGATATGATTGGTCTGGGATTTATTGTAAAACAGGCTGACAAAAAACCCGGAAATAATAACAATAGCAACTGATACCAGGAAAAATGTATCCGGTTTGGTGTACAGGCCTGAAATAACTCCAGCACATAATGGCAGGCCGATACGCAAAAATGGAATTTCTTTATGTAGCACAGTCTGCAGCTAATGAGACTGTATAAAGATAAAGAAAAGTTCGGAGTGAACTAAAGTTTGGAGTACTTAAAGTTGAAGAAAGAGATTTTAATAATTTTGATAATATCTCTAAGTACTTTAGGCACTCCAGGCACTTTTATCCTTTGTTAAGGGTCACTGGTACATTCTTCAGCCGGTAGGCAGCCTCTTCCAGCAATTTGTTAGTCTTGGCAAAACAAACACGGATCATCTGCATCTTCGTCTTTTCGTGCTGAAAAGCGGAGAATGGAATCGTGGCAACCTGGTACTCTTTGGCCAACTTAAGTACAAAATCCGTATCGGCTTCATCAGAAATCTTACTGTAATCAAGCAGTTGGTAGATCGTTGATTTCGTTGGTATCAACTCAAATTTGCTGCCGGCGAGCAATTCAATGAAATAATCCCTCTTGCTCTGGTAGAATGCTCTGATCTCGTTGAAATCCTGTCCATGTTTTAAAAATTCGGCCAGGGCATACTGGGTTGGTGTATTGACACTTAACCCTTGGTATTGCTGTGTTTTCCGGTATTCTGCCATCAGTTTATCCGGCCCGGCAATGTAACCGATTCCCCAACCGTTGATGTTGAAGGAGGCTCCGAAAGAGGAAACTACCAGGCTCTTGGCAGCAAGCTCAGAAACCGATGCGGCACTGTTGAACTGATGTCCATCGTAGACAATGTTTCCGAATGTTTCGTTACTCAGTATCACCAGGCGGGTCCCGTTGGTCATGCGTTTGAGCTGATCCAAATCCTCCGGACTGAAAATCTGTCCCATCGGGTTTTGCGGATTGTTGATAACGATCATCTTGGTTTTGGTCGTTACCGTCTTCTTCACTTCATCCCAGTCGATCCGGTAATCAGGATGTTTAAGGGTGATGTAAATCGGACGTCCGCCAGTCATTTCGATCAACTGGGCATAGGACTCCTGAACTGGCTCAAAAAGGATAACTTCATCACCTTCCTTGACAAAAGTGGTGATGGCTGTCGACATGGCCTGTCCGGGACCAGCCGTGATGGTCAGGTCTGTTTCAGCCTGAAATTCAGTTTTGTTCTGCTTGTTGAACAGGTGAACGATAATCTCTCTCAATGACCTGACCCCTTCACTTGGTGAAAAATCATTGTTTCCTGCCCGCATGTATTTGTCAACCAGGTTAATCAAATCTTCCGGACACGGAAGACCTGACATAGGATCTACAAGGTTCGTTGCCTTGTACTCCTCTGCTAGCTCCGTCATTGTCACGAATGCATTTTTTCTCGTTGCCGGAAGTTTTGTTACAGCCATACTTAATTATTATCAATACAAAAGTACAGAAAAAAATGTAAATGGCAATTAAATCCCCAAATATAGAATGGCTAAAAATATTTTA
The DNA here is from genome assembly GCA_026391475.1 of Bacteroidia bacterium. Classification (GTDB taxonomy): domain Bacteria; phylum Bacteroidota; class Bacteroidia; order Bacteroidales; family VadinHA17; genus LD21. The sequence goes on along the minus strand of JAPLED010000023.1, from coordinate 1,211 downwards.
AGGGAATGGACGGGAGGAGTGAGGGAACGTTAAAAGAGGAATGGGAAAGGAGAAAAGTGATCTGATTATCAGAGATATAAAAAAAGGAAAGCCTGTCAGTCTGGCGGGCTTTAGAATGATTATAATCTGGTTACGAGAATAATTCACGCAAAACCTCCAGTGATTTTACCTGAAGACGGATACCCAGGTGAAGGGAGAAATAATCGATTATTTTTATTAACAGCAGGTTACGCATTGGAGAGGTAAGGGCAATGCTTCCAATTTTTTCGTAAGAAATGTTCAAAAATTCCGAGATAAAGCGACTTTCATCAGGGTTCAGCCAATAGGGGTGAGGGGGTTTATTTTCCGCAAAACTGCCGGAAGCCATATCAAAAAACAGGCGATCCTCAGCCCAATTGTTACCAGGGGCAAATCCCATGTATTTGGTCAGTTGAATCAAAAACGCCAGGTGAAAATTTGCTGCTCCCTCCCTGAGCAGGTCAAAAATCTGGAAAGAATGGCTCAGGAATTGATAGAGTTCGCTTCTGGCCTCCTCCTCTCTCAAAACTTTGTACAAAACCTCGGCAATAAATATTGCCTGGGAGGATTTGACGATATCAAAAGGAACCGTTTGGTAGGGATGGCTTATTTTGAGCTCCCTGGCACGCTGCAATTCCCTGCCTTGCAGGTGATCGACCTCCATCTCCAGCATAAAAAGTGGTTGCAGGAGGTTGGCTTTATTGGTTGATTTTTTGGCATGGATTCCCTGAAGGATAAAAGTACTCCTCCCGAATGCTTCCGTATAAACCGTTACGATTTTCCCGGAATCACCATATTTGAGGCCATGCAGGACGATGCCTCCCGTTTTGAAATACATGATGTAAAGGAAATGAAAAACTAAAAACTAAAAACGAAATATCGAAGAAAATGTGACAATTCTGTAAGGATTACTTTGTGGCCATTTGTGAAATCATATCAATCTTTGTGGTTAAATCTTAAATATTGAGTTCACCCGACAAGTCTTTTCCTGCCACAAAGACACCAGGACACAAAGGTTCACTAAGAGTTATGGTGCTGACATTTAAGTCTTTGTGAATCTTAGTGATTTAGTGACTTAGTGGCCTTCTTTAATTTTTTGCTTTACGGAGCGGACTCAAAATTAGACTCTTTATGGAAATGCTAAATTATAAACAAAATTGGCTTTAAGAATTAATCAAAAGTTGTTTCCTTTG
>JAPLED010000065.1 GCA_026391475.1 Bacteroidia bacterium | reverse complement strand
ATGTTCGCTTTTCCTATTTACTACCCACATTTCGATAATTCATAACTGCCTCACGATAATTTTCAACAGTCCATTTACTAGTGTTTAAGGCTGTTTTAATGTCGGCATCTAATGGATATCTGCTTATCAATGAATTGCCACATTTTATATTTATGTCAATATTTGGAAGGGTTTCGAGTTGCGGAAAAGACGTTTCGCGTTTATCGTTTATCGTTTCGCGTTTATAGTATGCATTTTTCAGCAGTTCAATCCATAGTCTCAGGCGACAAATCTTTACGGAGTTTGGATTTATATCAACTCCGAACAGGCAGCTTTCGATTATCTTTTGCTTTTCCTGAAATAATGCTTCCTGTACTCTCTGGCTCTCCTTGCTTTTTGGATTATATTCGAACAATTTGGATTGTTCGTCGGTTATTATAAGCTCATCGTTAATTACCTCAATTGTGTACTCCTTAAGTTTTTTCCCTTCCCCGTCGGTAAGTATTCTGAGTTCCGATTTTATTGCAATTATCTCATTCAAAGCAGAAACAAGGAAGTGACCGGAACCGACGGCCGGATCGCAAATTCTTATACTATTAACTATCCGGTTAGCTTCCTTAATATCTTCAATTTTATTATAGACATCGCTAATTGTCTCACACTTCCAGTCTTTGGCCTCATTAAATTTTTGAACAACGGCTCTCCTGATAGTCTCATGGCACATGTACATCGTAATGAACCCGGGGGTAAAGAATGAACCATCTTTATAACCGTTTATCTTTTCAAATATCAGTCCTAATACTGAGGCATTTATGAGTGTTTTGTTTTCTTCCTGAATATCTTCCGATCCTTCACTCGAGAAATCATACGAATCGAGGAATTCAAAAAGATACTGAATCGGATCAATCTCTCCGGTAAGTTTTTTACCGGTTTTATCTTTCAGCACAGTATTGCTTAGTACCGGAAGTTTGAAATGATCATCAAGATTGCTTATACGGATGGTCTTGTGTTCAAGGTCGTTGGGTTCAAAAAGTGAACTGTTCAGATATGGGATGTTCCCGAATTTTTCTTTTATTTTTTCATTACGGTCGCCCTCTTTAACGGCCAGTACCTGGAAGAATAACTTATTCAGTTCATCATAATCATGCACTCGTTCCGTATTAAGAAACCGGAATGCTTTGTCACCGTTGTTATACCTTACAAGCTGTCCTTCCAGCAATTTTAGAAATAGTATACGGTTAATCCATGTAATTGCCAGTTCAAGGGCAACATTAAAGAGTTGTTCTTCGCTGTCTTTTCCGAAATCGGACTGTTTTGTCAGCTGGCTCAGACAATCTTCAGATTTCAGGATTGTAATTACATTCTCAATAAGTGAAGCCTGGTTTCTCTTTTCGGATTTTTTCCTTCCGATTAACTTTTTGCTTCCCTCTTTTGTCTCTTCAAGTCCGATTATGTGGAGCAGCTCATTGTAAAAGGTTTTATCGAGGTTATTGCTGTCATTGGCAAAAGGAAGTTTCAGAAGGTGTTCGGGAGAAAATATTTTGTATAAGGCGATAAGTTTGTTATCGTCCTGTTTGTCGTTGTTTTTGATAATTGTCTCGAAATCTCTTATATCAAAGTGTGTTACGGATATTTGCGATTCAAGATTTTCAACAAATGGTTCCGCAATATTCTTATAAAAAAAATCTGTATTAAGACCGGAAAGTCTCCGCTCCTCAAAGTCTGTGAATTGTTTAATGAGGTTTTTGTCAGAGGCGAAGAGTCTTTCAAAATCATTGGCATTGAATATGAACCATTCAAAAATATTGGTGATTATAAGATTTTTTACTTCAAGGTTATTGCCTTTAACTCTTTCTCTCATGAAATACAAGATCAGCTCATGAAATGCCCGGGTATTGAGGTTGGTCGTTGTTGGCATTTCCGGTTTGTTGCCCGGCTTTTTTGCTTCGAACAGCACACCGACAGGAGTGTGAGTATCTTTCCCTGTATGGATGACAAGGTCAGCTCTGCCTTTGGTATTTATGTAATGATAAGGTGAATAGTATGTGTTTTTAAGGAATTCCGATATAATATTTTTATGAAACTCTTCCGATTCCGATTCATTGATCTGATCATAAAGGCTGATGATGTTCTTTTTAAAAGTCTCGATCTGAGAACGTTCAGGTTTAACTTTCAGATAAGCCTTATTGATAGATTTACGTAGCGATAAGAGGTTGATTTCCATTTACAGGTTGAATTTCGACACTTAAAGTTACTAAATAACCAGCGGGTTGCAAAAAAAAGTCTTGAGGTCTTGCTCACTTAGTGAGTTAAAAATTGTCACATTACTGTACACCGACTGTCTAATAATTAGGCACATAATAAAATGCAAAATTACATATATATCTGATTATATGATTTTTATAATATTGGCACATTCTTTGGCTTACAATAATTAGAAATTAGAAATTAGAAATTGGAAATTGGAAATTAGAAATTAGAAATGGAAAGAATCAATATGATAATAACACTTCTATTATTCTTATGCTTTCAGGAAATATCAGCCCAGGAAAAAAAATGGACACTCGAAGATTGCATTAATTATGCTGTTACAAACAACATCGGACTTCAGAGACAGAGGCTTCAGACCCAATCAGCAGAGATCAATCTGACAAAAGCAAAAATGGATTTATTGCCATCGCTGAATTTCGGATCTGATGCCCGTGTAGGATTCGGAAGATCAATCGACCCTGTTACCAACCTTATCACATTTAAACAAAACCTTAGTAACTCCTACTCAATAAACTCAAATATCCAGCTTTTCAATGGCTTCGCGACACTGAATACAATTGCAGCCAATAAGTTTATGCTTAATGCCGGATTGGAAGCAGAGAAAATAACAAAAAATACCCTTATCGTTGACATAATGGGACAGTATTACCAGGTTTTATATTCAAAAGGACTTGAGAATGCTTCAAAAATGCAACTTGATCTTTCGGAGAAACAACTTTTCAGAATCCTGAAAATGGTAGAAACAGGTAAAGAAGCTTTATCCAGACAATATGAAATTGAGAGCCAGGTTTCGGCTGACAAACTTGCTTATACGATTGCGCAGAACTCAGCCAGCCAGGCCCTGACAACTCTGAAACAGATGCTTCAGCTCGAACCGGGTTCAGAATTTGATATTCTGATGCCGGATCTGAATAATATGCTGATCACCGACAGCAACTTTAGCACCGACAGTGTCTATAATATTGCTTCACAAACCCTTCCTCGCCTTAAAGCAATCGAATTCGAACTGAATGCTTCAAAAAAGCAGGTCGCCGCTGCCAGGGGAAATCTTGCACCGAGTCTATCCGTCGGCGGAGCCGTTTTTACAGGATATTATAAGGTTATAAACGAAGGTGCAGCTGACCAGGCTTCTTTCTCAAGCCAGTTAAAAAACAATAACAGCCAGGCAGTATTTCTTTCACTCAATATACCAATATTTAACAACTATTCCACAGGCAAAAACATTAAGCTTGCCAGGATAAGAAGGGATGACACAGCACTAAGACTGGAACTGGAGAAAAATAACCTCTATACTGAAATTGAAAATGCCTGCCTGAATTTTAACAGAGGGAAAGACGAATTTGCAGCTGCCGGAGCCAATTTTGAGTATAATAAAAAATCCTTCAGTGCTGTTGAGAAGAAATTTGAATCCGGACTTATCGACGTAACAGACTATTCTGCAGCAAAAACCACACTTTTTAAAGCTGAGACTGAAGCGCTGAGAACAAAGCTGCAATTACTTATCAGGAAACTCACAATTCAGTTTTACTCTACCGGAGAATACGAAAACATTATAAATAATTAATCTTTAAAAAAAAAGTTGAAATGGATACCACTATTGATAGAATGGATAAACCGGTTGCAAAGAAAAAAGGCATTCAGAAAAAACACATCGGATATCTTGGTATCGCGATAGCAATGATCGCGCTTATTTACATGGCTTTCTTTTCCGATCGTACCTCGACATATAAGGTTGAAAAAGAGAAACTTATTATTGAAACCGTTATTGAGGATCAATTCAATGATTACATAACGGTTCCGGGAACTGTTGAACCAATCACCATTATCTTTCTGGATGCCCAGGAAGGCGGACGGGTTGAAGAGAAACTTATTGAAGAAGGATCGATGGTAAAAAAAGGAGATATTATCTTAAGACTTACAAACCCCGACCTTCATCTTAATATTCTTGACAGTGAGGCACAGCTTGCTGAAAAAGAGAATTTTCTGAGAAATACCCAGATTAACATGGAGCAGCAAAGACTCCAGATAAAAAGAGACCTTGTCACTCTCAAATATGACATTGAAAGGAAGGAGCGTAACTATCAGCAGAATGTCATTCTCATGAAAGATAACCTTATTTCAAGAGAAGAATTCATCCGCTCAAAAGAAGATGTAGATATGGCTCTTCAATCAAGAGAGCTCGCTTTGGAACGTCAGAAACAGGATTCTGTTTTCTACGCAGCTAATATTAACACTATGATAGCCAATCTCGACAACATGCGCAAAAACCTCCAGCTTGTGAGGGATAGAGCTGAAAACCTGAATGTCAGGGCTCCTGTTGATGGCCAACTGGGCCTTTTAGTCCCCGAAATAGGGCAGTCAATTTCGCGTGGAGCAAATATGGGACAGATAAACGTATTGACATCGTATAAAGTAACAGCCCAGATCGATGAGCATTACATCGACAGGGTGAGGACACAGCTTACAGCTACGCTCGACAGACAGGGTAAAGAATATGATCTTGTAGTGAAAAGGGTATATCCTGAAGTAAGGAACGGTACATTTGAGATCGATATGATCTTCAGGGACACTATGCCGGATAATATCAGAACCGGACAGACATATTATACCAGTCTTCAATTAGGGCAACCAAAAGTTTCGGTTCTTGTACCAATAGGCGGATTCTTCCAGGAAACCGGTGGACAGTGGATATTTGTTCTTGATCCAACCGAATCATTCGCATTTAAACGCACTATTTCAATAGGAAGAAAAAATCCAAGATATTATGAAGTGCTTGAAGGTCTTCAGCCTGGTGAAAAGGTGATAGTATCAGGTTATGAAACCTTCGGCAAAAATGAAAAACTCATTCTTAAAAAAACTAAATAACTATTAATACTTAAAGTCATGATTAAAACTAATGATTTAACAAAAGTCTTCAGAACTGAAGAAGTCGAGACAACTGCTCTCAATAAAGTGACTCTCAATGTAAAAGAGGGAGAATATGTGGCAGTTATGGGTCCTTCGGGATGCGGAAAATCAACTCTCCTGAACATCCTGGGTTTACTTGATAATCCTACATCAGGAAGCTATATTTTCAATGGAACCGAGGTTGCAAATCTGAAGGAACGTGACAGGACTATTTTCCGTAAGGGAAATATTGGTTTCGTTTTCCAGAGTTTTAACCTGATTGACGAACTCACTGTTTATGAAAATGTTGAACTGCCACTTATTTATCTGAAAATGAAGACCAGTGAAAGAAAGAAAAGAGTGGAAGATGTTTTGGAAAGAATGAAGATCGGACATCGTGCAAAACATTTTCCACAGCAACTATCAGGAGGACAACAGCAGAGAGTAGCCATAGCGCGTGCCGTTGTTGCAAATCCTAAACTTATTCTTGCTGACGAACCGACAGGTAACCTTGACTCAAAGAATGGTATTGAGGTTATTAATCTTCTTATTGAACTTAACAAAGAGGGAACAACTATCATAATGGTAACTCACTCCGACAGGGATGCAGGATATGCCCATAGGATAGTAAATCTGTTCGATGGTCAGGTGGTAAACGGATAACTACAAACCGAATTTCTTCATCTTATTATAAAGAGTCTGCCGTGTAATCCCAAGTTTGCCTGCAACAATACTCATATTATTGCTGTATCTTTTCAAACTTTCATGGATCATTTTTTTCTCCATCTCCTCAAGTGAGATTTCATTATGAATTACACTTCTGGGTGTTGAACTGAAAACGAAGTCCGAAGGTTTAAGAATGGGAGAATCACTCATTATGACCGCTTTTTCAATTGAATGCTGAAGCTCCCTGACATTTCCCGGCCAGTTATGATTGGCCAGTTTTTCGAGAGCATGGGTGCTGATCTTCAGTCCACCCTTACCATATCTCTCTCCATTCACTCTGAGAAAATAATTTGCAAGGATAGGAATATCATCGACCCTGTCGCGCAATGGTGGAACCTCTATCATAATTGTGTTTATCCGGTAAAGGAGGTCTTCACGGAATTTTCCCTCACTAACCATCTGCATAAGATCGCAGTTTGTGGCACAGACCAGCCGTATATCAATAGGTATCTGCTTATTTGAACCAACCCTTACAACATACCTGTTTTGAAGAACGCTAAGTAGTTTTGCCTGCGATTGCAGAGAAAGGTTTCCGATTTCATCAAGAAAAAGTGTTCCGCTATGGGCTATTTCAAACTTGCCTTTACGATCCTCCCTGGCATCAGTGAAGGCTCCTTTCACATGACCAAATAATTCGCTTTCAAAAAGTGTTTCGGTAATTGAACCCATGTCGACACTAACCATCAGCTCCCCTGCCCTTTTTGAGAGGTTATGAATTTCCCTGGCAACCAGCTCTTTGCCAGTCCCATTCTCACCTGTTATCAATACATTGGCATCCGTACCTGCAACCTTCCTGACAATATTCATTACATTAATCATTGTCGGAGAAGCGCCCAGAACAATTTTTTCGCCACTCTTGTTAATCTCATTTTTCAATAGTTGATTATCTTTCTTAAGGGTTGATGCTTCAAGCCTTGAAAGTCTGAGTTTCCAGGCCACATTAATAGTTGCGAGAAGTTTGGAATTGTCCCATGGTTTAAGAATATAATCTACAGCCCCCTCCTTTATTGCCTTTACTGCCAGTTCAATATCGCCGAAGGCTGTAACAATAACGACACTGATATTGCTGTCGTAGTTAAAAACCTCTCTCATCCAGAAAAGTCCCTCGTTACCATTATGAACCCCCGACTTAAAGTTCATATCAAGCATTACAACATCAACATCATTCTTTCTCAATATTTCATTTATCCTGTTTGGATTGGTAAGGGTAATAACCTTTTCAAATTCATTTTGCATTATTAGTTCAAGTGCATTCAGAATGCCCTTATTTTCATCAACTATCAGAAGGGTGCCTTTGATCATTTTGGAAGATTTTATTAAAAGACGTAATATAAAGCAAAATGTGTCAAATAAATAGACATTTTATTCAATAAAAATATTTATAAAAACCGGAAAGAAGTAAAATCCTCTCTTCTTTGCAACATTTATTTGAGATGTGCGTCTTTATAACAGATAATACAAACAGAAAACAGAATTATAAGTTTTTAAAGGTCGTAAAAATAACCAGAGCCATGACAGTAAAATTAAATGCTAACGAAGTCGTTCTTAAGGCCGGTGACACAAACCAGGTTATTGACAATAATACCATAGAAGGTAAACTGATAGTCACAAACCAGAGAATATATTTTAAGACTTTGAATGAAGCGACAGAAAAATTTAATCTGGAAATTCTATTCGAAAATATACTGGAGGTCATCTATTTCAGCAAAGGACTATTCTCTGTAAAGGGATTAAATGTTGTCCTAAGGGACGGAAAGTGTCATAGTTTTCCTCTTAAAAAACGTGATGAGATAGGGCAACTTATCAATAGAATGTATTAAACAATTTACCCCCCAACCCCCCAAATGGGGGACTAAGAATAAATCAATGTTTGAATCCAGATATTAAGCGTAATTTATTGATTATCAATTTCTTGAGGTTGTCTCAAAAGCCCACCACCTCCCCCCTGATGGTACCATCAGGGGTACTCCTCCTCTGAAGAGGAGGAGAAAGTTAAAGCATTGATTATCTTAATTTTCCCCTCCTTTTTAAAGGAGGGGTGTCATGCCCGAAGGGTCATGACGGGGTGGTTAATGCTATTTTTTAGACAACCCCTATTTATTATCACTCATACCTCAGTGAAACAACCGGATTTTTCATAGCTGCCCTTGCAATCTTGAAGATAATAGTAAAAGTTGTTGCAACAAACATTATTGAAGCTGCAAGCAGCAGAGTACCTGCATTAATAGAAACAAAGTAATCCCAGATACTGTCCATAAGCTGTACAGACATATAATATCCCCCTGCGCCTCCCAGAACTGAAGCAACAACAAGCACAATAAGGAATTTCTTACTCACCAGAAACATTAAAAGAGGGACAGGGGCTCCCTGTATCTTTCTTATACCCATCTCCTTGGTACGTCTTATTATATCCAGTGATACAAGGTTATACATTCCAATAAGGGATAACAATGTGGCTATGATAGCCAGGAATATATTAACTTTCATAATGCTCCCGTTAATATCCTTTTCTTCCTGCATGAGGTCCTCCTGAAGCCTTCCTCCGAAAATAGATTTTGTTGTCATGCTTTTCCATTTCAGATTAATATATTCCAGAACGCCCGGCAAATCTTCAGGGTTTGCCCTTACTGCCAGAATACCATATTGATCAGTTCGTGATAATCTTAGCATTGCAGGTTCAATCTCTTGCCAGACTCCGCCCAGATAGAAATCCTTAACAACTCCTATTACTGTCAGTTTTGTTGTATCATAGAGTGTAACTGTCTTTCCGATTGCCTCTTTCCAGCCAAAATCATTAACCAGTTTCTGATTTACAATAATTGAGGCATTTGCACGGTCGGCTGCTACCCTCAACTCATCAAAAAAACGGCCATCAGCAAGCCTGAGACCCATTGTCTGGGCATATTCCGGTCCGATATCCATAACATCTACCTCTAATTGTTTTTCATTATCCTTAATTGGTCGCCGATAACTTCCATATCCAATATGATTCTGGGTGCCTTCAGCAGAAATAATTTTTGGATTGGTGATAATTTCGTTTCTGAAAGAGGTGAATAAATCCGGAGCAATCGGTACAACTATCAATTTATCTCTGTCATATCCAAGATCAAGTGTTTTCTGATACGCTGCATTCTTTGCAAAAACGATACCCATTACCAGGGCCATAACAGAAATGGTAAATTGCAGCCTCAGAAGAACTGAAGATAACTTTCCTGATCCTCTGAAAGGTGAGGCACCTTTCAGAACATTTACCGGACTGAATGAACTTACGTAAATTGCAGGATATACACCTGCAATAAAGCCTGTAAGCAGAAGAAGCAAAAGGAGAAAGACCCAAAAAAATGCATGCCCTGTAAAAGTCATTTCTATTGACATGTAAGCCCACAGGTTGCTGTAGGCAGGAACCAGGAATTCTGCAAAAGCAATGCCAACAAAAAGTGCCAGCAAACAAATGATGAGGGTTTCGAACATAAACTGAGCTACAAGTTGTTTACGCTGCCCACCAAATGTTTTCCTTAATCCTATCTCTTTTAGTCGTTTACTGAAAGTTGCTATAGATGTATTTGCAAAATTGAAACATGCAATTAACAGAATAAAGAGTGCCATTATGGGGGGAGCAATAAGCGCAGCCGGATGAAGAGAAGGAAAAAGCCCCGATGACCAGATATTCCTTGAATTTTCACCGACATCTTTTAAGGGAACAAGAGTAAACCTGTTAATTCTGAAATCCTCCCTTGCCCTGTTCTGAACAGGAATGTAATTTTTCAGCGATTGTGTGACTGAAGAAAGTAGTGATTTGTCCGGAACCTGTATAAAAAGAACAGTAGTCATGAATTTCCAATCAGCATCTTTAACTTCCCACATTAATAGAAAATTATCAAAATGCGAAAGAATATCAATCCTGAAACTGGAATTTTCAGGCAAATCTTCAAAAACAGCACTGACAGAGTAGGTAAACTCTTTATTCCTATCATTCACAATTGAAATAGTTTTTCCAATAGGATATTCCTCTCCGAAAAGAGTCGATGCCATCTTTCTGCTTATAAGTACATTCCCCTGTTTTTCAATTGATTTCTGATCGCCAAGGACTATTGGAAAGGTGAATATTTCCAGAAATTCAGGATCAACATATGAGATCTGAGCAGGAAAGATATCATCACCTTCCTTAACAGGTGAACCTGTTCTCATTAATCTTGCTGATTTTTCAATCCCGGGAATATCTTTTTTTACCTCAAGGCCCATGGTAGCAGGAACAATCCCGTATTCCTGTTCCCTGCCCTGCATATCCCTGAAACTGGTTACCCGGTAAATTTTGTTGAAATTTTCATGTGTCCTGTCAAATTCATAATTGAACATATGGTTAAAAAATGCAACTATACAAACTGACAATGCAATTCCGAGACCAAGAATATTTATTATTGTAAAAACTTTGTATTTCAATAAATTTCTGAAGGTGACAAGCAGATAATTTCTAAACATTTTTTCAGGATTTTCTATTCATATTTAAGTGATTGTGCCGGATTCACTCTTGCTGCCCTAAGTATCCTGTAGCTGATTGTTGCTATTGCAATTCCAAGTGCAATAGTAAGACCGGCGATAAAACTGAAAGCTCCGAGGTTAATTCTGTAATAGAAATTCTCCAGCCATTTACCTGCAATATAATAAATTATCGGCCAGGCAAACAGAGACGAGATTGTAATAAGGATTATGATCTCTTTAGATATCTCATAATATATACCTGCTATAGAAGAGCCCATAGCTTTTCTGACTCCAATCTCCTTTGTACGCTGTTCAACCGTAAATGAGGTCAGTCCGAAAAGTCCGAGTGATGCAATAAATATAGCCAGGATTGAAAAAATGACAGCCATATGGGCATTCTGCTTTTCCTGGATATACATTTTCTCAAAATCTGCATCCAGGAAATAGTATTGCAATGGATCATTTGCTGTAAACTCTTTCCATTTTGCTTCAATCTCACCTATCGTTTTCTGATAACTCGAAGCTGTTAATCTTACTGTTAAATAACCCCATAGCATACCTTCATTCTGAAATTTGAATATATATGGAGTAATAGGATTACGAAGCGACTCGAAATTGAAATTTTTTACGACTCCCAAAATCGGCAGATAGTCCATTTTTCCTGAGTCGCGAGGTTCCATAAATCTTGTTTTCTGAAAATCTGCTATTCCGAAATTCTTTATAGTGGCCTCATTAACAAGACAAGCACTCTGATCGGAGGTATAAGACTCATCAAAGAATCTTCCGGAAACAAGCGACATGCCATATGTATCGAGATAATTATAGTCGACCCAGTTAGTTACCATGAGAAAACTCTCATCTTTCCTCCCTTCAATCCGGTAACCGTTGGTATTGTTAGTCCGGCCCGGAACGGCAGTGGAACTGGCAATGTTAACAACGCCAGGAATTCCTTTAACAGCTTCCTTAAACGATTTCATTTTTGTTCCAAGAGTTTCGGCCCTGTTTATTACAATCAATTGCTCCTTATTGAACCCGACATCCTTGTTAAGCATAAATTTTATCTGCCGGTACATGATCAGAGTACCAACAATGAGAAGGATTGAGACAGCAAACTGAAAGACTACCAAAACTCTTCTTAACCGACCATTAGTCTTACTGTTCTTAAAACTTCCTTTAAGTACTTCATAAGGATTGAATGAAGAGAGAAAAAGGGCCGGATAACTACCTGCAAGAAAACCTACAAAAATTGTAAAAACAAAAAGCAGTGGGATAACATACCAGCTGGCAAAAAGTCTGAAATCCAAGTTCGATCCAAGAAGATTATTTAAATACGGTAGAGTTGCCTTAACAAAAACCAGAGCAAAAATCATCGATATGAAGGCAATTATGAACGATTCGGATAGAAATTGAGAAATAAGCATCCCTCTTGACGATCCGCCTATTTTTTTTATTCCTACTTCCTTAGCCCGTTTAGATGCCTGTGCAGTGGAAAGGTTCATAAAATTAATTGCTGCTATCAAAACAATAAGTATAGCAATACTGCCAAATATTATTAGGAACTTGGGATCGCTTGAAGCTTTGAACTCAGTTTGAATTGACGGATCAAGGTGTATATCTTTCAGATTCTGAAGATAAAACCTGTATTTATTACCCTGCTTTTCAAAATCAGCTACTGTTACTCCAAGATATTGCTGGACTTCAGGTCCTACGTATTTAATAATCAATTCAGGAATTTTTTCATCAACCGTTTCATGACTTGTATTTGGCTTCAAAAGCAAATAGGTGGAAAAGCTATTGCTCAGCCAAACGGGGCTTTTTGATCTTGGATTAGTCATAAATGATCCAAGAATATTGGCTTCAAAATGTGAATTTCCAGGAATGTCAGCCATTACTCCTGAAACAATATATCGCACAGTATCTGATCCTATCTTGATCGTTTTGTCAATTGGGTTTTCATTACCGAATATTTTCTTTGCAGTGGTTTCAGATAACACTGCTTTATGAGGAGCATTTAAAAGATTTTTAGGATCACCCTTAATAACAGGAATTGAAAAGAAATTAAAAAAAGACGAATCGGCTTCAATCATGTGATCTTCTGTAAATGTCTGTTTATTATATTCAATTACTGTAGGACCTCTTGAAGTCATCCTTAGAAAATCTTCTATTTCGGGGAATTCCTTTATCATAGTGGGTCCCATAACAGCAGGAGATGTAGCAATGGTTACTTCCTGACCACTTATTTTACCGTTTAGGATAGCCCTGAAAATCCTGTCTTTCTTAGTATTATACTTATCATAACTTGCTTCATTGATCACAAAAAGTGCAATTAAAAGGCTGCATGCGATTCCAATCGAAAGGCCCAGAATATTAATAATAATGTATGCACGTTGTCTTTTAAAAGACCTTAAACTGTATTTGATCAGGTTATTGAACATTTTAATCTGGAATAAAGGATTATATATGTACGTTAATTTTTAAAAAAATTCTGCTGTTTTTTTAATAGCTGTTTTCCGTTCAATAGACGAAAAAAAAACAATTATGTTGCAAAAAAGGTATTTTATACTTTAAGAGCGTTTGGATAGTTAATGTCCTGTTAATGTTTAAATCATTTTTTGAACAACGAAAAATTAAATTTAATTTTATTGCATCATATACTTATCTCAAATTATATTCCTTATGTTAAAAAATCTTATTAAAACAGCTATCAGACATATACTGAAACATTTTGGTTATAGCATTCTGAATATTCTGGGACTTACTTTAGGTATTACCAGTGCTCTGTTCCTTATTATTTATGTAGCTGATGAAGTGAGCTATGACCGTTATCACGAGAAAGCTGACAGGATTTATCGTGTTTCATCTAAAATCACCGAGCCTGATGACCAGTTTATATGGACCGTTGCCCAGATACCGTTTGGGCCACAGGTAGTACAGGACTATCCTGAGGTTCAGGCTTTTGTACGGTTTATAAATATGCCCCGCTCGCTTTATAAATATGAAGACAAGGAATTCAATGAGGAGAATTTCTTTTATGTTGATTCTACCCTGTTTGACATATTTACTTATAAAGTTATAAAAGGGGAAGTTAAAACAGCTCTTCTGGAACCGAATAAAATTATACTTACTGAAAAAATTGCTGCCAAATACTTTGGTAATACTGATCCTATTAGAAAAACTCTTACGGCAGGTACCAATACCTATGAAGTTACCGGGGTTATAAAAGATGTTCCTTCCAATTCTCATTTTCGTTTTGATGCCCTGGCTTCAAGGAATAATTTGCCGAAGCAACTGGGAACCTGGGGCAATTTTGGGGTATTCACATACCTTCTGTTTCCCGAAAACTTTGATATTAAGGCATTTGAAACAAAAATGCAGGAGATGTATACTGCATATATGAAACCAATATTCGGACCGGTAAATATAACAGTGGAATATATCCTTGAACCAATTACCCGGATCCATCTTTATTCAACAAAAGCTGGAGAACCTGAACCAACAGGAAGTATTACCTATGTTTATATTTTCGCTATAGTCGCACTATTCCTTGTCCTTATCGCAGCTATGAATTATATGAATCTGGCTACGGCACGCTCAACAAGGCGGGCACGTGAGGTTGGTCTGCGGAAAGTTGTCGGGTCGCGCCGCGGACCTCTGGTACTTCAGTTCCTTGCCGAATCAACCGTCTTTACAATCATCTCTCTTATATTTAGTGTTATTTTTCTTATAGTACTATTACCAAAGTTTAACCTCCTTGCCGGTAAGTCATTCGATCTCCATGTTATTTATAGTCCTGTTGTATTATTTACCTTATTTGGTGTAATACTGGTAGTTGGCATCTTCGGGGGAAGTTATCCGGCTTTTTTCCTTTCACGGTTCAGCCCTGTAACTGTTCTTAAGGGTGAAATAACGCAGGGATCAGCCGGAAGCCTGTTCCGTAAAATACTTGTTGTGATCCAGTTTACTGTTTCAGTAATAATGATAATTTGTACACTGGTCGTATTCAGGCAGTTAAACTATCTAAAAACAATGGATCAGGGATTTGATCAGAAAAATGTTATCAGCCTTCAGCTGAATCAGGCTATGGTTCAAAAGTATCCTGTTCTGAAACAAATTCTCCTTGAAAATCCAAATATAAAATATGTTAGCGCAACAGATACCCCTGTTGGTGAAGGTTCAGGAAAACTTCTTTTCAATGTAGAAACTGACCAGGGTATGTCTCAAAGAGGCGTTAATTTTGCTGTTGTTGACCATGATTTCGTTGAAACACTTGGAATCAAAATTATCAACGGACGTGATTTTCAGCAGGATATGCCTTCTGATACTCTGACCGGGATTGTTGTGAATGAGACATTCGTAAAACGTATGAACTGGTCTGAACCAATCGGAAAGAAAATTGAGTTAGGTGATGCGAACACACTTCGTGCAAGGGTTATCGGTGTAATGCAGGACTATCATCAAACCGGAATGTATAACGAAATCGAATCACTTTTACTGGCTTACCGTACCCGGAATAATGTTGTATATATAAAACTCACCGGTAATGATACCCAACCGACCCTGAGTTATATCGAAACAAAATGGAAAGAAGTTTTCCCCGACCAGCCTTTCACATATACATATCTGGCTGAAAGGTTTAACAGGCAATTTGAAGCCGATGAAAAACGCGGATTAATCTTTACACTGTTTACGATCCTTGCAATACTTATTGCCTGCCTTGGTCTGTTTGGATTAGCGTCATATATGGTGGAACAGCGTACAAAAGAGATTGGAATCAGAAAAGTGTTTGGAGCAAACGAGAGTATAATTCTGAGATTAATATCAAAGGATTTTCTCATACTTGTTACAATCGGAATAGTAATTGCTGTCCCTGTTGCATATCTTTTTATGAGTAACTGGTTAGAAAATTATGTTTACCGGACTAAAATTGGCCTGCCACTGTTTATTATTGCAGCAATATTGACCCTTTTAATAACATTTATTACCATTAGTTACAAGGCTTACCAGGCTGCAATTATGAATCCGGCAAATTCCCTGAAAACCGAATAATTTACTTAACATGTTATTTATATTCCGGGTTTCAGCTCATTTATCTTTTCTTTTGGCAAAAGTGAAACGCTTTCTTTTTTAACCGTAAGATCTTTAGCCAGTGTGAAGGAAGCACTTTGCCTTATATCTTTTGATGATGCTCCAATCTTTACCTCATATTTCCCTGCTTCTGCAATCCACGATGAACTGACAGGGTAGAATGATGAAAGGTTGCGGCTGTCAATTTTAAAAGTCAATGTTTGTGATTCCCCTGGTTGGAGGAGTCTTGTTTTTGCAAAGCCTTTCAGTTCCAAAGCCGGTTTATCGAGTTTTACTGCTGGCGCAGTGAGATAAAGTTCTACGACCTCTTTACCAGCGACTGTTCCACTATTTTTTATATCAATTGTAACGGTAATGCTGCCGGTAAATTTTGGAGAATTCAGTTTAATGTTACTATATGCAAAGTTTGTGTAGGACAATCCGTACCCAAATTCATAGGCAGGTTTCACCTTAAATGTCTCGTAGTAACGATAACCTACATAAATACCATCCTCATAAGTAACAACTGCGGGCCTGATTCTCATGAACGAACTCAAAGGGCTCTGATCGGCAGACTGTTCTGCCGGCAATTCTTTTCCGGGAAAAGTTTTTGCTGACGGAACATCTTCATAAGTTACAGGGAATGTGGTTGCAATTTTACCTGAGGGGTTGACCTTACCGCTTACGATATCAGCAATTGAATTTCCGGTTTCCTGACCGGCCTGCCAGGCAATAAGTATTGCGTCTGGCAAAACTCGCCAGCTCGCAGTTTCAATTACACCACCCACATTCAGTATAACTACCACCTTTTTCCCTTTTGCTTTAAATGCAGTTGACACATTTTTAATGAGTTGCTGTTCATAATCGCTTAGCTGAAAATCACCTTTTGCATTGGCACGATCGCTTCCCTCACCTGAGTTTCTTCCTATCGTAATAATCGCTGCATCGGATAAATTTGCCATCCCATTGATTATATCCTGGTTGAGATTCAGTTCTTCAATGGGTTTTGATCCCATCATAAATCCCCTGTTTTGCGGGCGGCCTGCTTTTGTAAGTTTCAGGTAGTTGGCATAAAGTGCATGAAGGTCTTCATTAGCTTTGAAACCGGCATTCTGCAATCCATCTATAAGCGAAATACTATAAGCCTCATTTACATCACCGCTACCCGTTCCACCGGTAATTATTTCATAAGAAGTATTACCGAAGGCAGCAATATTTTTGATTGCAGTTCCAAACGGTAATGCACCATTTACATTTTTCAACAATACCATTCCTTCAGCAGCAGCCTGACGTGTTATCTGTGCATGAGCTTTAAGATCAGGTTTATTGGAAAATTTATAGCCTTTGAATCGTGGACTCTGCAGTATTATATTCAGAATTCTTTCAACGTTTTTATCTAATATTTTGACATCAAGTTTACCATCCTGAACAGCTTTGATTATTGTCTGAACCTGGCCCGGGTTTCCCGGCATAAGTAAATCATTTCCGGCAATCATCTGAGCTACCGGATCCTTACCCCCAAACCAGTCGGTCATTACATACCCTTTGAAACCCCAGTCCTTTCTTAAAATGTTTGTCAGAAGCTCAGGATTTTCAGATGTATAAATACCGTTAATGAGGTTATAGGAAGACATTATAGTCCATGGCTGACCTTCCTGCACGACAATCCTGAATCCCTCAAGATAAATCTCACGCAATGCCCGTTCGCTGATGTTTGTATTCAGTGAATTCCTGTTTGTTTCAGCGTTGTTGGCAGCAAAGTGCTTCACAGAGGTGCCTACGCCCTGCGACTCAACACCATTAACCATGGCAGCTGCAATTTTACCTGTAACATAAGGATCTTCAGAATAGTATTCGAAGTTCCTTCCGCACAACGGGTTACGATGAATATTCATTCCGGGGCCCAACAAAACGTCTGCTCCGTATTCAAGAACTTCATTACCTATCGACTGCCCTACTTTGTTTACCAGCTCAGTATCCCAGGTCGAGGCGAGTAAGGTAGCGACCGGAAAAGCTGTACAATAATAGGTATTCTTATCATTCTCCCTGGTCGGGCTGATTCTTAACCCGGCAGGACCATCAGCCAGTACCATGGGTGTTATACCCAGACACTGAATTGCAAAAGATGTACCGGCTGCACCGGCAACCAGACTTTGGGTTTGCCCGATAACCGGAGCTGCCGGAGTATTTGCAGCAGATGCAGCAGGCGGGGCACCTGGCATCCTCATTCCTGTGCCGACAACCAGACCGGCTTTTTCTTCAAGGGTCATTGCTGCAATGACCTTTTTAACAGGATCCTTGCCCAGTTTAGGTGTAATTTCTGTTTGTGATTTGACTGGCAGACTAAATGCCACAACCAGGAAGAATAAGAAGATATTTTTTTTCATAACTATAGAATTATTTAAGTAAACAAAAAATTTCTATTCCCAATTATCAGTACGGAACGATGATGCCGGTAAACCTTCAGTATTGAACAGGTCTCCTATAATAAAGTCTTTGAAAGCATACCTTACAGCAACAGGTTCTGCAACAGACGGGCAAAACAGGGTAATCCCACTACCAATTATAAATGCTTTGGCCGGGAAGAATCGTTTATTTGCACCCGCAATCTCGAAACACGACAGATCTTTTCCATATGAAGTAAGACCATTGACTGCGTTATTGAAAGTCAGCTTTACTACCGAACCTGTAACTATCATTTCCTTGAAGACAGGTCCTGAGCTGGCAAATCCGGCTTTTCCATAGGTTTTTGCAAGGGCAAGAAATGCAAGACGGTCAGACCCGGCCTTTTTATTGGCTGGATGAATACAATCTTTTTCACCAATATCCATGATAGAGGCCATACCAATATCAGGAATTGCAGTTGATGCTTTAAGTTGAGCTTCGCGCAGATATGCAGAGCTCAAACCGGTTGGTCCATAATCGTAAGGAGCTATCTGAACATAGTAGAATGGGAAATCGCCAACACCCCATACAGAACGCCAGTTTTCGACCATCCCTGGCAACAACTGGACATATTGGTTCGCTTCATTGCGGTTTGATTCACCCTGATACCAGATTGCGCCTTTGATACCATAGCCAACCATAGGGTTTATCATTGCATTAAATAAAACAGTAGGTGTCTGCTGCGAAAGAGTCCCTTGCTGGTTTTTATCCGGAAGTTTAATAAAATCAAATTTTTGAAATCCATTTTCGCTGATCCAGGGTTCGATACGGGTACCTCCCCAGCTGGTATTGATCAGTCCTATCGGAACTTTCAACGTCTCATACAGCATTAAACCAAAATAGTAAGCAGTTGCACTGAATTCGCTGACATTTTCAGGTTCACAATTCTTCCAGCTTCCTGAAAAATCATCTAATGGTTGCAAGCTTATGGCCTTTTTCACTGTAAATAAACGGATTGCAGGATTTGAAGAAGTTGCAATAGCTTCAATCGATCCTGCTATGGGTTGATTCATATAGCCCTTCATAGGCATTTCCATATTCGACTGCCCTGAACAGACCCAAACCTCCCCTATCATTACATTTTTCAGTCTCAATGTTGTACCATCGCTGATAGTAACTTCATAAGGTCCGCCTGCTGATGGTGTAGCAACCTTAAGTTTCCATTTTCCGTCATTACCAGCCCTGGCAGAATAATTTTTATTATTCCATGATGTTGTAACTTTAATTGTAGCATTTTTTGCAGCTGTTCCCCATATAGCTGCATCAGTCTGTTGCTGCAATACCATATTATCGCCAAATATCGCCGGCAATTTTACTTCACCATAAAGGGCGCCGGAAGAAATGACAAGTGCAATCAATAATGTCATTAAAGAAGAAAAAAGTTGTTTCATGCTTTTATATAATTAATTGATTAAATGCGAATTGAATTAAATCAAAATTAACTGTTAATTAATTAACAGTAGTACTTCAGTTACTATTTTGCCGGCATTTCTGTCAGCCACCTGATTGCATAATATTCACACTGACCTGTTCCGGCATTGCTTATACCATGAAGATCATCATTGGTTAAGAAGATTACAGATCCTGGTCCCAGCCTGTATGGTTTTCCTTTAATGGTCTCTTCAACAAATCCCTTTCGTACCAGAATAATTTCCTCATCCGGATGAACATGTGCATTATGGCTTGGTAATCCTTCTTTAAGAGTTGTAACATGAATCTCAAGTTCCTTCAGCATAGCAGTTTGTTGCTGCATAATATTGCGTCTTCCGCCATTAGCAGATGTTACAAATTCAATTTTATTCCAGTCAATGAATACAGGAGAAATCATTTTTATCGTCTTATTCTGACCTTCCTTTTGATAAGGTTTAAAACGGAATGAGTAATACACTGCATTTGTATTTTGTGTATTCGTTATTTCCACGTTATCGCCTTCTGACACGACAACTACACTTCCTTCACCGAGAACTCTTCGCTCATCATTTATACTGATTTCAGCAACGCCTTCTTTTATGATAATCAATTCATTTAACCCTTTCTCAACACTATATCCCTGAGCATCCTTACTTGGATATAATGTAATAGCTTTTATTTCAAACATTTTCAGGCTTCGGGTAGGACTTTTTAAGAAACTCCTGACTTCACCAGAGCTTTCCTTTTTAGCCTTAACATTTTCCCAATCGAATACTGAAGAATTAAGACCTTTCTTAGCGGCCACAGATAAAATAGCAAGAGTAAACAGCCCAAAGAACAACCAATTTTGTCTCATGTAATAAGAATTAGATTAAAATCCAGCTTTGTGAACGGCGAAGCCCTCAACGAAGTTAAACTTAGTGCCTTACACAAAGAAATCACTTTATAGCTGTAAGCCATGCCTGTGCCATCAGTTGGGCTCCAGCCAGGGAAGGGTGAACACCATCACCTGTCCAATAAGCACCCGGTGCCTGTTTCTGTGCCTCATCATATATTTTCTGATAGGGAACGAAGGTTGCTCCGAATTGTGTGGCAATATCTTTAGCAGCTTTCTGATAGTCATAGAATTCAGGGTACCATTTATCATCAACTGCTTTTACTCCCCGCACTGCAAATGGCTCACAGATAATAAGTTTCACATTGGGCAGCGCCTTTTTTGTTCTTTCAAGGAGAGCGATATAGTCTTTTTTATAGATCTCAACAGTACCATTGTATTGTCCGTTCAGTTTATGCCAGATATCATTAACCCCGATCAGGATACTTAGAACATCAGGTTTAAGATCGAGACAATCTTTATCCCATCGTTCAGCCAACTGATATACTTTATTCCCTGAAATACCTTTATTATATACTTTAAGATTCAGCGATGCATATTTTTCCAGAAGTGTAGCACCTGCCAGCATAGGGTAACCCGAGCCAAGAGCTCTTGCATTGTTGTAAGAATTATCCTCTTTGTTTCTGCCGGAATCTGTTATTGAGTCACCTTGGAAAAGGATGACGTTATCTTTCATTAAAGTATTTTTCTTTCCTCCTTCGGAAACCATTGCAGCTGACAGTATTTCGGGAATACTGACTGCCATTAATCCGCCCAAAGCGGCTTTTTTAATAAAACTGCGTCTGTTATTGTTTTGATTTTCCATTTTCTATATTGTTTTTTATTAATACCTTTTAATGAAATCATCTGCATAAGCATTAACCTCAGAATCAGTTAAATGAGTACTAGAATCGACGATTAAATGGATAAAACAAGAACACACAGTACAATAGATAATGATTGTACTTTCATAACCTGCAAATTAATTTATCAAAACAAGTACAAGATCAACTTAAACCTCATCATTAACAACATAAGGTTTACGGTACTCTCTTGTCAGCATTTTATCTGCCTGGGGGTCTTCAACAAACTTTTCTTTCGTACCGTCAAATATTAACTCACGACCCAGACGGTATGAAATATTGGCAAGTGCAGGAAGCGCAGCAGACATAAATCCTTCAAGTATATCGCAATGCAAGTCATCATTCTTACCCGAACGTATTGCATCAATAAAATTACCATAATGACTTGATCCACCGGGGGCTGCCATAACATCGGTAGGTCTTTCACCAACATCGGAACCTGCAAAAGGTTTGTTTTCGCGCTTGCGAAAAGCTTTCCACTGGCCGCCATCAAGTTCGAGGTACCCTTCAGTACCATAAAAAGTGTTTCCAATCCGGATATCCATACTTGATTCACCATTTGTATAACGCCCACGCGTTTCAAATTCCAGCATTTTTCCATCCTTGTACCTAAACAATGATGTTTGTGTATTGGGTGTCTCCTGTTCGCATTCAGCCGGATTTATTCCGTAAAGACCACCCATTGAGAATATTGAAACCGGGTGTTCGTTCTTATTGAGTCCCCAGCGGGCAATATCAAACTGGTGAGGACCCTGATTAGCAGTGTCACCACCTCCTGTAGCCCAGAACCAGTGCCAGTTATAATGTACATGTTTTTCGTTATATGGTCTGTATGGAGCCGGACCTAACCAATATTCATAATGAAGTGTTTCAGGAGGTGTACTATCTTTTGCAATTCCGAAAGAATCACGTGGTTTATAGCATTGACCTTTTGACATAAACACCTCACCGATACCTCCATCATGCAGGAACTTCATAGCCTGCATAACACCGGGGATCGATCGGTTTTGTGTACCGGCCTGTACCCGGACATTGTATTTCCGGGCTGCCTGGACCATTTTCCGGCCTTCAAAAACACCATAAGTAGCGGGCTTTTCAACATAAACATGTTTACCGGCCTGACAGGCCCAAATTGTACCAAGTGCATGCCAGTGATTTGGGATAGCCATCGATACTGCGTCTATTTCTTTGTCTTCAAACACTTTACGCATATCCCATGTAGTTGTTGGGGTCTCTCCTGTTTTGTCAACAACTGTTTTTACCTTTGCTGCAAAATACTGTTCATCAGCATCGCAGAGGGTTTTCAGGCGAATATTCTTGCTCTCTTTAAGGCTGCACCAGCTGTTGATGTGTGTACCCCCCTGGCCGCGGATACCAATTACTGCCAGGTTAAGCCTGTCATTGGCACCGATGATTGAAGCATATGATCTGGAACTTAAGCCCATACCGCCAATGGCTATTCCGGCAGTTCCTAAAATGCTTTTTTTGATAAATTCTCTTCTCTTTGTCATTTTGTTTCAGAATTAAATATTAGTTAAGGTTATAAAGGTTTTAAAGTAAATTAAGCTCAATTTCAATATTTAAATTTACATTTTTTTATAATACAAAGTTGAAAAGAGGTTAGGATTTATC
This sequence comes from Bacteroidia bacterium, assembly GCA_026391475.1. Lineage (GTDB taxonomy): Bacteria > Bacteroidota > Bacteroidia > Bacteroidales > VadinHA17 > LD21. The sequence goes on along the minus strand of JAPLED010000065.1, from coordinate 84,064 downwards.
TTATAAGTATACTGAAGTGATGAAAGGAAAAGAATTAGGTGAAGGGGTGAATGTGTGAGATGTAGAATGGTCATGGACAGTCAGCAGGTACTGTTACAGTAATAGGTGCCGCAAAGAATTGCGACACCCGTGGATTACCCTAAGAAGTTTATTTTTTGAACTCGATTTTAAAAGCAATAACTTGCCATGTTGGCATATTTGCCGGTTTTTTAATCGTGAGAGCATCAGCTGACTGTTTCCAGCTGATTTTCTCCTTACTGCCAACCATGGTAACGGAAGCTATGGCCTTATCGGCTAATTTTGAGGATTTTGCGAGAGATTTAATCATCACGTCGGTTTCAGGTTTTCCCAGACAAAATGCATAAAGAGTGTTGCCTTTTGTTGTAAAGCGGATATCTTTTGAAGTAAATTTATAGTTCTCATCGAATCTTCCGCGCTTAGCAACCGGTGTGTTTGATGGTTTCTCCCCATAGATTTTCCAGGGACGTGAACCATAAATTCCTTCACCGTTTGCGTTTGTCCAGACGCCAATCTCTTCAAGGATAGCAAGCATGTCGGGTTCGAGGTCGCCTTCAGGTGTCTGTACAACATTGATCAGCAGGTTGCCATTCTTGCTCACAATATCTACCAGCATCTGTATCACTTCGGTACCGGTTTTATATTTCTGACCGGTCCGGTAATACCAGTCGCCGATAGATGTGTCTGTCTGCCAAGGGTACTGGATGATTGTGTCTTTTACACCACGTTCAACATCCTCAACCCACAAGCCACCGGATGGTTGTTTGCAGGTATAGACAGCTTCGAGTTTTCCATTATTTTTTGTAATATCCTGATTATAAAAAAGCGATATAAGTGTGCGTCCCACATCTTCGAATGGCATCTTGCTGTCTGAATAAAGAAGATCAGGTTGATAGTTATCTACCAGCTCTTTAATGCTTCTATACCATTCCAGTTGAAATGCCGGGTTCTTAGTCAGCCAATCCTTATCATCCGGTGTAGCATTTGCGTGATACAGATCCTGATAATCGAGGTTTGCACCATCGTATGGAACACCGGCCTTAGGTCCTTGCTTATCAGCGCCATGGGAAGTCTGGAACCATGTGTAACTGGCACCCAGGTGCTCTGAAACTCCGAATTTGAGACCCTGCTTTTTTGCTGCCTGCTGCCAGAGTGCGACAACATCTTTCTTCGGGCCCATATTAACAGAATTCCAGTTATTGAGCTTTGAGTTCCACAGAAAAAAATTATCGTGATGAGTGCCCATGCTGACAAAGTATTTTGCACCTGTTTTTTTATAGAGTTCCATCAGTTTTTCAGGATCCCATCTCTCTGCTTTCCAGAGTGGAATAATATCCTTGTAACCGAATTCGGAGGGATGTCCGTAATGCTCGACATGGTATTTATAACCCGGACTTCCTTCCTGATAAAGCCTTTTGGCATACCAGTCGCCCTGACGTGGTACTGCCTGAGGTCCCCAGTGCGACCATATACCAAATTTGGCATCACGGAACCACTCAGGATATTGATATTGCCTGAGTGACTCGTCAGTAGGTTTGTAAGGTCTTTCTGCAACCGGAGGTTTTGGCTGCTGAGCTGAAATAGAAAAAGCTATTCCTGCAACTAACAGAATCAGCAAACTACATTTTCTAAAGAGATTTAATTTCATGGTTGTTAGATTTAAAATATTAGTATCTGATTTTTATTTTAATAGATCCTTCGATTTTCGTTTCCGAAACGACAATAACATAACCTCCTCCGCTTCCGGAGGTAATTGCACCCGGATAATTCGGAAAATATTTTGACTCCATCTCTTTCATCACCCAGTCAGGTACTGTGAGAGGCAATATTTTTTTCCATGAAAGAAGAGTATTGGTCAATGCTTTTCCCAGGCCGTTAACATCTTTTTTAAGGATAGCCTCCCAACACAGATCACCTGCCTCACCCAGTTCTCTGATCAAAGGTTTTTCCAAGTGCATAACTTTCAGCGGATCATACCCTTCAGGACGAGGTTCAAGCGGAACAAGGTGAAGAATATCTGAAAGCCAGTCGCAGATATCTTTTTCAGTTGTTGATTCGATTCTCTCAGGCCAATATCCGCCGTTATAATATAGCCTGTTTATACCGGGGTATAATAGTCCGATCTGATCCTGCGACCCGGAGACATACACTTTACCGGGAGGATTTTCGGCTCCGAACAACAACCTTGCATTTTGTTCATGGTCACCGTCGGGGTATCTGTCGCCCCAGATCTGTATCCCGACTTTCCTTGAACTCGTAGCCAGACCCGACCTGTCGTTAAAATCCATAGTTGGCCAGATCTGCGCAACGACTACCGATCCCGGATGCATCTTTGATACCCATGGCTGATCAATCCAGCCACCTGCAAGGCATAACCTGTAAGGGAACTTCATATCCCTTTTTGTTCCGGAACTCGATTGTGCCGGCAATCCCGGTTCCGGAATACGCTCCAGTATAATATATTCTACTCCCAGTTTTTTACAAAGATTCTCTTTCTCAGGAGTATGGCCATCGTGGTTAACAACAAATATATCTGGCTTTATCTTCTTCATGTCCGGTTCAAAATCGAGCATTCCTGTTCCTGAGGCAAGGAAAGTATTATAAACATATTTAATCGACTTTACGATATATAACCGTTCATCCTCAGAAAAAACCGGTTTCTTTCCTTTCAGAAAGAGAAGATTTTCATCTCTGCCGATACTGACGTATAAATCCCCATAAGATGAAGCTGTTTTGAAAAAAGCTATATGCCCGCCATGAAGCAGGTCATAACAGCCGCTGACCAGGACCTTTTTGTTTTTCATCAACAGATGTGACTTATTTATTGAAGCGATTAACCCCTTTTTTACTCCTGTTCTCGTTAACAACCTGCACGCTTATCCAATCGTATGTTTTTTTCATCCCATTTCTGAGGTGTATTGAGGGCTCCCATCCAAGGTATTTCTTTATAAGAGTATTTTCAGAGTTACGCCCCCTTACTCCTTTCGGAGCTTTCAGATCATATATCCTTTTAAGCTTATACCCTGCAATATCTTCAACAATATCGACAAGTACGTTTATCGATACCATCTCACTGCTTCCCAGGTTGATAGGTTCTTCGATATTACTGTACATAATATCTTGTATTCCCTTTATGCAATCGTCAATATACATAAAACTTCTAGTCTGAAGACCATCGCCCCAGATCACGATCTCTTTATTCCCGGTAATACCTGCTTCAATCACTTTACGGCAGATTGCTGCAGGTGCTTTTTCCCGGCCACCGTCAAAAGTACCAGAAGGTCCATAAACATTGTGAAACCTTGCTATCCTGGTTGTCAGCCCGAAATCTTCTGAAAAATGACGGCACATGCGTTCGCTGAACAGTTTTTCCCACCCGTAACCATCTTCTGCCAATGCAGGATAAGCATCAGATTCTTTTAGTCCGGGGTTATCAGGATCGGTCTGTTTTTCACCGTTATAGACGCAGGCAGAAGATGCATAGAAAAATCTCTCGATACCGCAATCTTTTGACGCAATAAGAAGGTGGGTATTGATCAAAACGCTGATCATGCAGGCGGCTTTATTATTTTCTATGAAGCCCATGCCACCCATATCGGCAGCAAGATTAAAGACTTCATGACACCCGTTCACTGCCTGATAGCAGTTATCTCTGAGCCTGAGGTCAAGGACAAGATTATCAGCATCAGGTGAAACCTGGTACCATTCATTCAGGGGTTTAAGATCAACAGCTCTAACCTGCTGTCCTGCTTTAACCAACTCTTTAACAAGGTGCCCGCCAATAAAACCTCCTGCTCCGGCAACTACGATCTTCTTCATAAAACAAAAAATTAAATATTTACTTACACGGTAACTTTCGCGATTACTTTAATAAATAAAGGTAATAATTTTTTTGCCATGCAACTAATTTTCAGAAATAAATTTTTATCAGAGAAGGAAAAGAAAAAACATTAACTGCAAAGATCGCAATGGTTTTACTGTGGTTAAAAAGGGGTTTTTAAGACAACCCTTTGGAAGGATTTATAGAATAATAAAATATGAGTGTCAGGAATCAAGAATAAAGAAGAATTAAGGGCTTGCGCCTCCGCTGAAGCTTCAGCGGCACGCGGAAAGCCCGATTTTTAAGGTTGCTGAATAATCCCTGACTTAAGTCCGGGATTATTGATAATGAGTTGATTGTGGACTTTAGTCCAAAACATGTTATTTTTAAACCATCTCAAAACCAACCTTACTCAAAAATTTTCTGGTTTTATTAATCAATACCGATAGTCATTTAATAAAAAACTCTAATAAAGACTATTCCTTCTTTCCATCAGTTTTTCGTCCGATATGTAATCATCATATTGCATCTGTTTGTCGATCATTCCTTTGGGTGCTATTTCGATAACCCGGTTACATACGGTTTGAATAAACTCATGATCGTGAGAGGACATTAGAATATTTCCTTTAAACCTGATCAAAGTATTATTAAATGCCTGAATTGACTCAAGGTCCAGATGGTTTGTGGGGGTATCCAAAAGCATAACATTTGCATTGCGTATCATCATGCGCGCGATCATGCACCGGACCTTCTCTCCGCCTGAAAGAATATTCACCTTTTTATAGATGTCCTCTCCGGAAAAAAGCATTTTTCCAAGAAAGCCTCTAAGATAAAATTCGCTGGTATCCTCAGAATACAGTGACAACCAGTCAATTAAATTGACATCCATTTCAAAGAACTTTTCATTTTCTAATGGAAGATAGGCTTTTACTATGGTTTGTCCCCATTCGAATGAGCCGTGATCAGGCTTTTCATGACCTTTCAGGATTTCAAAAAGAACGGTCATGGTTCGGGAGTCTCTTGACAGAAAAACTATTTTGTCATTTTTATTTACCGTAAAGTAAAGGCTTTTGAATAAAGTCTTACCATCAACGCTTTTGCTCAGTCCCTTCACTGTCAGAATATTATTCCCGGGTTCGCGTCCGGGCGTGAAAATTATACCCGGGTATTTGCGGGTTGAGGGTTTAATTTCTTCGATATTAAGCTTTTCAATCATCTTTTTCCTGCTGGTAGTCTGTCTTGACTTTTTTACATTGGCCCTGAACCGGGCAATGAATTCCAGTAGCTCTTTTTTTTTCTCCTCGGCCTTTTTATTTTGGGTAAGCTGTTGCCGGAGGGCCAATTGACTAGACTCATACCAAAAACTGTAATTACCCGAGAATTGCTGCACCCTGCTAAAATCAATGTCGATTATTTGTGTACATATCGAATCTAAGAAATGGCGGTCGTGCGATACTACCAATACTGTGTTTTCAAATTCAGACAGATAATTCTCGAGCCAGTTAACGGTATCAAGATCAAGGTCATTGGTTGGTTCATCCAGTAAAAGATTATCGGGTTTTCCAAATAAGGCCTGAGCCAGCAGCACTTTCACCTTTTCTTTTCCAATAAGCTCTTTTAACAGTTTATGGTGCTGTTCCTCTTTAATTCCCAAACCACTCAACAAACTGGCAACATTGCTCTCTGCATTCCAACCATCCATCTCAGTGAATTTTTCTTCCAGTTCGGATGCCCTGATTCCGTCTTTGTCTGAGAAATCAGTTTTTGTATAAATGCTGTCCTTTTCTTTCATGATATTCCATAACTGAATATGTCCCATCATAACGGTATCGAGCACAACACATTCATCGAATTCAAAATGGTCCTGTTTCAAGACAGACAATCGCTCTCCGCGTCCAAACGACACTGATCCTGTACGGTTTTCCACCTCTCCGTAAAGCATCTTCAGAAATGTTGATTTTCCTGCACCATTGGCACCAATTATCCCGTAACAGTTGCCGGGGGTAAAAACCAGATTAACATCCTGAAATAATGTACGTTTCCCAAACTGTATACTAAGATTTGACACTGTAATCATGTACGAGAATATCTAAAGAAAATTGAAATTAACCGGTACTGCTGTTAAAAGCCTGCAAAAATAAGCAATATTTACTTTTTCACTTTACGCTTAACAGATTTTCTCCAAAGGAATTCTTCTTCGATGTAGATTTTATTCTGGCCGGTTTTAGTTTTTTTCTCAATCTCATTTAGTAGGAGTCTGATAGCCTCCAGTCCCATTTTCCTGGGATCCTGATTAATTACAGTCAGTTGAGGATCAAAGAAGTCGGTAATTTCACTGAACCCATAACCAAATATCCCTATATCTTCGGGGATCCTGAGACCGGCTTCCTTTGCAGCTTTATAAGCACCCAGAGCAACCCTGTCGTTAACTGTAAAAATTACCTCCGGCATGTCACCCTGAGCTAAAAGTTTCATAAAGGAACTCTGGCCATCTTTTAGCTCATAACCGCCCTCAATGATCCAATCTTTTCTCACAGGAATTCCATGTTTTTCAAGTGATGCACGATACCCTTCACACCTCTCTTTACCAATGTTAATCCCTGAAAACCCGGCAAAATGAGCAATCATGGTAAAACCTGCCCCGATTACCTTATCAAGAGATGATATAGCACCCGCTCTATCGTCAAAAACCACACTTGAAAAACCGGCATCGGCAACCACCCTATCGAAAAAAACCAAGGGGATCTTCATCCTTTTTATTTGAGAGTATATCAATGTATCTTTAGTTTCCTGTGAGTTACATACAAGTAATCCATCTACTCTCATACCTATCAGGTTTTCAATATTACGTTTCTCGACACTTTCTTTTTCGCGTGAGACAGTCAGAATTACACGATAATCTTTTTCGGTTGCATAGTCGATCATGCTGTCAACGACATAAGAAAAGAAGTTGTTCTCAAGATCAGGGACCACTATTCCTATGGTAAAAGTCTTCCTTGAGTTAAGCTGTTTTGCAATCAGGTTTGGAACATATCCCATTCTCTTTACTGCTTCATTCACCTTCTTTTTCATCTCTATAGAAATGTCAGGATGGTTTCTTAAGGCTTTAGAAACGGTAACACGCGATATATTTAACTCTTTTGCAATATCAGATTGCCTGATGTTGATCATAATAATTATGATTAAAGATACCTGCAAAACTAAACAATATATGTCAGTTCTGCAGATTTCTGTTTCTGGTTAAATACTGATGAAACTATCTGTCATAAACCAACACTTTAAAATGAAATATTGCAGGTTCTGATGGGTTCGAACGGTATGCCCTGATGCCATAAGAGGGATTATCACTCCGTAAATAACCGGCATTAATTGGTTTAAAAGCGCATACTCTCTTGCCATGACGCTTCCTCTGTTATCAATTCCGAATGGTGAAAAACAGATAGCATCGTGTTCTGCAAATGCCCAGCTTGCCGGTCCTTCTGTTGTGCTGGTTTCCGGTATAAACAAGGGATTATCGGCCCTGTGAAAGTTATTGACCTGATCCTTGAAATCAGCGCCATAAATATCGGGTGCCAGAATGTCAACCGAAGGGGCTCCTGCTTTCCATACATCCAGAACAGAAACGATAGGGCCACCACTCGGGTAATTTCCCGGTTTGCCGGGCTTTGGTCGTGGCTGAGGCATCCAGCAGTTAACAAACATGGGGAGGTTATACGCTTTCTTCCCTGCTTCTGCAATAGTGTTAACGTAACGTGAGTATTGCCATGCCATGAAGAACAGATCCGCATCATCTCCCTGCCCAAACACCTCACTCCAGGTTCCCTTTGTTTTCGAACCATTTTTCCATGAAGCAAACCACAAGAGGCATAATTTCATATCGTTCTCTCTGGCAACCCTGATTAGCTCATCCACAGAGCTAAAATCAAAAATGCCTTCCTGTGGTTCAACAATTTCCCAGGAAACAGAAACCAGCAACGAATTCAGATTGGATTCTCTCAAATCTTTCGTGGTTTTTTCCATGTGTGCAATATTCGATCCGGATGAATTGTTTGCCTCACCAGCTAACATTAAGAAAGGTTTTCCATGCACAATCAGCTGAGTTGTCTTTCCATTGTTTTTAAGCTGAGGAATCTGGGAAGATGAAGAAACAGTGAATGCAATAAATGCCACAAAAAGAATTAAGATTTTCAATCGTTTCATTGTGAAAGGTTTTAATTCGTTTTTAATGTATTCTATAAAGTCCGGCACCATGACGGTTAATGGTCCGGGTGAATTCATTTGTAAATTTTCCAAGTTTTTCCCTGCTCCATAAATCTTTAACAGTATGAGTTCCTGTTAAGCCGAGCTGTTCAAATTTAACAGTTATTGGAGTTGCATCAGGTACCGCAATACCAAGTGTATCCTGACCTTTTAAAATCGGTAGTTGATCGGAGGCATTAAAAAGGGCCAGATATTTATCGCCTGTTTTCGGATCGTCAGATGTCCATGCAATCATATCATTTTCCCTGAAAAGTTGCTTACCATTTATACTGTGCTGGTTAACTTCCAGAACATCCTTGTTTGTGATCAATGATAGTGTAAACTCATCGTTGCCTGGCAGATCACCGCCAAACATTAATGGTGAACGGAAAATGGCAAAAAGTGACATTAAAGTATATTGTTCATCTTTCGTGAATCCGCTCATACGTGACTGTCCGCGTTCGGCCCTTAATCCTATTTTACCAAGAGGAAGCATATCACCGTCAGGGTAACAACCTTTAACGCCAAGTGAAACCCACCGGGGAAGAATTGAAAACTGATTCTTAAGCTGCGGCCAGTTATCCCAGAAATCATTCGAAGTGCGCCACATATTTACATTATTCTTCAGAAAATCAGCCGTTTCAGGCCTGTCTCCGCCAGGAGAAATGCTAATTACTATCGGCCTTCCACAATTATCAATGGCTTTTCTCACCATTTCAATTTCTTTGGTGCGTCCTGAAAGATCATCAACCTTTACAAAATCAAGTCCCCATGAGGCATATAGCTGAAACAGGGAATTATAGTACTCCTGTGCCCCCGGTTTACCTGCAACAATTGTGTACATATCCCTGAGCCACATGCACTGTCCCTCAGTTGTATAGATGTCCTGGGCCTTAGCGCTGCTGCCTAGAATAGGTGTATTCTTCTTTACAGCAATAACAGGGATACCCCGCATTATATGGATTCCGAATTTGAGGCCCTTACTATGGATATAATCAGCAATTGGTTTAAATCCTTTACCATTTGCCGCTGAAGGGAAGCGGTTCAGAGCCGGAGTTAAACGGCCATATTCATCAAGGATGTATATCGGATTATCTTCGTTATAACCACCGGCTTTATCGTTTTCGATATACCAGCGTATATCTATAACAACATATTCCCAACCAAATTTCTTAAGATTTTTTGCCATATAATCGGCATTTGCCTTAACTTCATTTTCAACAACTGTAGGACCGTAACAATCCCAGCTGTTCCATCCCATTGGCGGAGTTGGCGCCCATCTATGAAATGCCGGTACTCCGGTTTCATAAATGGCAGTTATATCTGTTTTGCACCGGGTCAAAAACAGTAGTGGTACAGCAATACAAAATATCAGAATCGTCCTCAAAAAATAATTGAGGAAGGGCTGAGTGAAATTCTGATTTAAGTGATGTGGTCTTGTCTTCATCGTGATTAGGATAAGTGATTAGTTATCTGTATTTTAATTTAATCATTACAATTACTTACTCGTGTACTTTCACGTGTAAATATAAGCAAATATTTTTTGAAAAGAAACTTTTTATTGAGCCAATTTATTCAGCTTATACCATTTGATCGCATTTTCACTAAATATTTTTTTGACCACCTCTTTTGGAAGCTGAAGCCCTACAAATTTCCCTTTGAACAAATCTGAAGTCATCTCATCTTTTGAAGTGAAATATTTCCAGTCATCAAGCCAGGTTTCATGTATCCGTTTTGCAAGCCCTTCACCGTTATTGGTCCCACTATCTGCAAGGTCGGTACCGTACAACAGCCTGTCCTGATACTTTATGCAAAAATTACGAACTCTTTCGCGGTCTTTGGCTGACTGGTATTGAAGATGGCAGATGCGGGCAGACATGTCAACCGCCAAATTCGGGAACTTATCGAGCCTTTTGGCGAGTTCGTCTACGTTCCATTCGAGACTGCCAAGGTGGCACCCGATAAATTTCAGGTCTGGATGCATCTCAAGAAGGTGATCCCGTGCATTTATCTGATCTTCATAAGAAGGATATTCCGGATGGAGGAACATATGGTACTGCGGGTTACGGGCAAAATAACTACTGTCGCTGCTTACCGTCATTTCGTTCAGAGGAAGCCAGCAGTTACGCGGTTCACCAAGGTGGCCTGTGATAGGTAGATTCTTACTGATTATGAAATCTATCACAGGTTTAATCGCAGGGTCATCAACCATAATAAACTTACCGTTTCTGTCGGTAACAGTCATTCCGATGTTTTTCCAGATCTTGACAGAAATTGCCCCTCCCGAAATATTGGTATTCAGGTGAGAGATCACTTTTTTACTCCAATTATCTGTTCCCCATCCTGCCGTATCAAAATAAAAGGTTGCCCCGTAGAAAACCTTTCCGGGATACTTTTTTGTTGATAAAAGTGCATAATCAAGTTGCTGTTTTACCGAAGCAGAATCTGAATGATCGACTCCCAGAGTGATCAGCATAAAATTATCTTTCATGGCCTGATCTTCAAAGTAGCCCTTATCGCTGTTCAGGTGAACATGAGAATCGATTTTCAGAACTGACTGATAATCTTCTGCTGTAAAATAATTGTTCTGACATCCTGCAAATGACAATGTCATAAAAATGAAAAAAGTAATCCTGATCTTCATCTTTTTTGATTGATTGGTAAGAAATAAATATAAGAAAAAAAAGGGAAGATCACATAAAAAACTATTTCTATGATCTTCCCTTAAATAAGAAAACTAATTAATAATCAGCTATTTCTTTTTAGGCATTACAACATAGTCAGCAGCATTCAGGAAATCAATGCTCTTCTGGCAGCTTGTAAACTCGTCGAAGTTGTACCTTTCCACCTCTACGACGCCATACTTCATTCCGGATTTAGCAACACCTTTCCAGATGGCAGCAAAATCCATCATTCCGCTTGCGCCAATCTCTTCTTTATCTTTTATGTGCCATAGTTCAAAACGTCCGGGATATTTATTGAAATAATCGACAGGATTTGCTCCTCCGACAACAGCCCAGTAAAGATCCATCTCGAACATGACTTTTTTCGGATCGGTATTCGCGAGCATGTAGTCGTAGATTGTTTGTCCTTCCAGCTTGGTAGAGAATTCCTTATCATGATTATGATAACCAAAACGGATACCTTTTGCATTACATTTTGCACCTACTTCATTAAAATAATCGCAATATGCTTTCAGTCCTTCAATACTTTTATATGCAGTCTGTCCCATTGATGGCTGTACAATATATTTTGCACCGGCAGCAACATGGGCATCAATACAAGCATCCCACCAGGCCATAGTTTCTGCCTTATTTGTTGCATCTGGTGCATTTCTGCCGGTATGTGAGCTCAATACAGTCATTTTATTAGCCTTACAAAGATCTTTAAAAGCTACAGGATCTAAACCGTAAAACTTTCCGTTGGCATAACTTGCCGGCTCAACAAATTTATAACCCATTTTACTCACTTTAGCAATAGCTCCAGGCACATTTTTTGTAATAGAATCGCGTAGAGAGTACAACTGCAATCCTATGTTTTTCTTTACCGGCATACATGAATAGAAAGTTGAAAAGATCATGCCGGTAACAGCCATTAACAGAACAATCGTAATAAAACTTCTTTTTTTCATTTGATAAGGATTTAATTAATAAGTATAGAGTTTGGAGTTCCTGAATTCTAAGTACTTAATTTCTAATAATTTCAAATCGAAAAACAATTGAGGTAAATGTAGAAATTATTTCATTTCTTCCAAAATAATGGCTCCTATACTTTCAGCGTAGCATTTTTTAACAGGTATTTCTACCAGGTAAAATCCATGATCTCCTTTAAGCAGAATATTAATAGGAAATGCCGATACCCGGACAAATTTTTATATATTTCGAACCGGAGGAAATAAGAATATGAAGATTTCAGTTACAAGGAAAAATAATCATCATTTGAAAAGATGTTTTTTAATAACTGTTCTGGTACTGGTTGCAGGGCTATTACCACTTCACTCACAGATGACCAGGAATGTAAAACGCCCAAAAATTACAGGTGTGGCTCATGCTGCATTTTTTGTAAAAAATATTGATCAGGCACGTGCTTTCTACAAAGACCTTCTTGGTTATGCTGAACCATATTCCCTGAAAAAGAATAACAGCGATGAACTGACTCTGACATATATCAAGATAAACGATCGCCAGGTAATTGAAATTTTCCCTGAAAGAGCTTCAGGCAGCGACCGGCTTTATCATTTTGCCATTGAGACGGATGATGCTGAAGGAATGCGTCAATACATGGCATCAAAAGGTATTAAAGTACCTGAAAAAACTCCGGCAGGACGAACCGGTAATTTAAACTATTTTGTTACTGACCCGAATGGCATAATATGTGAGATTGTTCAATATACACCCAATGGCTGGACCATGCAGAATTTTGGAAAAGATATGCCCGATACCCGAATCTCTGACCACATGAGCCATGTTGGTATAATGGTTGCAAATATCGATTCTGCTATGAAATTCTATCGCGATATTCTCGGATTTAAAGAGATCTGGCGCGGGAGTTCCAACGGGACAATGCTAAGCTGGGTAAATATGAAAGTCCCTGAAGGAGATGACTATATCGAGTTCATGTTGTTTGAAAAAGAGCCATCAACAGATCGTAAGGGTACCATGAATCATATTTGTCTTGTAGTCGATGACGTAGCAACCTCCGGTAAAATATTACAAAGCCGGAAACTCCCCGAAGGTTCCAGGATTCCAACCGAAATGAAAACAGGTATTAACAGGAAAAGGCAGATTAATTATTATGACGGAGATGGAACGCGTGTCGAAATAATGGAGCCAAAGACCATTGATGGATTACCGGTTCCTTCATCAGGCGCACCTGCTCCGAAGTTTATCCGGTAAAAAATTATTTTTCAGACTATTAAAAAATACTTTAACTTTTATCAAGATCCTATGAGAAAATTTTTAAAAACTATTTTAGCCATTCTTGCGCTTTCATTTGGGGCACACATTGTCAATGCACAAACTTCTATCAGTCAGCGTTCGTGGAAATATGTAGCCACACAGATGCCAGATTCATGGTATGGTTCGGAAGAATCTAAAGCAGTGGCAGAAAATGTTCTTCTTTACCAGAGGAGCTCAGGAGGCTGGCCAAAAAACTTTCCCATGCATAAGCCGTTAACAGACGCAGAAAAAACTAATCTGCTGAGAAAAAAAGACACCCTTGATGCCATTCTGGATAATGATGCAACTACTACCGAAATGAAGTTCCTGGCCAGGATGTATAACAATACCAAAGTTGAAAAATACAGTCAGGTATTTAAGAAAGGCCTTGATTATATCCTTGAAGCACAATATGATAATGGCGGATGGCCTATGTTCTACCCTCTTCGCCAAGGATACTATACTCATATTACATACAATGATAATTGTGTTGTTAATATAATGGAAATGCTTAAAGATATTTTCAATAAAAATCCATTATACTCATTTGTGGCCACCGATGATGTCGTTGCAAAAACAAAAACTGCATTCGGTAAGGGAATTGATTGCATACTTAAGACACAGATAATAGTTAAGAGTAAACCGACAGTCTGGTGTGCCCAGCATGATGAAAACACATTCCTGCCTGCCAAAGCCCGTTCATATGAATTGCCATCGTTCAGTGGAGCCGAATCGGTTGGGATAATAAATCTGCTGATGGAAATTCCTGATCCTTCTCCTGTAATAATTAAATCGGTTCACGGGGCAATTGAATGGCTCGATTCGCACAGAATAAAAAATACAAGGTGGGAGAGTTTCACAAACAAGGATGGATTGAAAGACAGAAGGATAATTTCCGATCCAAAAGCCGGAGACATGTGGGCAAGGTTTTATGATCTGGAAACTGAATTGCCCTACGTTTGCGATCGTGACGGGATCAAGAAGAAGGCACTGGAAGAGATTGGATATGAAAGACGTAATGGCTATAGTTGGTACACAACTGCACCACAAGAGGTTTTTGATAAATATCCTGCATGGAAAGCGAAATGGGAGAAGTAGGTTTTATAAAATATGTTATTGCTAAAAAACTCATGTAATCATGAAACATACAAGACGTCAGTTCATTGAAACAACTCTTGCAGGAAGTGTGGCTGTCGCCCTGCCTGGTCTTTCCTTTCAATCAGCTAAAATAAATGAGAAATATAAAACGCTGGATGAAATTATCAGAAGGCCTGTTCTGAAGAAAGAACAGTTTCAATCACCCATAATTATAGAAACTCTCGAACTTTTAAAGTTTAATAACAATTTTCTCTGCAGAGTCAGATCCAAAGATGGCGCTGTCGGTATATCTGTTGCCAATAACGACCAGATGAAGTCGCTCTACCCTGTTTTTGTTAACCGTCTTCAACCATTCTTCATTGGTAAAGATGCCCGTGATCTTGAAGCTCTCTTTGAAGAGGTTTATGTTTACCAGAGCAATTATAAGATGCAGAATCTGGCTTTGTGGGTTCCTTTAGCAACTATCGAATTTGCAATACTCGATATGCTTGGCCATATAGTAAATAAATCGATAGGACAACTTATCGGAGAAATTCATAATCCCCGGATTGCTGTTTATCAGGCTAATGGAGAACGTGGTATCAGTCCTGAGTTGACAATAGAACATCTTAAGAAGGAGGTTGGGGAATCCAAAGCTAAAGCGTTGAAGTTTAAAGCAGGCGGAAGGATGAGCAATAATTTTGAGGAGCCAAAAGGAAGAACAGAAAAACTTATCCCTCTTGTAAGAAAAACTTTCGGAGATAAAATGGTTATTTATGCTGATTCTAACGGTTCATATACAGCAGATGAAGCGATAAGAATAGGCAGGATAATGGAAGAATATAAAATAGACTTTTATGAAGAACCCGTTCCATTCGATTGGTATGAAGAGACAAAAGATGTAGCTGATGCTTTATCGATACCTATAGCAGGTGGGGAGCAGGAACCAAGCATTCACATGTTCCGCTGGCTTATTGGCAGCGATGCACTTCAGATTGTTCAGCCCGACATGTTCTATTTCGGAGGAATGATCAGGTCGATGAAAGTTGCAAGAATGGCAAATTCTTTCGGCAAGCAATGCACACCTCATATTTCAGGATCCGGATTAGGGTACCTTTATATGATGCATTTCGTCTCGGCGATACCTAATGCCGGCCCCTATCATGAGTTTAAAGGCTTCAACAACGAACTCCCTTTTGAATGCAAAACATCTACCCTATCGAGTGATGACGGAGTGGTAACAGTACCATCAGGAGCAGGTTCAGGGATTGATATTGATCCAGAATATATTGCGAAACACCAGGTGGTTAGAGGGTGAAGAATCCTTGCCACACGAACTCACCCCCTTCTTTTCCCCCTCTCTGCTTCGCAAAGAGGGAGAATTTACTAATATACAATGTGTTACACCCCCTCTTTGCGAAGCAGAGAGGGGGACGGGGGGTGAGTTCATGTATTATTGCAGCGACTTCAATACCTCCCAGATAGCATCCGGACCTTTAACTGCATTTGCAGGAAGGCTCCCCTCTTTTCCGAATACCAGCATTGCATCATATTTCTCAATGGTGCATTTCGATTCATCAATTTTACCTGCTTTATCTTTAATAGCGTTAATATTCAGTCCCAGTTGACGTGCCATAAAATCGTACATGGCCAGACGTTTTGTAATACCATAATTATGTTCTTCGTTTTCAATATGCACATTCTCAATGTTTTCAGGTTTTCCGTACAGGCTATATACTTTTTTCAGGTAAGGAAATTCTATGGTCGGAACGGTCTGTGTCCAGTCGCTTGTTTCAGAAACAACCAACATCGGACGAGGTGAAGCCATTGCTGCAATCTCGGCATTATTAGTTCCAAGATTGGTACATGAATGAATTGGCAAACCGCTTTCGCATGGACATCCGCCAAAGAAAGATGCCGACACCATAACAACCGGAACGCTTACCGCTATCCTGTCATCGAGAGCTGTTATAAGAAAAGATTGAGTACCACCTCCGGAAGCAGCAGTAACACCAATCCTTTTTGGATCGACATAAGGTAGTGAAGTAAGGAAATCGAGTACCCTGATACTATTCAATGTTTGCATTGTAAGAGCCAATCCGGTTTTATGTACCTCTTTTTCAACCTGAAGCAGCGATTCACCCCAGGCAAACATTTCATAGCTGAAAACAACTGCTCCCATCCTTGCCAATGTTGCACAACGATATTGCTGGTCCGGACGGTAACGACCATATTCATTCAGGTCTGCACTTGGGAAATGACCGTGGGGGCTGAGTACTGCCGCAAAAGGGCCTTTTCCTTTCGAAGGACGGTAAAGAGAACCACAAAGATAAACTCCGGGTAATGTCTCAATAGCAACATTCTCAATAGTATAGCCATCCATCACCCGTTTTTGAGTATAAATCGGATTAAGAGGAGTCTTTTTCGGAAGTGGTGAAAGCCTCAACTGTTGAAGGAAACAACTACGAAGCTCTTTTTTTCGCTGCTCCCAATCCTGAACTGTTGGATAGCTTGCAAGGAGCTGATCGAGGTGCCTCTTCCCCTCTTCGAATGTTTTACGATAATATTCGAATTTTGCAATCTGGTAAACATTATCGCTTTTTTTCTGAAAGACCATATCGAGAGGCATCAGGATATTGGTCAGCGTCGTTTCAGTATCAATCCTGTAGCGCCATGTCGGGTATAAAACGTTGATACCCTTCACTAAGTTTTCACTATACTCAAGTTTAATATTGTACTTCTTCTCTAAATCGACAAGCACCTCTTTAAGAGGTTTTTTATAAACATCCTGTGGTAACTGTGCGGAAATCTTTCCAAAAACTACAATTAAAAAAAACAGAACTAATAGCTTTATTTTCATAGTCGGGTGTGAGGAATATTTATATATTATGTACAAGATACAAAATTATTTTGTACCTGAGTTCATGTTATAAAAAAGCACTGTCTTCCTCCCGGAAGACAGTGCTAATTATATACGGTCGCTGATTAATAAATCAGGGACATTAGACTACTTCGTATAGTGCGAAGGATTCTCATCCTGCCACTCATTTATACCATCACGGAGCCTGTTACGGAAAATCAGTGTATCAGTGCAGTGATACGTAAAACCACCGACACCGGGGACTGTATAAGTATACTTCAGGAAGATCTTCCTGTCCTGAATCAGTTTTGCTCGGTTAAAAGTACCCACTGCATCCGGCACATAAGTATAGGTTGAACCGGCAGCAGTACTCACATAAACCTTGTTTCCTTTAAGAACGAGTTTTAACTCAGTCTTGGTAGTTGTCTGACTAAAGTACCCATTGGTAACCAGGGTGTTTGGTCCGAACGTGGTAAGTGTCCATATTTTTGATGCAATATCATTAACAGCCCACCTGTAAATCATTGTTGTATCCACTTTACCCGGACGATTGACCAATGCTGCTCCACCATGCCAGTAGTTTCCGAAAAGCATGTTCTCAAACCTTACACCAACAATATTGGTTCTTTTAAGGTAAGGCATAGAATCGGCATCTGCTGCAGTAATACGAAATGGCAGGGCATAGGTGGAATACATTGTTTTTAAAGAATCGTTCAGGAAAGCAACAGAGTCCGGTTTTATGGTCACTGTTCCCGAATGCTGACCTGTCTTAATTACCATCGTAGTTGGATTGCTGATTGTATAATAGTTTGCAGGTAATTGCAGCAATGTTACAACAGGGGTTGCAGGATTCTTTATATAAGGCTGAGAAGCCGCTTTCATTAGTGCAAGTCTTGCTGGTGTAATCAGCGCATTATCAAGAATAAAGCTCACATTGCGGTTAATAGTGTTCTCTCTGACTCCGCCTAACGCAGCACCAACCTCAAATTTCATCCCCTCACCTACCACAAAAGTACGGACATCCATCTGGTAAGGGAAATATATGCCGGTATAGGTAAAATCGTAAATATAATTATCATAGCATGAAACCATTGCTATTGAAAGAATTATAAAAGCTAATAACTTTTTCATATCTGTTTCTTTTTAAGTTTTAGTTCCATGAAGGCCATCCCTCATTCTGAATAAGTTTACTCATCCTCAACATCTCGCTGTAAGGTATTGGATTGTAAGGTGAAGGAAAATTACGTACCTCAACCACATAATTCAGGTTATATGTATATGTTACAGGAGTTCCTGGAACCTGGGTTATATAAGCACCATGAACCGGTGAATTTATTACAGTTCCCCAGGTGGCATCGGTTGTCCAGCGGCGAAGGTCATAAAATCTCATTCCTTCGAAACAGGTTTCAATCCTGCGCTCATTTTTAACCAACGCATCAAATGCGGCTTCGGTTGTTTGTTCATCAAGATACGGATCAGTAGCTGACAGTCCGGTAGCGTTATCGTATGTTTTTCTTACACGAAGTAATTTGATAGCAGCTTTTGGTGTCATGCCATACAATGCTGTATTGGGGTTGTGCGTAACATGGTTGGCTGCTTCAGCAAATGTAAGTACCATATGTGCCCAGCGAACGATGAACTTGGAATGTGTCACTGATGAAGGTGATGCAGCAGTTGGGTTATAGCCCATAAAAATATACTTCTTAATGTAATAATTAGTACGGGTATTGTCTGATTTTGTACCGGCAGCATCTTTACCAACTGTCGGACCTGCGTTCCAGTTTTCAAAGGTATACATTGTGGCACCCGTGTTATTCAGCTTAGCCGGTGCAGTGTTATAAAAAATAGAGCTATAGAATCTCGGATCACGGCCTGTATATGGATTTGCAGGGTTATATAAGCTGAGCGGATCAGTTATGGGACGCCCGTTTGCCATCGGGAATGCATCTACCAGTTCCTGTGTTGCTCCAACCGATGCTGTTCCCTGGAAACCACCCGGATAAAACAACCTCTCCATAGTCAAATTACTTGTATTCCAACGAGTTCCAAATACTATTTCAGGTGAGTTGGGGTTTGTCCATACAACTCCATTAGTTGGATTGAAACTATTAGTATTGCCTACAACAACATCCTTTGTCATTTTGAAATCCATAACTTTTTTGGCATTATATGCAGCACTGTCCCAGCGGGAAACATTATTTGCCGGATTGAACCTCGGGCTTGCCCATGTAAGATATACCTGTGCTTTGATAGCTCTCATTGTAATTCCGTCGAACCGGTTCCAGTATTTCCCACCGGCATAACCCAAATCGGCGGCAGCAACAAGGTAGTCACGGTGTGCTATCGGCAGGTATTTCCATGCTGAATCGCAATCTGCAATTATCTGCTTAACGCAATCATCATACGTATTACGTGCAAGATTGATATCGTCAGTAGCATTGAATACATCAGTAACTATCGGGAACCCGAGCATTGTACCATCTGTTCCTTTTCCTCCGAATTTCTGCAGAAGATCCCATTCAAAAAAGGCACGGAGTGCAAAAGCCTCGCCCTGGAGCCTGTTTTTTACCAGATCGTTCCAATGGCTGTTAAGAATAAACTTAGTATTATAACCACGCCTGTCTTTTAAAAAGAGATTGCAGTTCCTGATTGACCTGTAATCGCGATCCCAGTAGGTAGCAAAAGGATCCTGACTGGTAGTCATTGTATTAACTGCATAACGACGCATTACATTGGTCGAACTGGTTACTACTGCATCATCGGTAGCTCCATCCAGGTAGACTCCCTCATTATCAGCATAATTTCTGTTATTAGAGTTCACATTATCATAGCAGTATCCAATAAGTCCCTGAACCAGGTTCTGGTATTGCCAGAGCGTCTCACTATCGTAGTTACCATTTGGATATGGTTCCAGATATTTGACGCATGAACCTAAAAGAGCTATAATGAATCCTAATAATATAATTTTCTTCGTCTTCATAATTACTTATATTAAAAGTTAAATTTAACACCACCGGAGAAAGTCTTGAACAGTGGATAAACCGAAACTCCGGAATTAATTGACTCAGGATCTATATCTTTTACTTTTGAGATTGTCAATAAATTGGCACCTCTTGCATAGATCTTAATTCCACGGCCGCCCACAAACTGAAGCATTTTTGCCGGAATTGTATAGGATAATTCAACATTCTGGATCTTAAAGTAACTTCCGTTTGTAAGCCAGAAATCTGATGTTACAAAGTTATTATTTACTTTATAATAAGTCAGCCTTGGATAAGCACCATCAACGTTGTCTTTAACAAAATTGGAATAGTTATTATCACCCCAGCCGTTCCAGTAGTATGAATTAGTCAAAGCTATGTCGTAAAATGCTCTTCCGGCACCCAGAACGTACAATTCAAAATTTTTATACTTTAAAGTTGCATTCAGAGCATAATAGAGACGAGGTGATGAATGGCCTATCATAGCCTGATCGTTATCATCAATAAATCCGTCATTGTTCATATCCTGGTATTTCAGGTCACCGGCCTTAAGAACCGCATCATACAACTGGGGAATAACCGTTGTTTCTGCATCGGTTGCAAATTTCCCCTGGTAAACCATACCAAATATAGCATCTGATACTTTTCCTGTACGCTTCTGATAATCAAACCTGTAATTTGGTTCATCATATTTCACTCTCGTTCCTATAGAAGTTGTTGCATTTGCTCCAAGGGTATATGAAAAATCACCTGCATTGTCAGAAAACTTAACATCGACTGTTACCATGTTATACCTGGTCTTGGTGAAATTGTACCATGGCCTTGCACCCTGTAATCCTGCTGTATAGGGTAATGTATTGTTGATCTGTACAATTGCACCATCCGTAAGAATATTCCAGTAGGTCATATCAAGCGATAACTTCTGGTTTAATAACAAAGCATCGAAACCAGCCGTAAATTCTTTCCTAAGTTCCCATGTGAGATCAGGATTGCCTACCCTCTGCGGAGAATTTCTATAGACAGTTGATTCCGTTGTACTACCAAACCATTGCAGGGAAGAATAAGGGCCAAAAGCACTTCCTGAACTGTTCTGACTCCACCTGTCAACGTAATAGAATGGAGGCATATATGTTTCATTCCCGACTACTCCATACTGGGCACGTAGTTTAAAATAGTTTATAAGCTTCGAGTTCGACAAAAAGCTTTCATCTGAAACAACCCAGCTTGCACCGACAGCCGGGAACAATTTGTATCTCAGATTTTTGTCAAAACTATATGTACCGGCATAATTCATAACTGCCTGCAAAGAGTATTTGTCCTTAAAGGAGTACATAGCTGACCAGACAAGATTGTTATTACGCTGAGGCTCTTCAATACCGTTAAAGAATGCCTTTACCTGATTATATGTCAGCGTAGACTGAATGGTGTTATCCCCAAATGTTCTGTCATAACTGATGTTCTCATATAAAGTATACCGCTGAAAATAATAGTCCAGCAGTTTGGCCATATCCGATTGTGTAACCAAGCCATGCGAAGAAGACTTTATTATAGTGTCATTCCCTGTTTTTGACGATATGGAGCTGGTATAAGCCAGATAATCATTGGCTTTCCCGATACGGGTCATATCGTGAATATTAAATCCAAAATATGTACTCGACTTAAGCCCTTTAATAATATTCCCCGCATCATAATTAAAAGTAATATTGGAAACGCCTGTACGTCCCTTGTCAGAATAGTAACCCTGGCTTACAAGGGCACCGACCGGATTCTGGGAATAACTTGAACTGACACCATACCATGGAGTGTTACTTGTAAGATCGGTATAAACATTTACCGGGAATGCAACCGGTGGTATTGTATTTATATCATTAAGAATACTTGGTAATTCAATAAGAGTAAGAACAGGGTTCGAAGATGCATCCTCTGATGTAAAGTTAGAGTTATATCCATAGTTTGGAGAACGACGGTAAGTGATGTTGCCATAAAAGCTGAATTGCACATTAATCTGGTCGTTGACTTTTACATTGACATTCTGCCTTGTATTGATCCTGTTATAATCGGCCGTACTGCCAATATTATAAATATCTCCTTCCCCGTTGTATCCGATAGCCGAAAAGTATTGGACCATGTCATTACCTCCTGAAGATGACAGATTAACTCTTTTGAATGACTTCGAGTTCTTCAGCATCATGTCCCTGAAATTAACACTGGGATAACGAAGGCTGTTAGGATCATTCTTAGCATATTCACTGATTGCAGTCGGTGTGTATTTTTCAGCCAGCCCATCATTTACTCTTGCCTGGTTATTTAATGTAGCATATTCTGCTCCTGATGCATAACCCGGCATTCTGTCAACCACACTAACACCGGTTTCAACATCAAGATTCAGAAGGCGTTCGTTTTTAACACCGCGCTTGGTCGTTATCATTAGAATTCCTCCTGCCCCTGCCGGTCCGTACATTGTAGTTCCAAGAATACCTTTTAATAATGTGGCTGATTCAATATCTGAAGGATCGAGGGGAGCTTCGTTAAGCTCTGTGATCATACCGTCGATCATTACTAATGGAACACCGCTGAATTTATCAGAAGTACCAAATGCATTTGAAAGGCCGGTATATTGCTGAAGCCCTTCCTGTGAACTTAAACCGGGAGAACCGTCAATTTCCCTGATATCCCAACCTGAGGTCATACCTGTCAGGGTATTACGAATATCTGTCGAAGGGTACTTTTCAAAATACTTACCCTGCATTACCACTTCAGGTCCTGTAAGATTACGTCTTTTCAGCGTTGAATAAGGTAGTCGCACCGCATCATTGGCTGTCATGTGAATCTTCGCTTTTAAAAGTGTTATGGTATTCTTCTGGAGCAGGTCTGAAACAACAGACACATTTTTCTCAAAAGCAAGAGCAGATATTGTCACAATATCCACAGCATACCCTTTAAATGCCACCGAACCATTCTGATCAGTTTCGGTATGGGTTATCCCTTCGCCGATTATCACACTTGCGTTAGGGATTGGTGTTCCGTTCTCATCAACAACTTTCAGAGTAACGTCTATCAGCTGCCTGACCTTTTTCTCTTTCTGAGCCTGTGCATTAACCGGTACTGAAAGAAGAATGCAAAAAGCCAGCAGGCAGGCAAATATGATTTTTTGGTATAATATATATTTAAATCTCATAAACTTTGGTTTTAATGGTTTATGTTACCAAACAGGGTTTGGGACAAATTTTGTCATTTTTAAATTATCTGCATTATTGAAAGGCAGATAATACATCTGAGGTTTCCATACTACCTGTCGGTCCTGCGACAATGGTTTACGGGTATGCCTGAAGCCAATCGGATAAGCAGGTGTTGCAGTTACTTTTTCTATATCCATACCGATTAGGGTACTTGACATTATTGTCTGAAGATCCATCCACCGGTGTATGTCATAGTAATAATGTCCCTCCCATGATAATTCGACATTTCGTTCATTTTTGATCCTGGGTCTGAAGGCAGCTGTACTTCCTGTATAAGCAGCAAGAACATTGGGCATTCCGGCCCTTGTCCTGACCGCATTAATTGCCTGAACTGCAGTAAGTGTCGCACCCGGAGCAGGTGTATTTGGACCATAAGCTTCGTTAGCGGCTTCTGCATAATCAAGGTATAATTCTGCCAGACGGAATAACGGGTCACTAAAAATACTGGATACCTGGTTTTTCGTACTGTTATCAAACCAGAATTTTCTTAAATAATAACCTGTCTTGGTAATACCCAGGTAATTCTGTTGGAGCAGTTCTGAATAAGTTACTGCTCCTGCTGCAACCGAGTAATAAATCTGAGCTTTATTACTTGTCCATCCCTGACATGGAGATTGGTTAGTTATAATATCTGTGGCAAGACGCGGGTCCCTGTTTGCGTATGGGTCCTGCTCATTGTAATGTCCTGCTGCTGTAGCCGCAGCCTGATCAGCCGCGGTATTAAGCGGTTCTCCAAAGCTGGTCTCATATTTATCAACGAAGTTCTGGGTTGGGCATACTCCTGACCATGATCCTGTACTGGCTCCGAAAACTCCATTGAACAAGGATGCAAAGCCACAATTGGTTACGTTTGTGAAACCACCATTGTTCCAGGTGAGTGTTCCATAAGTAAATGTCCAAAGACTTTCATCAGTATTCGTTGCACCAAAATAATTTTGCTTGCGGTTTGCAATTGTTAACAGAGAAGCGCCACCCTGGTTAAGTGCAACCTGCAAAGCCTGCCATGATGCAGCTGCAGCTTCCTGCCAGTCGGTTACTCCTTTTTCATTGTTGAGCGGACTTGCCCTGTAAAGTAATGCCCTCGCTTTGTAAGCTAATGCTGCCATACCGTTAGGACGGTACATCTGGTATGCAGTATAATCAAGATGTCCGGGCACGCCTATAGGCGGATCTCTGCGGATTTTACCTGCAAGGTTAAAGAAGTAATAAGATGAATCGAAATCCTGGGCGATCCTGGTTAAACACTCATGCTTCGACAACCTGGGGATGTCCCATTCGTCATCCGGTCCGAGAGCTTTATCAAGATAAGGCATGGGGCCCCACAAATTCATAAGCGTAAAATGGCCTAAAGCTCTTACAAAGTAAGCCTGACCTCTCAGGTCATTCTTTGCATTATCATCAGCATCATCAATCCTGCTAACGTTTTTCAGAGCCTGATTGCTTATTCTTATAATGGTAAACATCGACTCCAGGATGGGGCGTCTGACAGCATCATAGGTCATTTTATTTACAATAGTTTCTGACATATTCCCGCTTTTCCAAGCCTGTCCTTCCATATAACGACCCTGATCTGAAGCATCTGTAACAGATTCGAAAGTATATTTCTGGTCCCAGAGTCCGAAATAAAGAGGGAATGCATTCTTGATGTTATAATCGTCCCATGCAGTGCCAACATACTTCGTCCCTGCATAAACGGCATCGAAGAACAGCTTAAAGTTGTCCAGTTTAGTGAAAATCTGGTCTTCAGTAAGTCCCTGTTGGGGAGCTTTGTCGAGATATTCCTTAAGGCATGAAGTTGGTAATACCAGACTCATACCCGCAAATATTAATAGAATTATAATTTTTTTCATAACAACTTTCTTTGAGATTAAAATATTGCCTTAATACCCAATCTGACGGCAGCCATCTGAGGATAGTATCCCTGGTAAAAGTTAGTGGCTTCAGGGTCACCTTCAATAAGAGGCGTAATAGTAAAGAGGTTACTTCCGGTGGCATACACAAGAAGGTTGGAAATGCCAACTACCTTGCTTAAAGACTCTGTTTTAAAGGTATATCCAAGATAGAGATCCTTTAAACGGATATAATCAGCTTTTCTGAAAAAACGGTTTTCAATAATGGTCTGATAACCTCTGTCAGCTTCACCTCCACCCCATACAAGAATATCGGCACTGGAACTACCACTGTAATGAAGTGTTGAGTGATTTGCATTCGGATTGGTTGGCGTCCAGTAATCAAGTTGTGAGCCGTGAACACGCCAGTCACCCTTGATGAACTCAACCTCAAATGCCTGGTTATACTGAACATACTTGCCAATGTTGCCAGCGAACAGGAAGTTGAAATCAAATCCTTTCCATGTAAATCCACTTGATAATGAATATGTGAATGGAGGATATGTTAAACCTTTGATGGGGTATTTATCATAGGCGTTTACAGTTCCGTCAGAATTAAAATCAAGGAATTTATAGTCACCTACGTATAAGCTTGTTAAGGCAATTGGTGCAACATTGTTGTGAATATCATCAATAGTTGTATAATATCCGCTACCTGTAAGCTGAACTCCGTTTATTTCCAGCCCCTCCATACCATATTCCGAACTCAGCATCTCAGTCAATGGTTTGCCTGCAAGCTTCATATATTCAGGAAATCCGGGAGGGTCATCTTTAAATATAACCCTGTTCTCGTTGAATCCGAAAATACCTCTTACAAAATACTCGAAATTAGGAGTCGGGCTTTTCCTGAATTCTGCTTCCACTTCAATTCCATGTTTTTTCACTTTACCAAGGTTAAGTTCCTTGATGTTTTGACCAATCAGGAAAGTTACACTCTTTGGTGCTAACAGCATTTTATCACGATACTCATCGAATAAGTCAACATTAAGGGTAAAGACATTTTTAAATAGCCCTAATTCGAATCCGATATCTCTCTTATGAGCTCTTTCCCATTGTGCCACCGGATTTGCCATAAGGTCTTCACGGATGTTCCCTCTGCCATCTTTAAAATAGGAGCTTGTATACAGCCAGCGGCTTTTTGCATAATCGCTTCCAACCATGCCATCGGAATACCGTACTTTTAATTTGTTTATCCACGGAACTGCATTCTTAAAAAACTGCTCCTCCGAAATCACCCATCCTAAAGCAGCTGAAGGGAAAAATCCGAACCTGTTGCTGGGTGCAAACCTTTCAGAACCTGTATAACCTACATTGAACTCAAGTAGGTACTTATGATCATAATCATAGGTTGCTCTTCCTACAAGGCCTTCATTATAATAAGGGAATTGTGTACCGGTATTTTTCTGTTGCCGGTTAAAAAGACCCAGGGCGCTGACATTGTGTTTGCCAAATGTATTGACATAATTCAATGACGCTTCATAATAAAGGTCATTGTAATAACCACCGTTTAATCCGCCGACATTTATATCAAGAGGAGGCATTTTCCAGTAATCATTCCCCTGAACGGGATTATATCTGTACCATGGGTTAGTGGCCGTTCCAATATTTGCATAAGTCAATAGATACTCAGGGTACGTCAGAGAGCCGGTCAATTGCCTGTTGTTGTAATAACTGCTGAGTGAGACTTTACCGTTAAGTGATAAACCTTTTGCAATAAAGTTGAGATCCTGTTTCAGTATAAGGTCAGTATACAGCGTTGATCCGAGGTCTTTATTGAACTGGCCTGAATTTAAAGTAGTGTAGGGGTTTGCTGTATATTCTCCAAACGGAGCAGCTAACCTGTCACCTGTATCGGTGGGATAATCAAGATCAGGCACCATTTCAAGGACCCAGGCGGGGAAATATGCCGGGAATCTTGCCGGGCCTGTGGAATATAAGTTCCTCCATGAGTTACTGTTAGGGTTGTTCTTCCAGTTGAGAGTACCGCCGACGTTTAATGATAATAGTGTAGATTTTGTAATGCTGAAATCGAGGTTGATCCTGTAATTAAACTTGTCGTTCTTATACCTCATATCGTAGAAATTGTCATTGGTTCCTTTAAAGAAACTAGCCTCATGCTCATACCCGAATGCAAGGAAGTATTTCGCAAATTCAGTACCTCCCGAAATATTCAGGTTTGCAGTGGAAGTAGGAGCTAAAGGATATGTACAAACATCAAACCAGTTGACATTCGGGTACCGAAGTGCGTTAAGGGGAGTCGAAGGATTCCTGTATTCCTCAAGAATATTGGCAGGCGTCATGTCTGTGAACTGCTGGCCATTCATCCTTGCCACATTCAGCATCGACATTGTTGTGTATGAGCTGATATGATCAGGTATTCTTGTTGCTTTCTCATAACCATAAGAAGCTGAAAAATCCATTTTTGGCTTACCCAAGGAACCGCGCTTTGTTGTTACTACAATAACCCCGTTAGCGCCTTTTGCACCGAAAACAGCCGTAGCTGAGGCATCTTTCAGTACTGATATTGTATTAATCTCATTCGGGTTGAGCATGGAGAAATCACGTTCAACTCCGTCGACCAGTACAAGAGGACTACTACCGTTCCAGCTCGACAAACCGCGAATATAGATATTGGCACCGTTAGCGCCAGGTTCTCCCTGGGTCTGTATTGTCAATACCCCTGAAAGTTTACCGGCAATAGCGTTTGTAATGGTTGTAGCTCCAGCCTGCATAAGAGTGGCGCTATTTACCTGTGTAATAGCACCAACAACACTCTCTTTTTTCTGGACACCATATCCTACAACAACTACTTCGGAGATCTGGGTCATCGCGAGCGCCATAGAAATGTTAAGATCAGTGCCCGGAGTTGCATCAACCTCCTGGGTTGTGTAACCGATAAAAGAAAAAATAAGTCTCGCTTGTCCTGCAGATACAGGGATTGTAAATTTACCGTTAATGTCAGTCAGCTGACCGGTAGTGGTACCTTTAACCACAACGGTGACTCCAATGAGAGCTTCGCCTGTGGCAGCATCTTTAACCGTTCCCTTAACGGCATTCTGCTGAAAAGTACCCAGATCATCGGCAAATACTGTTCTTGCCGAAACAGATGTCATTGAGCATATCAGAAACAAAATGCACAATTTTGTCGTAATCAACGGCTTAAGCCAGAGACTACTGACAAAATGCAATCGCTTTTCATTAATTTTTTTCATGCATTTAAAATAATTTAAACATTAATACTTTAGCCAGGTTAGTGGTTGATTCGTGTAGGTTAACGGATTTTGAAATTATCCGGTTTTTTTTGTTTTGATCTGTTTTTCATGGTAAGAAGGTTGGTTAGTTTATAATTTGGTTACATATTATTAGGTATAATTCACCGTTTGGAACAACGATGAATGCACTGTTCATTGATTGTACGGAAATGGTTAGCCTTCGGTCTTTATTCATCTTGCAATTTAAGCAATCAAAATGAAAAACTCCCTGATAAGCAATAAATCACTTTTCCGAGCTGATCAGGGTCTATCAAAAAAGAGGAGAAATGTACCTTAAAATACCAGGTTAGAAGTATTTTTAAGGTGAATGTTACATTAATTCCCAAAAGCAATATTAGAAAATAAATTACAAACCACCAACTTTGAAAACTTTTTTTGTTTTTTTTTGAACCGGGAAGAAAAAATGTGGTATATATATAATAAGGTATAGATTTGTAACGGTTTTACGGCGTAAAAGCATAGAGGCGTGACAGCAAAACGGCATAGCGGCTTTACGGCGTTACGGCATTGGGGCGCGCCTCAACGCCATAACGCCTTTTATGCCTTTTTCTATTTGCACTTCTTCCTGCTTTAACATATATTTATACTCTCAATAATTTAACCTTACTATTTATGAGAAAAACATGCAGTATTCTGACAATACTTGGTATTCTGACCGTTGTCGTTAACGGACAAAAGGTACCTACCGGTGATCCAAAAGATTTTAAGGTTAAGACCTGCCTGCACTCTGTAAGCTATATGGGAATATGGCGCGGACAGGCAACACTCACTGTTGATGAGTTTCTTGTTAAAGCCAAAGAGCTTGGTTTTGACGGTGTTATGCTCGCAGCAAAACGACCTCATGTTTCACTTATTGATTATGATGATGCCGCCCGGCAGAAACTTCGTGCAAGACTCAAAGAGCTGGGTCTCGAACTTGTTTGCCTGGCAGGTTACACCGATTTCACAGCAGGAGTCGATAAAGCCGGCATACCTAATGTCGAAATACAGGCAATTTATGTTGGTGAACTGGCACGTCTGGCACGCGATCTCGGTAC
Source organism: Bacteroidia bacterium (assembly GCA_026391475.1). Taxonomy (GTDB): domain Bacteria; phylum Bacteroidota; class Bacteroidia; order Bacteroidales; family VadinHA17; genus LD21. Next base: position 54,695 of record JAPLED010000065.1, on the reverse strand, counting down.
CAATATGGTGAGGATATACACTGGGTATGAACGACCCGATCTTCCATACGACAAACAATATGCAATGGTTGTTGAGGGACTCCGGTTGGCAGGTAAAATTGCTGCAAAATATGGTATTACACTTGCAGTACAGAACCATCATGATATTGCTATCCACCACGACGCAATGAAATGGCTGCTCGATGAGGTAAACCTGCCAAATGTAAAAGCTGCGTTCGATTGCTGGTCCCCTACTCTTGAAGGACTATCCTCAGAAGAAATAAAAAAGGCCATTTACTCAATGAAGCCATATCTAGTACACACAACCACTGCCGATTATAAAGAACTTCCAAGATTTAAATATGAGCACCTTCAGACAAATTACCTCAGGTTGGAGTCACAAATGAGGGCCGTTCCGATTGGTGAAGGTTTTCTCGATTATAAAACTTTCATAAATACACTGAAAGAGATCGGTTACCAGGGCTATATAGCTTACGAGATGTGTGAGGTACTGGAGGGCGGTGGCTCAATTGAAAATCTTGATAAAAGCGCAAAGACGTTTCTGGAATACGTGAAACAGTTCAGGTAGGTGCTGGGTGCAGGGCTCAGAGCATAGAAAACCAAACATATAAATCTAACTTAATAACCTAATAATAAACCAAATGAAAAAAACAATTATTGCACTTACACTATTATTGTTATCAGGCAATGGTGTTTTTGCCCAGAAGACCCTCACAAATGATGAACGCATGGAATGGTGGCGCGAAGCACGGTTCGGAATGTTCATTCACTGGGGTGTTTATGCGTTGCCTGCCGGTACATGGAACGGTCATCAGATAGGCGGGATCGGAGAATGGATAATGAATCGCGGTAAAATTCCTGTAGCTGATTACCAGCAGATGGCCAGACAGTTCAATCCGGTTAAATACGACCCCGATGCCTGGGTACGAATGGCAAAGGATGCCGGGATGAAATACATTGTTATTACCTCAAAGCATCACGACGGATTTGCCCTGTTCGGGACAAAAGCCAGCAAGTGGAATGTTGTGGATGCCACAGTTTATGGTAAAGATCTCCTTAAACCACTTGCTGAAGCTTGTAAAAAATATGGTATAAAACTTGGATTTTATTATTCTCAGGCACAAGACTGGAACAATCCGGGAGGATCAGCAGCCCGTAAGATAACAAAAGAAGGATGGGCAAATCCTGATTCTGTAATAATTGATGCCTACACAAAAGACCATAGGGGACACTGGGATCCGGCACAGGAGAAAAAAACATTTTCTCAATATATCGATGATGTTGCCGTTCCCCAGGTGAGAGAGTTGCTTACTAATTATGGAGATCTGGCGGTTCTCTGGTGGGATACACCAACCGATATGACCGATGATGCTGCTACTAAACTCCAGTCACTGCTAGCTCTTCAGCCTGCAATAGTCACAAACGATCGCCTTAAACGTCCTAATTTCCCCGGTGATCATAAAACACCTGAACAAAGAATACCCAACCTTAAAGATCTTGACGGTACAGACTGGGAGACATGCATGACGATGAACGGAACCTGGGGTTACAAAAGTTACGATCATAATTATAAAACTCCTGAAACACTTATCCGCAACCTTCTCGATATTGCTTCAAAAGGCGGCAACTTTTTATTAAATGTTGGCCCGACAGACCTTGGGGAATTTCCTCAGGAAAGTGTTGATATTCTGGCAAAAATGGGTCAGTGGATGAAGGTAAACGGTGAAGCTGTCTATGATACAAAAGCAAGTCCCTGGGGCCTTTTCCCATGGGGCCGCTGTACAAAAAAAGAGACAAAAGTGGGGACAACTCTCTACTTCTCGGTATTTGAATGGCCGGCAGACGGGAAACTGATAATACCCGGTTTCACTAACAAAGTGATCTCCGCAAAGCTCCTGGCTAACGGAACTAAACTTAAAGCATCAGCTTCAAAAAATGGCGTTTTGACTGTTTCACTTCCTTCTAAAGCTCCTGATCCAATTGCTTCAGTTGTGAAAGTTGAAGTGAAAGGAATGGTTAATAGCAAACTGGCAACCGAAACTAAAAAATAAAACAAGAATGAACAAACGAATGAAGAACAAAAGATTTTTTCAATGTTCATTATTTCTTTTCATTTTCATATTGAATTCGTATTTTGCTTTTGCAGGTATAATAAAAGTAAATTCCGTTTCTTCCCTGAAGCAAGCTATTAACAATGCCAGTCCAGGCGATCGGATCATTGTTGCCAATGGCGTCTATACCACCAATGAAAGTATCCTGATTTCAAAACAGGGAAACGCCAGTCAACCGATTACCATTGAAGCTGAGACTATCGGTGGAGTTGAGATCAACGGAGCAAACGGTTTTATGCTCTCCTCTCCTTCTTCTTACATAATAATAAAAGGCTTTAAGTTCACCAATAAAACAGGGACTAACCGTATAGAAACAGGTGCTACACATTGTATTATAACACGTAATGTTTTTGAATGTGCATCGGCAGGTTCTCCTGGAAGCAAACCATACCTTAATATATCCGGGGATGACAATGAGATAAGTTATAACATCTTCCAGAATAAAAAGGATGAAGGTCAGATGATATCCGTCCAGGGACCGGGAAGCGATAAAATGGCAAAAAGAACCTGGATACATCATAACTATTTTTACAACTTCCCTCCTACTGCTAATAATTGTTCAGCCATTCAGATAGGCCTAAGCGGAAGAAGCATGGACTCAGCTTTTTGCGTTGTTGAATATAATTTATTTATAAAGACTGAAGGTGAGAACGAAGGAGCAATCTGCCATAAGTCGTGTAATAACATCATCAGGTTCAATACTTTCGGAGAACGAAGCGAGGAGATGTCGCTTCGTCATGGCAACAAAAGCCAGGTTTACGGGAATTTCTTTCTCAATACAACAGGATTACGTTTCAGCGGTGATGATCATCTGATCTACAACAATTACTTCCAGGGCTGTTCAAAAGCCATCGTTTGTACAAATGGTGACGGAGAAGTGAAAGAGGGTTCAAAACTTACATGTCACGACCGACCCGACAGGGTTAAGGTAGTATATAACACCATAATTAATTGTGAATCAAGCTATCAGATGCCGGTTAGAAATAACGGACTGGGGGCCGTAAATATCACTTTCGCAAATAATATTATTCAGGGAGGTGAGCCGGTATCTGTTCAGGGCAGCTATCCCTATCCTGTCTGGAAAGGAAATATTCTCTGGAATACAACAGGAGGTTCAATGCCTTTTGATAGCTATACAAATGTTAACCCCAGGCTTGTCCCGGACAATAACGGAGTATATCATTTGACTAAAAGGAGCCCTGCCATTAGCGCTGGTATAGGGAATTATCCTTTCGTCACAATCGATATTGACGGGAATCCGCGTGGATCATCACCCGATACCGGCGCTGACCAATACACCACAATCCCAATAATCAACAGACCATTGACAATCACAGATGTAGGTCCCTATGCTACCGTCCATTGATAATGAAAAACATGCAGATTTGAACCACGGCCGGGTAATAAAGTCACAATTTACCGAAACGGGAAAAAAACAGAGAGCAAATCGGGTAATATGTTAATATTCAATACTAAAACAAATGAAAAGATTCAGATCATCCCTGGCAATCTGTAACATAAATTACAATAAAAAGCACTTTTTGTTTGATATATTAAAATATTAAATACATTTGTACGTCAATTTATAATAAAACAATGAGAATATCTTTAATCCATATTATTACCCTCATCCTCATTATTGCAAAGCGCACATGATCCGGGAATAATATGTATTACTATAAACATACAGAAGCTTTCCGGGGAACCGGGAGGCTTTTTCATTAAATATGATTTTTATACTATGAAGAACCCACTCAGGAGCTCAAAGACAACAACCGGCAGAAATATGGCAGGAGCCAGAAGCCTCTGGCGCGCCAACGGAATGAAGGAGGAGCAATTTGGAAAACCGGTTATCGCTATTGTCAACTCATTTTCACAATTTGTCCCCGGACATGTTCACCTGCATGAAATTGGCCAGATCGTTAAAAAAGAGATTGAAAAGAGGGGCCTTTTTGCCGCAGAATTCAACACAATAGCAATTGATGACGGCATTGCGATGGGGCATGCTGGTATGCTCTATTCCCTGCCTTCAAGAGAACTGATTGCTGATAGTGTTGAATATGTTTGTAATGCACATCTCGCCGATGCAATGATCTGTATAAGCAATTGCGATAAAATCACCCCGGGGATGCTTATGGCAGCTATGAGACTTAACATACCTGCTGTTTTTGTATCAGGAGGACCAATGGAAGCCGGCCTTCATAAAAACAAATATCTTGATCTTGTAGATACTATGGTTGCAGCTGCCGACAATAATATAAGTGATAAAGATCTTAATGATATTGAGAAATCTGCCTGTCCTACCTGTGGATCTTGTTCAGGCATGTTCACCGCGAACTCAATGAATTGTCTTAATGAAGCCCTGGGGCTTGCACTTCCCGGAAATGGAACAATTGTTGCCACCCACCGGAACCGGGTGAAGCTGTTTGAAAGGGCTGCAGGATTAATAGCAGATCTGGCAAACAGATATTACAATGAAGGTGATGAGTCGGTTCTGCCACGCTCTATAGCAACCAGAGAGGCATTTATGAATGCAATGTCGCTCGATATAGCAATGGGTGGATCTACTAACACAGTGTTACATCTTCTTGCTATAGCTCATGAGGCGGAAGTTGATTTTACAATGAAAGATATCGATGAACTTTCCCGCAAAATTCCCAATATCTGCAAAGTGGCACCAAGTTCACAATATCATGTGCAGGATGTTAACCGTGCAGGAGGAATTTTATCAATAATGGGAGAACTGGAACGCAGTAACCTGATAAACAGTTCTGTAAAACGGGTAGACTATCCAACTCTTCATGATGCTATTTCCGACTGGGATATACAGGGTGGAAAGGCGCAACCTATTGCTTTTGATTTTTTCAGTAGCGCCCCTTCAATGGAAAAAAGCCTTGTTATGGGTTCTCATAATACCAGCTACAAAGACCTTGACACCGACAGGGAGAATGGATGCATCCGGTCTGTAGATCATCCCTACAGCAAAGATGGCGGTCTGGCTGTACTTTATGGGAATATTGCACGAAAAGGGTGTATAGTTAAAACCGCAGGTATTGATGCATCGCTGTTTTCATTCACCGGTAACACGGTGATATTCGAATCGCAGGAAGATGCGGTTGACGGAATCCTGAAAGGGGACGTTAATGCCGGTGATGTAGTTGTTATAAGATACGAAGGTCCTAAAGGTGGCCCGGGCATGCAGGAGATGCTTTACCCTACTTCATATCTGAAATCTAAGGGGCTCGGTAAAAAATGTGCGCTTATAACTGATGGCCGGTTTTCCGGAGGTACTTCAGGCTTGTCGATCGGGCATGTCTCTCCTGAAGCTGCAGCAGGAGGGGAACTGGCATTAGTCAGAACAGGAGATCAAATTAAAATAGATATTCCCGGCAGAAAAATAAATGTTGTATTAACTGAGAATGAACTTAAAAAAAGAGAGAAAGAGGAGAAATTAAAAGGCGACCGGGCTTATAAACCAGAAACACGTAACCGGGAAATCCCTTCTTCGTTGAAAGCATATGCAGTAAATGTAAGTTCAGCAGATCTTGGAGCAATAAGGTTGATATAAGAGGCAGTAGGCGACAGGCAACAGGCAACAGGTTGACCGCAGGACTGCAAGACGATAAGACTATAAGACATAAAGACAATAATTTATATGAAGACTGAAAAGGAAACAGAACACGCAACCATACAAGTCAATGGACAGGAACACATTACAGGAGCAGATGCTCTTTTACAATGCCTGATTGAGGAGGGGGTTGATACTATTTTTGGTTATCCCGGCGGGGCTATAATGCCTGTCTATGACGCGCTTCTCGATTACGAAGGAAAGCTCCGGCACATTCTTACCCGTCATGAACAGGGAGCAGCTCATGCAGCTCAGGCTTATTCAATGGTTACCGGCAAACCGGGTATTTGCTTTGCTACGTCAGGTCCGGGTGCTACTAACCTTGTAACCGGAATTGCCAATGCCTTTCTTGATTCTGTCCCGGTTGTGTTTATCACAGCCCAGGTAGTATCTAATCTTATCGGTACAGATGCATTCCAGGAGACTGATATAATAGGAGTTTCTATGCCGGTAACTAAATGGAACTGCCAGGTAAAAAAATCGCAGGATATACCTGATACAATTGCAAAAGCGTTTTATATCGCAAAATCAGGTCGCCCCGGACCGGTTCTGATTGATATAACAAAAGATGCCCAGCTTGAAAAACTTAATTTCAAGTACAAAAAATGTGACTATATCAGGAGTTATAATCCGAGTATTCCTTTGCATACCAAGGCAATCGAATCAGCTGCGATCATGATCAACCATGCCGAAAGGCCTCTGATTCTTGCCGGACATGGAGTGCTTCTGTCAAGAGCAGAAAACGAACTGAAGGCATTTGCAGAAAAAACAGGAATCCCTGTTGCATTAACTTTACTGGGTCTCTCAGCATTCCCCTCTGATCACCGTTTGTTCGCCGGAATGCTTGGCATGCATGGTAACTATGGATCGAATCTTCTCACAAATGAAGCTGATCTCATTATAGCAATCGGAATGCGTTTCGATGACCGTGTTACCGGGAATCTTAAGAAATATGCAAAAAAAGCAACCATAATACATATTGAGATCGATGAGGCTGAGATAAATAAAAATGTCCTGGTTGATGTCGAAATAAATAATGATGCAAAGGAGGTACTTATGTATCTCATCCCGTTGGTTAAAGAGAACTCTTTTGAAAAATGGATCAGGGAATTCCGGATTTGTGATAAGACTGAATATGAGAAAGTTATTAAACCAGAGACGAAACCTGAAACAGGTGAAATAAGAATGGGTGAGGTTGTCCAACTGGTATCTGATCTGACCAAGGGTGAGGCAATAGTTGTTACAGACGTAGGACAGAACCAGATGTATGCTGCCCGTTATTATAAATTTACTCACCCAAACAGCTTTGTCACTTCAGGTGGAATGGGAACAATGGGATTCGGCCTTCCTGCAGCTGTAGGAGCTAAAATCGGGAGCCCCGGTAAACCGGTTGTTGCATTCCTTGGAGATGGAGGTTTCCAGATGACAATACAGGAACTTGGAACTATATTACACTATAATATACCTGTTAAAATTATTATCCTTAATAATAGTTATCTTGGAATGGTGCGTCAATGGCAGGATATGTTTTTCAAAAAAAGATATGCCTCAACTGAATTGATAAATCCCGATTTCGTAATTATTGCAAAAGGATTCAGCATTCCGGCAAAAAGGGTTTCGAAAAGAGAAGAACTGAAAGATTCTCTGGTCGAAATGCTTGCTGCAAAGGGGCCATACCTGCTTGATATTACAGTCGAGAAAGAAGGAAATGTCTTCCCTATGATAGAACCCGGGTCATCCGTTTCCGAAATAAGACTAACATATTAATAATAGAAATATGAAACAGGAATTTACAATATCGCTTTTTACCGAGGACCACATAGGGATACTTGGCCAGATAACAATAATATTAACCCGAAGGCAGATAAATATTGATAGCATTACTGCCTCGGAATCAGCAGTAAAAGGGGTACAGCTTCTCACGATCGTTGTAAAAACAACAAGTGAGATGATACAGAAAGTGGCCAGACAAATGGAAAAGCTGGTTGATGTCTTAAAAGTTTTTGTACATACCTCCGACCAGATTATTTACCAGGAGATTGCCCTGTTTAAAGTTACAACAAAGGGGCTGATGTCAGGGAATATTATTGATCATGTTGTCCATGCTCATCATGCCCGTATTCTCGAGGTTTCACCAGAATACATAGTGATTGAAAAAACAGGTCACAAGACAGAGATAACTGAATTACTTACTCAGCTTGAGCCTTACGGTGTGTTACAGTTTGTAAGGTCAGGAAGGGTAGCTATAACAAAACAGGTTAAAGAGTTGAATTCATATCTGAAGGAGATGGATGAAGCGAATCGCTACAAACCTGAAACAATGGAAGTACTTAATTAATACATATTTAAAATTTAAGATCATGGCAAAAATTGATTTTGGCGGTGTCGTCGAAAATGTTGTAACGAGAGAAGAGTTTCCACTTTCAAAAGCCCGCGAAATTCTTAAAAATGAGGTCGTAGCAGTAATCGGTTATGGTGTTCAGGGACCTGCCCAGGCGTTGAACATGAAGGATAACGGCATCAATGTAATAATCGGACAGGCTCCTGAGTTTAAAGCCGATTGGGACAAAGCCGTTGCTGATGGTTTTGTGCCGGGGAAAACATTGTTCCCTATTGAGGAAGCTGCAAAAAAAGGTACAATCATCCAATACCTGGTATCGGATGCAGCACAACGTATAATTTGGCCAAAACTTAAATTATGCCTTAAGAAAGGAGATGCACTCTATTTCTCGCATGGATTTTCAATCACATATAAAGAACATACCGGTGTAATACCACCTGCCGATATTGATGTAATCCTCTGTGCCCCAAAAGGTTCAGGTACAAGTGTAAGGCGGAATTTTCTTGCAGGTGCCGGAATCAATTCAAGCTATTCAGTTTTTCAGGATTTTACAGGAAGAGCTGAAGAACGTACAATTGCTCTGGGTATTGCTATCGGTTCAGGATATCTCTTCCCGACAACTTTTGAACAGGAAGTTTACAGTGATCTGACCGGTGAACGTGGAGTATTAATGGGAGCGCTTGCTGGTATCATGGATGCTCAGTATCAGGTACTTCGTGAGAATGGTCACAGTCCGTCTGAAGCTTTTAACGAAACTGTGGAGGAGTTGACCCAAAGTTTAATCCGACTGGTTGACGAAAAGGGAATGGACTGGATGTATGCAAATTGCAGTGCAACGGCTCAACGTGGAGCACTCGACTGGCGTCCGAAATTCAAAGCAGCGACTCTTCCTGTTTTCATTGACCTGTATAAGAAAGTCAAATCAGGCGAAGAATGTGTAAGAGTTCTTCAATCAACAGGTGCAACCAATTATAAATCAGTACTCGATGCTGAACTGAAAGAACTTGGTGATTCTGAAATGTGGAGAGCAGGTGCTGCGGTGAGAAAACTCAGACCATTGAAAAAATAATCTTTTACAAACAACTTATAATATGGACGATAAGGTAATTATTTTTGATACCACCCTCAGGGATGGAGAACAAGTACCCGGTTGCCAGTTAAATACAATTGAAAAGATTGAGGTGGCCCAGGCACTTGAAGCTCTTGGTGTCGATGTTATTGAAGCCGGCTTTCCCATTTCAAGCCCCGGAGACTTTAAATCAGTGGTCGAAATATCGAAGGCTATTTCAAACCCTGTGATCTGCGCACTTACCCGGGCCGTCAAAAAAGATATTGAAGTGGCAGCTGAAGCTCTTCAATATGCAAAAAGGAAAAGGATACATACAGGAATCGGCACCTCCCCTTTTCATATAAAATACAAGATCAAAACAACTCCCGAAGAAATCCTGAAAAGGGCTGCGGATGCAGTTAAATACGCCAGAAAATTTGTGGATGATGTGGAATTCTATGCCGAGGATGCAGGACGAAGTGAGAACGAATACCTTGCAAAGGTTATCGAAGCTGTAATAAAGGCAGGTGCTACTGTTGTAAATATCCCCGACACAACCGGTTACTGCCTTCCCGAAGAATACGGTGCGAAGATCAGGTACCTTAAAGAGAATGTTCCTAATATCGACAAAGCAATCATATCAACCCATTGTCATAACGATCTTGGAATGGCAACAGCCAATACCATGATGGGTATTATAAACGGAGCAAGACAGGTTGAGGTTACAATTAACGGTATCGGTGAGAGAGCCGGTAACACAGCTCTCGAAGAGATAGCTATGATCCTTAAAAGTCACCATAACCTTAACTTAAAAACCGACATCAACACAAAACTGATCTTCAGTACAAGCCGGCTGGTTTCAAATCTCATGAGCATGCCCGTCCAGGCTAACAAAGCTATCGTAGGAAGAAACGCCTTTTCACACTCCTCTGGTATTCACCAGGATGGCGTTCTGAAAAACAGGGAAAACTATGAGATCATTGATCCTGTTGAAGTCGGAATACGGGAGTCTTCAATAATCCTTACCGCCCGTAGTGGCAGGGCTGCTCTGAATCATCGCCTTGAACTGCTCGGATTCAAATTTGGGAAAGAGGAAATTGACGATATTTACCATCGCTTTCTTACTCTGGCAGATAAAAAGAAAGAGATCAACGATGAAGATATCAGAATACTTGCCGGTGTCGTTTTCCAGGGAGAAAAATCACTTAAGCTCGATCTCCTGCAGGTCTCTTGTGGGAAATCATTAATTCCTGTAGCAACTGTCGGTATGAAAATTAATGGAGAAGTCCATTACTCAACTGCATCAGGTAACGGACCAATCGACGCAGCTTTTACTGCTGTCAAACATCTGATCAGCAAAACAGTGCATCTCGAAGAATTCCTGATTCAGGCTATTACTAAAGGCAGCGACGACCTCGGAAAGGTCCATATCCAGGTAGAACACCAGGGAAAGATGTATTACGGTTTCTCTGCTAATACCGATATTATTACTGCTTCGGTTGAAGCCTTCATCGATGCCATAGCCAAAATCGCATAATCATAATCAGCATTGACAGAATTTTTAAATTTTCAAATTGAAAGCAAAAACACTTTTTGATAAAATCTGGGATGGACATATAGTAAATTCCATTGAAGATGGTCCGGATGTTCTCTACATCGACAGGCATTACATACACGAAGTTACAAGTCCTCAGGCATTTAATGGTCTGAGAGAACGAGGTATTTCTGTTTTCAGGCCCGGCAAGACAATCGCAACAGCCGATCATAACATACCGACTAAAGACCAGCATCTTCAGATCAGGGACGAATTATCCCGTAACCAGGTTGAAAGACTAAGCGAAAATTGCAGGAAATATGGAATAGAGTTGTTCGGTCTGAACCATCCAAAAAGCGGTATTGTCCATGTTATTGGTCCCGAGCTGGGTTACACCCTCCCGGGAATGACAATAGTATGCGGTGACAGTCATACCTCAACACATGGTGCATTTGGGACGATAGCTTTCGGTATCGGAACAAGTGAAGTTGAGATGGTTCTGGCAACCCAGTGCATACTTCAACCTAAACCCAAAAAGATGAGAATTACCGTTAATGGTAACCTTCATAAAGGCGTGACTTCTAAAGATATTATAATGTATATCATCTCAGAGATTTCAACAGGCGGGGCAACCGGCTATTTTGTAGAGTATAGCGGTTCTGCAATAACAAGTCTGAGCATGGAAGCCAGAATGACAATTTGCAATATGAGTATTGAAATGGGAGCACGTGGTGGATTAATAGCTCCGGATGAAACTACTTTCGATTACCTGAGAAAACTTCCTTCAATACCCGGAATAAACGACCTGGAATCATCTGTTAATCAGTGGACAAAACTTAAAAGTGATCCTGATGCCTCCTTCGACCGTGAATTGGAATTTGATGCCGGTTTAATCAAACCTATGATCACTTATGGAACTAACCCCGGTATGGGAATGGCAATCGACGGCTCAATTCCAATGGCAGATAATAAAAATAATGAAGCCTCCTCATCGTATCTAAAATCACTTGATTATATGGGTTTTAAACCCGGAATAAAGCTTCTTGGCCACCCCATAGATTATGTATTTATAGGTAGTTGCACAAATGGAAGGATCGAAGACTTCCGGGCATTTGCACAAATCATAAGGGGAAGAAAAAAAGCCGCGAGTGTCACTGCATTGATCGTACCAGGCTCAAAAAAGGTCGAAGAACAAATGGCTTCTGAAGGCTTGATAGAAGTATTTAAAAATGCAGGCTTCGAAGTGAGACAACCTGGTTGTTCCTCCTGTCTCGCGATGAACGAAGATAAAATCCCTGCAGGGAAATATTCAGTTTCAACTTCAAACAGAAACTTCGAAGGAAGACAGGGCCCGGGTGCAAGGACCATGCTTGCAAGTCCTTTTACAGCAGCTGCGGCAGCAATAACCGGAAAGATATCCGATCCCCGTGAATTTATTACCGAAGAAAAAAACGTCAAAATATAATCTGATATGTCAAAAGTTAAATTTGATTTACTCGAGTCAACCTGTGTTCCGCTACCATTTGAAAATGTGGATACCGATCAGATTATACCGGCAAGGTTTTTAAGTGCCACTTCAAGGGAAGACTTCGGAGACAATCTTTTCCGCGACTGGAGATATTTGAAAACAGGTGAGAAAAACAGTGATTTTATTATGAATAATCCAAAATTCAGCGGTAAGGTCCTGGTTGCCGGAAAAAATTTCGGGAGCGGATCTAGCCGTGAACATGCCGTCTGGGCTATCTTTGACTATGGATTCAGGGCAGTGGTATCGAGCTTTTTCGCCGATATTTTCATGAATAATTCACTTAATAATGGACTTCTGCCTGTTGTAATATCAGAAGAACTTCTTATAAAACTTCAGGACCTGATACAAAAGAACCCCGCCACAAAAGTCAAAATAGATCTTGAAAAACAGATGTTTACAATAATCCCTACCGGAGATTCCGTCAGATTCGGTATCAATCCTTATAAGAAAGAATGTCTTCTCAAAGGACTCGATGATATCGATTTCCTTTTGAATATGAAAAGTTTAATAACCGGTTATGAGAACAATAAAAACCTGGTAAAATGAGAGTCGAAATAATGGATACTACCCTCAGGGATGGAGAACAGACCCAAGGAGTGTCATACTCACCACTCGAAAAGCTCCATATTGCCAAACTTCTTCTGAAGGATTTAAAAGTTGACCGTATTGAAGTGGCATCAGCACGCGTATCATCAGGTGAATTTGAAGCTATCAGGCAGATAACAGACTGGGCCCGTCACAACAACCTCCACAGGAAAGTCGAGGTACTTGGTTTTGTTGACGGAGAGATTTCGCTTAACTGGATAAAGGATGCAGGAGGAAATGTTATCAACCTTCTTTGCAAGGGGTCGCTGCGACATCTCGAGAAACAATTGAGAAAAACGCCCGAAAAGCATGTTAGTGATATTAAAGAAATTATAAAGAAGGCTGAAGCATTTGATATGCAGGTAAATATCTATCTCGAGGATTGGTCGAACGGAATGATTCATTCGGAAGAGTACGTTATCTATATGCTGGATTCGTTAATGAATGAAAATATAGAAAGGTTCATGCTTCCTGATACCCTCGGTATTCTTAACCCCGAACAGACCTTCACTTTCTGTAAAAAGATTATTGACAGATATCCTTCGCTTCATTTTGATTTTCATGCACATAACGATTATGATCTGGCCGTTGCCAATGTATTTTCAGCGGTTAAAGCAGGTATAAAAGGAATTCATACAACTATTAACGGGCTCGGAGAAAGGGCCGGTAATGCTCCTCTTTCTAGTGTGATTGGTGTTCTTCGCGATCAGCTTGATACAGAAACAGGTATAAATGAATTTGAGATAACCAAAGCAAGTAAAATAGTCGAGACATTCAGCGGAATACGTATCCCGGTGAATAAGCCTGTTATCGGTGAGAATGTTTTTACACAGACATCAGGTGTCCATGCTGATGGTGATAGTAAAGACAACCTCTATTATAATAACCTCCTTCCTGAACGGTTCGGAAGAAAAAGAAAATATGCCCTTGGCAAACAGTCCGGCAAAGCAACAATCAGAAAAAATCTTGAGGAATTCGGACTGTTTCTTAACCCGGAATCGCTCTCCAAAGTTACACAGAAAGTAATTGAACTGGGTGACAAAAAAGAGAATGTAACCACGGAAGATCTGCCATTTATTATTGCAGATGTGCTTGGTAACGAACAGATCAATTATAAGATCTTTATTAAAAACTATTCTCTCTCCCTCTCATACGGATTAAAACCTTCTGCAAATATCCAGATCGAAATCGATGGTAATTTATACCAGGAAACCTCATCAGGCGATGGCCAGTATGATGCTTTTATGAAGGCATTACGGGTAATCTATGACAAACTTGGAAAACAGTATCCGGTACTTACTGATTACCAGGTATCAATACCTCCAGGGGGAGCAACTGATGCACTGGTTGAGACAATAATTACATGGGATTTCAATGGAAAGGAATTCAAGACAAGAGGGTTGGATGCTGACCAGACTGAATCAGCCATAAAAGCCACTGAGAAAATGTTGAATATTATTGAAGGACTGAAAGAGAAAGAATATAAGCATTCTTTTGTTAAAATGTAAATCGAATATACTATATATTACGCTTCAAATAAATAACCATAAATAGAAACAAACTTATGAGCAAATCATACAATATTGCAGTTATACCTGGAGATGGGACCGGTCCTGAAGTTGTCAGGGAAGGGAAAAAAGTACTTAGTGCCGTTGCTGCAAAGTTTGGATTTAACCTTAATTTCGAAGAGTTCGATTTTGGAGGAGATCGTTATTTGAGAACAGGTGAAGTACTTCCGGATTCTGCACCAGAGCAACTAAAAAAGTTTGATTCTATATTTTTGGGAGCTATCGGACATCCGGATGTAAAACCAGGTATTCTTGAAAAAGGAATTCTCCTGAGACTACGTTTTGAATTGGATCAATATATTAATCTTCGTCCGATTAAGCTTTACCCGGGCGTAGCCACACCCCTCAAAGATAAAGGGCCGGAGCATATAGATTATGTAGTTATCAGGGAGAATACAGGTGATGTATATACAGGGATTGGCGGAGTTACCATGAAAGGCACTCCACATGAAGTTGCAATTCAAAATATGGTTTATACCCGCATGCAGGTTGAACGTTGTTTGCGGTATGCTTTTGAATACACAAGGAAAAGAAAAAAGAAAAATACTCTGGCCCTTTGCGGAAAAACCAATGTATTAACTTATGTATTTGATCTTTGGGAAAGGGCATTTCATGAAATTGGTAAAGCCGATTATCCCGATATCATTCGCGAGTACTATCATGTAGATGCAACCTGTATGTGGATGGTTAAAAATCCCGAATGGTTCGATGTAATTGTTACAACCAACATGTTTGGGGATATAATAACCGACCTCGGAGCCATTACTCAGGGAGGAATGGGTATTGCGGCAGGTGGAAATATAAATCCTGAAGGTGTTTCGATGTTTGAGCCTATTGGTGGTTCTGCTCCAAAATATACAGGTAAAAATGTTATTAATCCGCTGGCTTCTATTTCATGCGGCGGTATGATGCTTGATCACCTGGGCGAAGAAAAAGCTGCCCATGCTATCGAAAACGCAATTATGGATGTAACAGCTAACAAATTAAAAGATATGGGAGCCGGCCGGATGGGATATTCAACTACCGAAGTTGGAGATCTGGTTGCTGAAAGAATTTGATTTCTTAAAATAATGTAAATTCAATTAGTAAATGCAACTTTATTATTGCATTAGTTTGTTTATCTTGTTTTGCCATTCATTTTCTAAGATTTTTTTCAATACTTTTTTTAATTCAAACAAATCATTTTTTGCGGCATCCCATACAATTCTGTATTCAATAGCATGATATTCATGCAAAATAAAATTTCTAAAGCCCCTCACCTTGTGCCATGGATAAGAATATCGGTTAAGGATATCATTATCAATATGAACAATCGCTTCGCCAATTACGGCAAATTGAAATAAGGTCGCATTTATAACCACATAACTTTCCAAAAATGATTCCTTTGTTTGATTTTCAATAAAGCTTTCAATATCCGAAATTGCTTTCAAAATATGCTCTATCCTTTCTTTGCTGTCAGTTTCTTTATCTCTCATATACTATTTTTAAATCAGGTCGGATCCTGTCCATCACATGTGGCTTTACTCCTTTACTCATTACTAAGTCAACTTTTTTAGCAATAAGCTTTTCCAGATAGTATTGAATATCGGCAAGGTCAAATAAAGAAAATTTCGAATCCTGTGGCACTTCTATCATCACATCAATATCGCTCTTATAATCATCTTCACCCCTTGCAAAGGAACCAAACAACCAGGCTTTTGTTATGCGCCCGTCTTTTGCAAGATAATTTTTGATTTTTCTTATGATAGCCTTACGGTCTGTTTTTTTATAAGCTTTATATGCTACTTTATCCTCAGCCATCTGCAATGCTTTCAAAGCAATTTGTTCGTCTGCAACTTCATAAACTAATTTGTCCGAAAGCCACGCTACCAATAAATCGTTCTCTTTCACCTTAAAATACTCTGCAAGTTTTACAACATGCTCCCGTGGCAGTTTGCGTTGTCCTCGTTCCATCTTGCTTAGTATTGCCTGATCAATGTCAAGGTAAGCTGCAACTGTGCGTAATGGCAATTTTTTTTCTTCCCTTAACTTTCTGATAGTGTCTCCTAAGCTGTCCATTTTGAATAAATGTATTTTGATAGATATTGTCAAATATAGTATTTTTTTCCATATTATTATGCAAATTAAAACGAAAGTTTTCAACACTTACGAAAAGTCAAGCGGGTATAAATTACTTGATTTTTAAAGAATTTTGTTATAATTATTAAAATAATATTATCTTTACGTTCATAATTTTAAGAAATGAGTTATAAAACGTCACATCATTATTCTCATACTTGCTCTCAGGCGAGGAAATAGTGATATGTGTGTAAACTAAAATATCATAAACCCGTTTGAGCAGATCAGGCGGGTTTTTTATTTCCCGCAGGTTTGCTCAGACACATCTGAAAAAGAAAAATGAGTGTACTGAAAATTGCTATTCAAAAAAGCGGACGGTTAAGTGAAAATTCAAAAAAATTGCTGGAAGAATGTGGGATAAAATTCTCAAATGGGATTAGTGTCCTTAAAACAACCGCTCAGAATTTTCCTGTGGAAGTTCTTTTCCTGAGAGATGATGATATCCCTCAATACATTGAGCAACAGGTCGCCGACATAGGAATTCTTGGAGAAAACATGGTTTATGAAAAGAACAAGGATGTCAACATCATAGAACAACTTGGTTTTGCTCAATGTCGTCTTAGCCTTGCAATACCCAAGGAAGAGACCTATCCCGGCCTGGGATATTTCATGAATAAAAAGGTGGCCACCAGCTACCCGAAGATTCTCTCCGGTTTCTTCAAAAAAAATAAAATAACTGCTGAAATTGAAGAGATCAGCGGTAGTGTAGAAATTGCCCCGGGTATTGGTTTGGCTGATGCAGTATGCGACATTGTAAGCTCAGGCAGCACTTTGCTTACCAATGGATTACATGAAGTTGAGACGATACTGAAGAGCCAGGCAGTAATAATTGGAAACAAAAACCTCACAAGGGAAAAACAGGAAATTTTAACCAGCCTTCTCTTCAGGATAAGGGCTGTGAAAAATGCAAAAGAAAATAAATATATTCTTCTTAATGCACCCGAATCAGCTATACCAAAAATATGTGCGATACTTCCCGGAATGAAAAGCCCCACTATTGTGCCCCTTGTTGAAAAGGGGTGGTGTAGCCTTCATTCAGTTGTAAAAGAGGATGAATTTTGGATAAGAATAAATCAGCTAAAAGAGGCTGGTGCAGAAGGTATTCTTGTAATTCCAATCGAGAAAATGATATTGTGATGAAAACAGTACTTTTTCCAATAAAAGAGAGTTGGGATACACTATGCAAACGACCCGGAATTGATCAAACCGTTCTCGAAAATGCTGTCAGGGGTATAATTAATAAGGTAAAATCGGAGATGGATAAAGCCATTTATTGTTTCTCCGAAAAATTTGATGGTGTTCCTCCGGGCAAATTAAAAGTATCATTAACTGAGATCCGGGAATCAATCGGGCAAATCCCTGAAGAACTGAAAACCGCAATAAATATCGCAAAAACAAATATTGAGAATTTCCATTCTGCACAGTTTATAACAGAGCCAGTTATTGAAACTTTCAAAGGAGTTAAATGCTGGAGAAAAAGTGTTGCAATTGAAAAAGTGGGACTCTATATCCCGGGAGGTAGCGCCCCTCTTTTTTCAACGGTGCTGATGCTGGGGATACCGGCAAAACTTGCAGGATGCAAAGAAATTATTATCTGTACTCCACCCGGGAAGGATGGAAAAGTAAGTCCTTTAATTCTTTATACAGCCGAACTCATCGGAATAACCGAAATATACAAAATCGGCGGAGCACAAGCTATCGCCGCTATGGCGTACGGTACAGAAAGTGTCCGGAAAGTTTACAAGATATTCGGACCAGGTAATCAGTATGTTACAAAAGCCAAGGAGCTGGTTCAACAGGATGGTATTTCAATAGACATGCCTGCCGGTCCCAGCGAAGTATTAATAATTGCAGATGGAATTGCCAATCCTGAATTTGTTGCTTCTGACCTCCTTTCACAGGCCGAACATGGAACTGACAGCCAGGTAATTATGCTGACTGATAATAAGGAGTTGATAGAAAGAGTGAATACTGAAGTTGAAAAACAGTTACAGCCATTATCAAGAAAAGAGATTGCATTAAAAGCCTTGGAAAACAGTAAGTTAATTCTCCTTTCCTCATTGGATGATTGCATTGATTTCAGCAACCTCTATGCACCCGAACACCTTATTATTAACACCTCCGATACAAATGCACTGGCAAACAAGGTAATAAACGCCGGCTCGGTTTTCCTTGGAAATTTCAGTTGCGAAAGTGCCGGGGATTATGCTACCGGGACAAACCATACGCTTCCCACAAATGGATTTGCAAGGAGTTACAGCGGTGTCTCCACCGAAAGCTTCCTTAAAAAAATATCTTTTCAGGAAGTTAGCGGAGAAGGCATTAAAAACCTTGGACCGGCAATTGAACTTATGGCGGAAGCCGAGAATCTAAATGGCCACAAAAAGGCAGTGAGTGTCAGACTAAAAAGTTTACAAAATGGTAAATGTTAATGAATTAGTAAGGGAAAATGTTATAAAACATACACCCTACTCATGTGCCAGAGATGAATTCAAGGGCAAAACCGGCATTTTTATGGATGCCAACGAAAACCCTTTCGGAAATCTGAACCGCTATCCCGATCCATATCAGAGAGAGTTGAAAGCTGCAATTTCGAAAATCAAAGGGATCAAAGAGGAAAGAATATTCCTTGGAAACGGCAGTGATGAGATAATTGATCTTTGCTTCAGGGTGTTTTGTAACCCTGGTGTCGACAAAGCGCTCACCTTCACCCCTACCTATGGGATGTACGAAGTGTCAGCTTCAGTAAATGATATTAAGGTTGTAAAGGTTCCATTGAATGAGGGTTTTCAGATTGATCTCAAAAAGATCAAACCATGGTTTTCAGATAAAAACCTGAAACTGATCTTTATCTGTTCTCCGAATAATCCTACAGGGAACTGCATGAATTATTCCGATATCGAGTATATCATTGCAAATTTCAACGGGATCGTTGTGATCGATGAAGCTTATATAGATTTCAGTGATAAACCTTCATTTATTAAAATGGTTGACAGATATCCCAACCTGATACTGATGCAGACATTCAGCAAGGCTTTCGGACTGGCAGCTGTGAGAGTTGGAATTGCCTTCTCAAATCCTGATATCATTCAATATTTCAATAAGTTGAAGCCACCTTATAATATAAGTACGATCAATCAGAAAGCTGCATTGCTGAAACTGGATAAAATTGAGGAATATAAAAATCAGATCATTAAAATTAAAAGAGAGAGAGAAAGGCTTTCGGCTAATCTGAAAAAAATGAAAATAACAGAAAAGGTCTATCCCTCAGATGCAAACTTCCTGCTTGTAAAAGTTAAAAACGCCAATTATATCTATAATACGCTGGTTGACAAATGCATAATTGTAAGGAATCGTAGCAGTGTTATTGACAATTGCCTTCGGATTACAGTTGGAAAAAGGTCCGAAAACAACAAGCTTGTTAAAGCACTTAATACAATCTCAATATGAAGAAGGTACTTTTTATTGACATGGATGGCACAATTATAGCCGAACCGGAAGATGAGCAGGCAGATAGTTTTGAGAAGTTGCTTTTCCTTCCCGGGGCAATAATCAACTTATCGAAAATTGCAAAGGAGACAGACTTTGAACTTGTAATGGTAACCAACCAGGATGGTCTTGGCACAGAGTCGTTTCCTGAGGATACCTTCTGGCCTGTTCACAATAAGATATTGCAGATTCTCAGAGGCGAGGGTATAGTATTCACCGAAATATTCATTGACAGAACTTTTCCATCGGAAAAGGCTCCGACCCGTAAACCCGGGACAGCAATGCTGGTGAAGTATTTAGCAAAAGGAATCGATCTCGACTCCTCATTTGTTATTGGTGACAGGCTTACAGACGTTGAGTTTGCAAAGAATCTCGGATGTAAAGCCATTTTTATCAACCGGGAGAACTCTCCCGATGCTGAATTATGCACAACTGATTGGAACGATATCTATAGGTATCTTAAACAGATACCACGGATTGCAAAAGTGGAAAGAAAAACATCTGAGACAGATATCCAGATCGAACTTAATCTGGATGGATCAGGGAAAAACACCATTGATACAGGAATCGGTTTTTTCGACCACATGCTTGAACAGATTGCCCGTCACGGAAACATCGATCTTATAATAAAGGTGAAGGGCGATCTTGAAATTGACGAACACCATACTATTGAAGATGTGGCTATTACGTTTGGTGAAGCTATGTTGAAAGCACTGGGAGGTAAAAAAGGTATTGAAAGATACAGCTTCATATTACCTATGGATGATTGCCTTGCGCAGGTTGCACTGGATTTTGGCGGCAGACCATGGCTGGTATGGGAGGTGAAGTTTCTCCGGGAAAAAATTGGAGAGATGCCAACTGAATTGTTCTTCCATTTCTTTAAGTCATTCAGCGACAATGCAAAATGCAACCTGAATATCAGGGCAGATGGTAAGAACGAACATCACAAGATTGAAGCGATCTTCAAGGCTTTTGCAAAAGCCATAAAAATGGCTGTAAAACAAACAGATAACTTTAATTTACCAACAACAAAAGGAAGTTTATGATCGCAATCCTGAAATATAATGCCGGAAATATCAAATCCGTACAGAATGCTCTGAACCGGTTGGGTTACAAAAGCATCATTACAGATAATCCGGCGGAATTAATGAACGCTGATAAAGTCATATTCCCCGGTGTGGGAGAAGCGAGTTCTGCTATGCAATACCTGAAGGAAAGAGAATTGGATAAAACGATCATCTCCCTTAAGCAACCTGTATTGGGAATATGTCTGGGTTTACAGCTTATGTGCCGCTATTCCGAGGAAAACGATACAGAATGCCTGGGAATATTTGATTCAGATGTAAGATTATTTCCTCCGGTAGACAAGATCCCGCACATGGGCTGGAATAATTTCCTTACAATAAAGGGAGATCTCTTCAAAGGGGTAGCGCTTGAAGATGATGTCTATTATGTTCACAGTTATTACGCTGAAATTTCCTCATGTACTTCAGCTACATGCGATTATATATTGCCCTTCAGCGCATCAATGTATAGAGAAAATTTCTATGCAACACAGTTTCATCCCGAGAAATCAGCGGGTGTCGGAGAAAAGATCTTACAAAATTTCCTGAACCTATGAGAATAATAGTGGCGATTGATATAATTGGTGGAAAATGTGTCCGCCTTACAAGGGGAGACTTCAGTACAAAAAAAGTGTATAACAAAGATCCTCTGGAAGTTGCCAGGCAGATTGAAGATAATGGTTTAAGTTATATTCATCTGGTTGATCTTGATGGGGCAAAAAATAAAAAGATCGAGAATATAAAGGTCCTTGAAAAAATTGCCAGGAAGACAAATTTGAAAATTGACTTTGGTGGCGGGTTAAGATTGTATGAAGACTTGATAACAGTATTTAATGCCGGGGCAAGACAGGTTACCGCCGGAAGTATTGCCGTTACTGACCCCCATTTATTCCTGGAATGGCTGACAAGACTGGGACAAGAAAAGTTAATCCTTGGTGCAGACTGTATCGACAGAAAAGTGTCAACCAACGGGTGGGCAGAAACCTCAGATAAAGATATAATCAGCTTTATTTCTGACTATAGGTCCAAGGGTGTGAAATATACGATATGTACTGATATTAAAAAGGATGGCATGCTTCAGGGACCGTCAACAGCTATGTATAAAGAGATACTGGATAAAGTTAAAATCAATCTGATTGCCAGTGGAGGCATCACATCGATAAAAGATCTTGAAGATCTCAGGGAAGTCGGTTGCGAAGGTGCAATAATTGGAAAAGCTGTGTATGAGGGGAAAATAACTTTAAAAGAATTAGGCAGACAATGTTAAAAAGACGAATTATTCCGTGTCTCGACATTAAAGACGGAAGAACGGTCAAAGGTGTAAATTTTATTAATTTAAGAGATGCCGGAGATCCGGTTGAGCTGGCAAAAATCTATGTAAAACAAGGTGCTGATGAACTTATTTTTCTGGATATCACAGCAACGATTGAGAACAGGAAAGCTCTTGCCGGATTGGTTGAAAGGATTTCTGCAGAAATCAACATACCATTTACGGTGGGAGGAGGAATTGATACGGTCGATGATGTTGCAATCCTTATAAAAGCCGGAGCCGATAAAGTAACTGTAAACTCATCAGCCGTATTAAAGCCCGAACTGATCTCAGAAATTGCCGGGCAATTTGGAAGTCAATGTGTTGTTGTTGCAATTGACACAAAACTGGTTGATGATGAATGGATCGTTTTCATCAATGGCGGCAGAGCTCCCACTGACTTAAGAACTGTCAACTGGGCACGCATGGTCGAGGAACTGGGTGCAGGTGAGGTACTGCTGACTTCAATGAACAATGATGGAACCAGGTTGGGGTTTTCGATCGATATCACCGGGGAAGTGAGCAGGAATGTAAATATTCCGGTTATTGCATCCGGTGGTGCTGGTTCAATGGAACACTTCAGGGAGGTCTTTTTTAATACCGGTTGCAGTGCAGCACTTGCTGCCAGTATCTTTCACTTCGGAGATATCACAATTCCAGATCTTAAAAATTACTTAATGAATGAAAAAATAAATGTAAGATGTTTAATATGAATATTGACTTTAGCAAAGGAAACGGCCTGGTACCCGTTGTTATTCAGGATAATAACACCCTTCATGTCCTCATGGTAGGCTATATGAACGAGGAGGCTTTTGATAAAACCGGAAAAGAGAGGAAGGTAACTTTTTTCAGCAGGAGCAAAAACCGTCTCTGGACCAAAGGCGAGACCTCTGGAAATTTTTTATATGTAGAAGAAATATTATCCGATTGTGATAATGACTCGATTCTTATCAAAGTAAGACCGGCCGGACCTGTTTGTCATACTGGTAGTACTGCCTGTTTCGGGGAAGAGACTGCAAAAGGATTTATTTACGCTCTGGAACAAGTTATAAACCAGCGCATTGAAAATGATTCTAAGGATTCTTATACAAATAAGCTTTATAAGAGAGGCATTAATAAAGTGGCTCAGAAAGTCGGTGAGGAAGCTGTTGAATTAATAATTGAAGCAAAGGATGATAACATTGAGCTGTTTAAAAATGAAGCTGCCGATTTGCTATATCATTTACTTTTATTATTGAAAACTAAAAATATCAATCTACAGAGCATTGAAGAGGTTTTGCAAAAACGGCATTTTCAAATCCATTAAAATGAGATGATAATATAAAAAATCAACAAGATTAACAGAATTTATTGGAATAATTTGTCTTTTTTAATTAATGCATTACTTTTGTAAGCCAATAATGCGACCAAATGAATATTGTATACAAATATTTTATTCCCTTTTATTACTTCTATTTTTATTTTAAAAACAGATAAGGGGATTTTTGTATACAGATAATTAAATTTATATGAAAGCAAGGGTCCCATGAAGGGGCCCTTTCTTATTTTAAAATATGCAGAAGATGAAAATAGCAATACAGGGAGAGATAGGATGTTTTCATGAAGTTGCTGCACGACAGTACTTTAATTATGATACTATTGAAATTGTGCCGTGTTCCACGTTCGATCTGACCCTCAATACTCTGATAGTGAGAGAGGCCGATTTTGCCATAATGGCAATTGAAAATGCAAGGTCGGGCAGTATTCTTTATAATTATACTCTCATAAGGGAATCGGGTATGAAGATCCTGGGAGAACATAACCTGAGGATAAGACAGAATCTGATGGCTTTACCTGGTCAGATGATAACCGATATCAGGGAGATAAGATCTCACCCGATAGCCCTGGCTCAATGCATGACATTCCTGAATCAGTTTCCAGGAATAACTCTTATTGAGAGTGACGATACTGCAGGAAGTGCAAGGATAATAAGCGAAAACCGGGTTAAAGGGGTTGCTGCAATTGCGCCTTCAAATGCTGCAGAAATATATGGTCTTGACATACTTGCCTCAGGAATAGAGACTTATAAGCAAAACTACACACGGTTTCTTGTTCTGGGCAGCGAAGATAAAGGGAATAAGAAAGGGAACAAGGTTTCTATCTGCTTTTCAACAGGTCATAAACCCGGGTCACTGGCAGCAGTCCTCGTCAGACTCGCAGAACTGGAAATTAACCTGTCAAAGATCCAATCGGTTCCACGGTTGAATGGTGAGTGGGAATATATGTTCTATCTTGATCTGGAATTGAGTAAGAATACCAACTCTGATGTAATCAAAAGGGTATTGGAAAAATACACAAGTAATTTAGAGGTACTTGGCGTTTATTTTAAAGGAGACATGCTATATGAAAGTTAAACCGGCTGACCGTACCAGCAATGTACAGGAATACTATTTCTCACAAAAACTTGCACAGATTGATAAGATGCGCAGAGAAGGTGCTGATATTATTAACCTTGGTATTGGCAGCCCCGATCAGCCACCTTCGGAAAATACTATTACGAGTCTTATCACTGAAGCCAAAAAACCAACTTCACATGGCTACCAGAGTTATACCGGAATTCCTGCATTAAGAAAGGCATTTGCAGACTGGTACAAAAAATATTTTCATGTCGAGTTGAATCCCGATAATGAGATTCTGCCACTTATGGGAAGTAAGGAAGGAATTATGCACATCAGCATGGCTTTTGTCAATCCGGGAGATGAAGTGCTTGTACCTGATCCTGGATATCCCACCTATTCATCTGTGACAAACCTGGTTGGTGGTATTGTCAGAAAATATGATCTTGAAGAAAAGAGGGGCTGGCTCCCCGATCTGGAAACCCTTGAGAACAGTGATCTCACCAGGGTAAAAGTGATGTGGGTTAACTACCCGAATATGCCGACCGGAACAAAAGGATCAATAGTACTATTTGAAAAACTGGTTGCATTTT
This sequence comes from Bacteroidia bacterium, assembly GCA_026391475.1. Taxonomy (GTDB): domain Bacteria; phylum Bacteroidota; class Bacteroidia; order Bacteroidales; family VadinHA17; genus LD21. The sequence continues at coordinate 29,404 of JAPLED010000065.1, read as the reverse complement.
CACTAAAACACAGTTTACTCCTTTGCAACGACAATCCATACAGCTTCATTTTGAATAAAGAATATCACAGTCTCTTAGCAGTTGATGGTGCGAAAGAAACAGCTCTTGAACTCAATTCGTTAAGCAAGTCGCAGAATATGGCAGGATGGCGCATTGGTATGGTTGCGGGTCATAGCGGGTATATTAAGAATGTGCTTAAAGTCAAAAGCAACATGGATTCAGGGATGTTTCTGCCAATGCAGATGGCTGCAGTTGAGGCACTTAATAATCCTGATTCATGGTACGACACGGTCAATTCTGTTTATATCAGACGTCGCAAAATAGTGGAAAAAATTATGGATGTCCTCAACTGCAAATATGATAAAACCCAGGTAGGTTTGTTTGTATGGGGACGCATTCCGGAGAAAATAATTAAGTGCGAAATGTATATAGAAGATATTCTGAATAAGACCCATGTTTTCATCACACCAGGTTTCATTTTTGGAGAAAACGGAGAAAGGTATATACGTATTTCATTATGCGCCAATGAGAAAAGACTAATGGAAGCAAAAGAGAGATTAAAACAATAAAATGATAAAATTTAATTTATAAATCTTACAGATAATAAACTAAAAAATGACAATTGCAGTAATAGGAATAGGGTTGATCGGGGGCTCACTTATGGTTGATCTCCGTAAACGGGGATTTGCCGACAAAATAATCGGAGTTGACACCAATATGCATCATCAGAATATTGCCCTGCTCTGCGGATTAGTAGATGAAAATGATACTCTGGAAAATGCCATTAAAAAAAGTGATCTGATAATACTTGCCACCCCTGTTAATACGAATTGTATTATGTTGCCCGGCATTCTCGACAGGATAGCAGGCACTTCAAAAATTGTAACCGATATGGGCTCAACAAAAGCCAGTATCGCAGAAGCTTCAAAAAATCATCCGGGCAGGGGCCGTTATGTTGCAGTTCATCCAATGGCCGGTACTGAGTATTCCGGTCCTCTTGCTGCTATCGGGAAACTGTTTGACTATAAAACTGCTATTATCTGCGACAGGGAGCTCAGCGATGGGGATGCCATTGAAACAGTTGAAAAAATGCTTGATATACTGAATATGCATAAAGTGTACATGAACTCGAGCGATCACGATGTGCATGTTGCCTATATATCTCATATTTCGCATATTACATCATTTTCACTCGCATTGAGTGTGCTTGAAAAGGAACACGAAGAACAAAATATTCTCGCATTGGCTGGTGGTGGTTTTGAAAGTACTGTCCGTCTGGCAAAAAGCAACGGTGAAACATGGGCTCCTATTTTTCTTGAAAATTCTCAATATATCCTTGAAGTAATGGACACTTATATTGAGAAAATGAATTCGTTCAGAAAGATGATCTCCGATAAAGATATTAACGGTTTGAAAGCCCTGATGGAAGAGGCTAACAAGATCAGAAAAATATTGAATTAATTAATCTATTGAATAATGGAATTAAAACTTGAGAATTCCCTGATTAAAGACTGGAGAAGTTATAAAGGCAGGCCTTTTCTTATCTCCGGACCGTGCAGCGCCGAAACAGAAGAACAGGTGATGGAAACTGCTATACAATTAGCTCAGATAAAAGAGGTTAGCATTTTTCGCGCTGGTATCTGGAAACCAAGGACACGTCCGAATTCTTTTGAGGGAGTTGGTACCGAAGGGTTGAAATGGCTCAGAAGAGTGAAACAGGAAACCGGACTACTTGTTGGAACAGAAGTGGCTAATGAAAAGCATGTCTACGAGGCGCTGAAATATGGAATTGATATGTTGTGGATCGGAGCCCGGACCTCTGTTAATCCTTTCACAGTACAGGAGATATCTGATGCCCTTAACGGAGTGGATGTGATGGTCCTTGTGAAGAATCCTATAAATCCCGACATTGAGTTATGGATAGGTGCCATTGAACGGATTGCCAGAGCTGGAATTACCAGGATAGGGGCAATTCATCGTGGGTTCTCTTCCTATGAAAAGACAATGTATCGTAACCAGCCCAACTGGCAGTTACCAATTGAATTACGCAGGCGTATCCCCGACTTACCTATTATTTGTGACCCAAGTCACATTGCCGGCTCAAGACAATTTCTTCACGAGATTTCCCAAAAGGCAATGGACCTGAACTTTGACGGACTAATGCTCGAATCCCATATCGACCCTGCAAAAGCGTTAAGTGATGCCGCCCAACAGCTGACCCCAAACGATCTGAAAGAGCTCTTAAGCAGGCTTATCCTTCGAAATGCGAGCACTTCTGATCCAAAATTACTAGATGTCCTTGGGGAACTCAGACAGCAAATTGATGTGTATGATGAACATCTGCTCGACCTTATGGAACAACGAATGAAAGTTGCAGAAACTATCGGACGTTATAAAAAAGAAAATAATATCACTATCTTGCAGAGCAGCCGATGGGATGAAATTATAACAAGAGTAATAGTCAAAGGTCGGGCTAAAGGACTATCCTCTGAACTGATTGATATAATTTTCAAAGCGATTCACCAGGAGTCTATTAACCATCAGATGAAGATCATGAACAACGGAATGAAAAATCCGTCTAACGAAAAATAAATTGTAAAGGAACCTATGGAAAGATATGTAGAACCGTCCGGAATTAAAGGTCAAATCAAAGCTCCTGCATCTAAGAGCATGACACAACGGTCTATCGCTGCCGCATTACTTGCCAACGGACAAAGCATAATCCATAATCCCTCATATTGCGACGATTCATTAGCTGCAATGAGCATAGCGGTAGGTTTGGGCGCCAGGGTAGAACCCAAGGCTGATGAATTGAAAATTAATGGTTCGGGCGTATTAAAAGAGCCAAAATTGAATTGTGGCGAATCGGGTCTTGCGATCCGCATGTTCTCTCCTATCGCTGCATTGTATCCGGCAGAAATTACGATGGTTGGCGCAAATTCTCTTAAAAAGAGACCAATGTTTATGATTGAAGAGGCTCTAAATCAACTGGGAGTGAAATGCAGGAGTTCGGATGGATTTCTTCCGCTTACAATTCAGGGCCCGATAGTTGGAGGATACTGCGAAATTGACGGATCAGTAAGCAGTCAGTTATTAACGGGTCTGCTTATGGCATTACCTCTTGCTGCCAGGGACTCCGAAATAAAAGTCAATAATCTGAAGAGCAAGCCGTACATCGACATGACTATCCAGATACTCAAGTCATTCGGAATAACTGTTCATAACACAGGTTATACCCTGTTTCAAATACCCGGCAATCAAAAGTATATCCCTCATAACTATACAGTTGAGGCTGACTGGAGTGGCGGAGCATTTCTTCTGGTTGCAGGTGCAGTTAACGGGCAGATAACTGTTCAGGGCCTTCGTACAGACAGTATGCAAAGCGATATGGCAATAATTAATGCTCTCGGGAAAGCAGGAGCACAAATGAAAATCAGCGAAAATCAGATTGAGATTTCCAAATCCGATTTAAAAGCATTTGAGTTTGATGCTACTGAATCACCTGACCTTTTCCCTCCGCTTGTTGCACTCGCATCCTATAGTGATGGTGTTTCAACTATCAAAGGTGTATCACGGTTAATATATAAGGAGAGTGACAGGGCCACAGCCCTTAAGGAAGAGTTCGGAAAGATGAATGTCAGGATAGAAATTAAAGATGACCTGATGTCTGTTACCGGTGGCCGGCCACAGAGTGCCCGTGTTGAATCACATGATGATCATCGTATTGCAATGGCCATTGCAGTTGCTTCACTTGGCGCTACAGGAAGAGTTTATATCAGGGATTCTCAATGTGTTGCAAAATCGTATCCCGGGTTTTTTGATGATTTAAGACATCTTGGAGCATTGGTTCATGAATGATACCCGGAAAGACTGATTCTATATCATTCCGATCATAAAAAGGGAAATTTCATTAAAAAAATTAAAAAAAGTATTTTTTTATTGATATTTTAAATTTTTGATTATTTTTGTCAGCATGAAAGCAAAAATGTTTTATATCTGGTCGTGGCACAGCTCAACAAATAATGCTGTGAAACAAGCCGTTATATAACATTTACAAGATATTTATTTATAGAGGCACGCTGTTCACAGCGTGCCTTTTTTATTTATTAACCTTTAAACTAAAATACAATGAAAAAAATCTTTAAAATTTTATTAAGTGAAGATGAAATGCCGAGGCAATGGTATAATATCGTGGCGGATATGCCAAATAAACCAATGCCACCACTGGATCCGAGGACAATGAAACCGATAGGACCCGAAAGTCTGTCAGCAATCTTCCCAATGGAGCTTATTAAACAGGAAGTGTCGCAGGAAAGATATATTGACATTCCCGAAGAGGTGCTTGATCTCTACAAGACCTATAGACCGTCTCCGATGCACAGAGCATATAACCTCGAGAAAGCTCTTGGTACAAAATGCAAGATATATTATAAATATGAGGGTGGTAATTATTCAGGATCACATAAGGCAAATACTGCAATTCCTCAGGCATACTATAATAAGATGGAAGGGGTAAAAAGGATCACTACCGAGACCGGTGCCGGACAATGGGGAAGTGCTATGAGTTTTGCATGCAACTATTTCGGGCTCGAACTTTTGGTCTTTATGGTAAAGGTCAGCTACGATCAGAAACCAGGTAGAAAACTGATGATGAATACCTACAACGCAAAAGTAATTCCTTCACCAAGTAATCTGACAGAAGCCGGTCGTAATATCCTGAAAAACAACCCCGATTCTCCGGGAAGTCTGGGAATTGCAATTTCCGAAGCCATTGAAATGGCTGTGAAAGATCCGTATACAAAATACTCTCTTGGCAGCGTCCTCAATCATGTACTTCTCCATCAGACTATTATAGGACAAGAAGCTATTTTACAGATGGAAAAAGCTGGTGACTATCCCGATGTGGTGATAGGTTGTTTCGGAGGAGGCTCTAACTTTTCGGGAATTGCATTTCCATTTCTCCGTGAAAACCTTGTCAACGGGAAGAAAACAAGGCTTCTTACAATTGAACCATCTTCATGTCCGAAGCTTTCAAGAGGAAAATTCATGTACGATTTTGGAGACACCGCTGGCATGACTCCTCTTCTCCCGATGTATACGCTTGGGCACAATTTTATTCCTGAGAAAATTCATGCAGGAGGTTTGAGATATCATGGTGCCGGAGTTCTGCCAAGCCAACTTCTGAAAGATGGCCTTATTGAAGTCAAGGCAAAAATGCAAAAGGAATGTTTCGGAGCCGGAGTAACATTTGCCCGCTCTGAGGGAATTATTCCTGCTCCTGAATCGACCTATGCTATTGCCGGTGTATTTGACGAAGCCAGACAGGCTGATAAAGAGGGTATCTCAAAGACAATTCTGTTTAACCTGAGTGGCCATGGCCATTTAGACCTTACGGCATATGAAAAATATTTCGAGAATAACCTTCCCGATCATGAACTGACCTGTGCAGAGATAGAAGATGCTCTTTCGAAAATTGAATTACCTGTCTGAAATTTAACCAATTATAAACCTCTGTGTAACTCTGTGAATCCTCTGTGAAACTCTGTGTAAGTTCTTAAAAAATTATTACACAGAGAGCCACAGAGATATATTTCTAAAAATCAGAATAGGAAGTAGGATGAAGTAAATAAGGATTGGCTTTAGAGACAGTGTTTTTATACTCTTCTTTTCCGGAAAGTGTTTTCCATCCCTCGCTTGCTCTGAAAACAGCCCAATGATCATCATGTGATTTCATATCAGAGAATGTGATCATGTACATAAGATTCGGCTTATGACTGCCAACTAAAACCTCAGCGTAGAAAGCTGCATTGAAATTCAAGCTTCCAAATAATGCTATCTCACCACCCTGGTTAAACATTTCTATCTTTTTTATAGCCTTGGCTTCAGTTGCACTTTCGTAACTACGTAATTCATATATCCTTTCTGCTATAGGTGTAGTAAACCTTGGAGCTACAAATTGTGGCATGTTCATAAACGCTTTCAGAAGAATACTTTCATACCTTTTATATGGAGGGTCATTGTAAGCCGCATCAACGAAAGATTTTCCTATTACTGCGTAAACCTTATCTTTTTCAAGTAATTCAGGTAATTGCATAAACTGATCAATAGTCTTGAATGGGATAAATACATAGATCAGTTTGCCAAAAGCAGTGTCGGCTTCCACCGGTTTGAAAACGCCAACTATTGGAATTCCTGCACGGTGGAGTACGGGAAGGTATGCATCTTTGAGATAAGCATCAACACGGTCTTCCTGGGATTTCTGAGAAACACGGTAAATTTTTATCTCAAAATACTCCTGTTTGGCAGGCGCTTGCCCAAAGCCCTTGAATGAAGCAGTAATGAGGAATAATAATGCCAAAAATGGCAACCGAAAATTTGAGCTAATACTTTTTTTCATCATTTCTAATTTTTAAATCTGGTTTAATATGCTTTTGAAAAATCCTGGAATATTTTATTCGCATTTTCAGGTGTAAGTTCGGAACCCGACTGAATGAAGAATCTATGATATAGCGTAATTGATTCACCTTTAGCGAGATTGTAAATCTTTTTCTCCTGTTTTGAATCGTATGAATTCTGGCCAAGATCATTCATGGCAAAAAGTCCATAGCCACGTGCATGCGCGTAAGCCGGAAAGCCCGGGTTTTTCGGATTATCAAAAATGGCCATGCTGATGGTGGTATTATCTTTCGTTCCGGTAAGAATAACCCACTCATTCCTGGTCCCCCAGACTGCATCTCCCTTATTACCATTGCTGGAAATATACATACCGGTCACACCTGTATTATCAGTCGCCTTTACAGTTGTAGGATTTCCTTTGTCGTCAGTAAAAATCAAAGATTCATTTGAAGGCATTTCAAAAGCCCTGTCAACTCTTATGGCAATAAGGCCCTCCTTATTATCTGCAATTGTTACAGGACCGTTAGCTGCAGTCAGAGTGGAAATATGGTCAACAGTCCGGGAGGTTTTATCGCCTGAAAAGATATATTTCGTCTTTTCAGTCATGACAGTGTTACCTTTGTTATCGTCCCAGTTTGAGGCAACCTCAAGAGTTCCTGTTTTACCACTTGTAACTTTCACAATCTCCTGAACAACAATATGTCCATATGAGTCTTTTCTGTTTGCAGGAATAGCTGAAGAGTTGTTCCAGAAATCAAGTCCATTAACATTTCCATGGTTAAACCATAGACCAATATGATGCGGATGATCCACTCGCTCGCCTTTTCTTGGCTCTAAAGGATAACCCCTTGTTACAACTGAACCATTAGGAGCATAGACTGGGAAGAGGAATGGTTTTTCCAGGTCTGCAGGGTAGCAATAGGAGGTAAAGAGTTTCCCTCCAATGAGGACATCAACTTTCCGCTTGCTTTCGTCCTGAACAAGCTTAACATTCTGACAGTTAGCTGACAGATAAAATGCCATAAAAATAACAGTTAATAGATATTTCATATTTGTTTAATAAATTTGTTATAGATAATAAATTAAATTTATGATATAAATAACTAATACTGAAAGGCTTTCCCACCGGCAAGAACTTCCTGTTTTGCCTCATCGCGGCGTCTGTTCCATAGGTCAGAAACGGCTACAATTTCAAAGTTATATTCTTTTGCCTGACCCAGAAATGCAGGTGCCAGTGATGACCTGAACCGGTCAGAAAATCCAACGATACCTACGTGCAATCTGTCGTTCGCACCAAGGATACGTGAATAACTCTTTGCACCCAGGGTCAGACCTGCTACTCCAAGTGCTGATTTTTGAATGAATTCTCTGCGGTTTGCCATAATTAATTATTTAAAATTGCTTTAAGTTTCTAACTACTAATCTTCTGATTAAAAGCCTTATGAACCTTTGTGTTGCACTTCGTGTAACTTTGTGGTTATAGTTTTAATTAATATTATATCAGGTAAAAATAATGTAAATCAAAAACAAACAGACACAAAAACCATGCTTTTTTTCTGTTTTACATTCTTTAACTTTTTTTAACATTCTGTTTGTCTAATTCTTGTACATTTGTTTTAAGCCTGGACCGAAGTAGCCCCCGGTGTATGGAAAACCGTTGTTGGCATACCTGATAAACTTGACCTTTTTAATGCAGCCGGAATTAAACCGGCTATAGAGGCATTATCAAAAATGGAGGCTTCAAAGTTTACGGTGTCTGAAAATGACATTGTTACAGAAGTTGTTAAAGGAGAAACATATCTCAGATTTCCACTTGTAAAGGACGAACAGATATTTGGCTTTGGTCTGAATTTCAAAACAGTTCATCAGCGAGGTAAAATTTTTCAACTGCACGTCGATCACTACGGAGGAACCGATAATGGATGCGCTCATGCACCCGTTCCGTTTTATGTTTCCGACAGAGGCTATGGTGTATTTATCAACAGTTCAAGATATTTAACTGTATATGCAGGTTCGGCAGTAAGAAAAGAGAGTCCTGAGGCACCGGAGGTCCGCGGCTCAAAGACCAGCGAAGAGTGGTTGCGCAGAATGCAGACTGTCATTTTCTCACCAATGGCAATGATCAATGTCTGGTCGAGCGGAACAAAGCCCTGATCTTTTCCGGATGTTGAAAAACAGGTAAAAGAATATGCATTGCTACGCATGCAACTTATTCCTTATCTGTACACAGAGTTTGCCAGGTATCACTTTGAAGGTACTCCTCCATTCCGAGGCATGAACCTGAAAGAAGGTTTTGATGCCAGGGCAAAACTGGAACTGAAAAACGAAAACCTGAATGATAATCCTTATGCAGAAGCTGTTCTGAAAGAGATCAAAGACCAGTATATGACTGGTGAATATCTTTTAGTTGCACCTTTGTTTACGGGTCAGTCTTCCCGTAAAGTTATATTGCCCAAAGGGAAATGGTACGATTTCTATACAGGTAAGTATGCCGGCGATGGTGAAGTAATTAATGTTACTCCCGGGTTGGATAAAATCCCTGTATATGTAAAAGATGGAGGTATAATCCCAATGATGCTGCCTGCACTTCAAGCTCCATCGGCAGGAGAGAAATTTGATCTCGAAATAAGATATTATGGCAGCAAACCAGGCAATTACAGACTTTATGACGATGATGGCGAGACATTCGACTATGAAAAGGGAATGTACTCCTGGAGGGAAATTAAAATTATACAGGATAAAAAAGGGAAATTCTCCGGAACAATTTCAAAAGCAGAAAAAGGGAAACCTGATAATGTCGGAACTGTGACCTGGAAATTTATGAGTGGGGAATAAGACGCGGCGCAGGACGTACGACACACGATGCAAGGAAGAATAGTTTGATTTCTCGTGAGTCGTGAGCCGTGAGTCGTGAGTCGTTACCTAATTTAAGTTGAATAGTATAACGATGTAAAGACCTTATATTCAATTAATTCTATGCACTCCGATTGTAAACGCTTTAGCCGGATTGGAAACCATAAGCTGATGGATATCCCGTTTGGTGAAGTTTTCATTCCTGAGAAGAGGGATCAGCTTTTCAAATAGGGTTGTATATCCCCTGTATTCACCTCCATTTTCTTCACCCGGGTGATACCAGCCGGCATCATGTGATAATAAAACCTTATTAAGCAAGTGATTTTCTTTCATATTCTTTATCATCCTCACATATTCCTCAAGATTGTTTTCATTCAACCCATCCAGACCTATCCATGCTCCCATCCTAGCTGCTTTAATATGGTTACTCAGATCTTTTTCCGCCTGTGCATGAACCCAGATAAATGCTTCGGGTGCCACCCCCTCATTCTGTAAAATAGCAATCTGTTCAAACGCCGGAATTGCAGGACCAGTATGAGATGCAATTGTTAAGCCGGTATTAAGATGTGTTCGTGCTGCAGCAATGACCAGTTTCTTATGGAGGTCCGACAAATTACCATTATCAACTCCTATTTTAATAAATCCCGGTTTAGCTAAGGTTTCTTCTATGCCGTCAACCCATTCCATGGTCCATCTGTATGCCAGCTGATCAGCCGATTCAGTAAAAGCATGCTGAGGAAGGTATTTGTTATTTACAGCTCCATAATATCCGGTATTGGTTAAAATATTCAATCCTGAGGAATATGAAAGAAGTTTAAGTAAGAGTGGATCCCTTCCGAGATATTCAGGTGTACATTCTACTAATGTCTGACATCCAAGATCCTTAATCTGCTTCAGAAATGGCATTGCTCTTTCAATGACTTTCCCTTTATCCCATCTCTGTTCAGTTATTTTATCAGCCCCGATAAAGTCGACAAGTATATGTTCATGAATAAGTGACACCCCCATTTGACTGGCAGGTATGGGCCCGTTCACTGTCATAATTATTCCTTCCTTTTCTGTTTTACACTGCGACAGAAATAATATTAAGAAAAACGATAATAGAACAGGTTTTTTAGTCATAGAATCAGGTTTAATGACCAAATATCACAATTCTATTTCAATTTATTTCAATTATATTTCAATTCCATTTAATAAATTAGAAATACAACAGAAATTATCTCCTTTTAAATGTAATTAGATTAAAAAAACATGAAGAGGATACTGATTGACATGGATGGAGTTCTGACAGATGTTTATCATCACTTCTTTGAACTGCATGAGGAGGATTTTAGAAAAAAAATGGCATCTTAAATCCAATACCAAATATTAAGCATTTTTAACAGATTATTCCAGCAGATTGTTTTCGTGGTTTTTATTCCATGATTACAATTTTTATATCTTTGATATTGCAGTCGTACTCTTATAATCGTATTCAAAAAAGTAATAACACAATCATACAGTAATTATTTTAATCAAAGTAGGAACTATTAATACCAACTTAAAAACCAAACCATGGAAAACCAAAACAAACCTGCTGTAAAACGTTTGCAGTCGCTTGATGCACTGCGTGGATTCGATATGTTCTGGATTATGGGTGGAGAAGGCATTTTCATTGGTCTTGCCTCACTTACAGGCTGGCCCATTTTTCAATGGTGGGCAGGTCAGTTGGAGCATGTGCCATGGCACGGATTTCATTTCTATGATATGATATTCCCATTGTTCCTTTTCATTGCCGGAATATCTTTCCCCTTTTCCTTGGCAAAGCGAAAAGCAAACAATGACAGCCGTAAGTCGATATACATTCATATAATCAGTCGCGGATTGATACTTGTTCTTTTGGGTATAATTTATAATAATGGCATTAAGTTCAATTTTGACGGGTTACGGTATGGAAGTGTTCTGGGGAGAATAGGTCTCGCCTGGATGTTCGGCGCTCTTATCTTTATGAACACAAAACTCAATTTCCGTATTGTCTGGTTCTGTGGACTATTAATTGGTTACTGGCTCTTACTGCTCCTATTCCCTGCTCATGACCTTGGTTCTACAGATATTTTTTCGCAGGAAGGTAATCTTACCAGTTATATCGATCGCCTTCTGATGCCAGGAAGACTGTATCTGGGCAATCACGACCCGGAAGGATTATTCAGTACCATACCAGCTATCGGTACTGCTTTGCTTGGGATGTTTACAGGAGAATTTATGTTATCAAAATACCTGAATGACAAGCCTTTGCGAAAAGTACTTTATTTGGTATTAGCAGCAATAGCATTGATGATTATCGGAAAGATATGGAATATTGTATTCCCGATCAACAAAAACCTCTGGACAAGCTCATTTGTATTATTTGTCGGCGGTCTGAGCCTTCTTCTTTTCTCAATCTTCTACCTGATAATTGATGTATGGCAGTTTAAAAAATGGGCATTCTTCTTCGTTGTGATAGGTATGAACCCGATAACAATCTACCTTACCGAAAGAATAGTCAATTTCAGATCCGCAACCAGGTTTTTCTTCGGAGGATTTTCTGCCATTCTGCCTCCATCATGGGCGCCGCTTATTGATGGAATTGGAATTACAGCTGTTGCCTGGGTATTTTTGTATATACTTTATAAGAAGAAGATATTTCTGAGGGTGTGAAATTACTCTCCAAACCTGAAATACAACGTCCCTTTCAGAGGCTCTGATTTTCCATCATAGACATTTTTTTTGCCCTGTGGTCCTTCTGCTGCAGCACTGGAGAACTTTGTACCAATGGCACTTATACCATGCAGAAAGGAGATATTTCCTGAAGGAAACGGAGGGTTTACTTCTCCCCTTACACCTCTTGAACTTTTAGCTGCTCCAGGGGTAAACAGATGCAGGTACAGGTCACTTGTAGCTGAAACAACAGTTATCGGCAACTCTTTGGTCTGAATCTCAATAGCATAGAAGTTGGAGTAATAGCCTTTAAACTCCGGGTAATCCCATGTCTGTCCTGTTATTGTATTATTGTATTTTTTGTTGAATACACCAAACTGTGTCCCTTTTAACCGGTTTTTCCAGACATGATACGGCCCATTTGCCATAAGTGTTGCCCCGGTAACCAGGTTCTCGGGGTACGAAAAAGTAATTCCTGCGAAATCCAATGAACCATTCGGAAGATAATCATAATCGAGTTGCAACCATCCGCCTGGTAACATTGTCCATCTGGCATGGCAAGCACTGTCGTATGAAAGCTCAACTACATATTTATTTTCCAGTGCGAAATGCTTCATATCTTTAAAAGCAGCAGTGAAACCTGCGAATTGAATTCCATTATTAAACGAAATTGCTTTATTATTGTTCAGAACACCTGTAATGAATCCGGATTTTTTATTGAAAGTAACGACAGTTTTCCCTGAAGACAGAATCAACAAACTATCATGTTCCGTTGCGTTTACTCTATCCTGATTTGTTACTACCAGCCGGGAAATAAAACCTTTGGGTTGTGTGATATTCCATGACCATGTATTTATATTACGTCCATATTGATCGGTTGCAGTAACATAAAGAACATCATAACTTTTCCAGTCACCAGGAAGGTTAAGGCTAAGCATGCCACTATCAACAACTTCAATATCAGGTGATTGGATGATACCATTTTGCTTTTGAATCTCAAACTTTGGAAACGTTTTTCCGAACTTCACCAATTCAAAGGAATACTTACATAGCTTAAGGTTAGTATATAAAAACCTGTTGGTCACAATAAATTTCCCATTGAAATCAGGAGTAATGGCTACCTTTTTAAAATTGACCGGCGACCATATCTCCTTTATTGTGTAGAAACTTCCCTCTTTTTCGTGATAAGGTCCAAGTATGCCGTCGGGAGCAGAATTTCCGTTTGTATCAATAGAGTCATTCAGGTCTCTGCGTTCAACTCCTTCATCTGCAAAAACCCAGAGAAACCCTCCGGCAGCAAGTGGTTTTGACATCATCAGATTCCAGTAATCATCAAGTCCGGCACCAAGACCACCATCGTAAAGTCCGTGTAAGAATTCCGTTGGAAAATATATTTCTTTATTATTATTAAGGACATTCTCTACATATTTATATCCTGGATAATGCTTTGTATTTGTGCCATTTATTATAGCCCATGGTTCAATAACTGTTCGTTTCTGAGGGTCGTAGAGAGCGTAATCCCCACGCACATCTTTATTGAAACCACCTTCGTTACCATTGTCCCATAAAACAATAGAAGGATGATTTACATCGCGTTCCACAACTTGTTTTACTAATCGCTTTGCAGTCGGAGTATCATAAAATTTCTGCCAACCAGCCAGCTCATCGAGTACGAACAAACCAAGCGAATCGCAAACATCCAGAAAATACTGGTCGGGTGGGTAATGGCTCATCCTTACAGCATTCATGTTCATATCTTTCATCAGATTAACATCGTCAATAGCGAGCTGTTTGCTACTTGTACGACCAGAGGATGGCCAGAATGTATGGCGGCAAACACCCCTGAATATTATTTTCTGACCGTTTACATAAATCCCATCGCTGAGTCTGACCTCAACCGTACGGAATCCAAATCTCTGTGTAACCTGATGTACCGCTTTTTTCCCGTTCATAATGCTTACAACTACCTGATATCTATTAGGAAACTCCGGATTCCAGAGTGCCGGATTTGTGAACGACCCTTTTATTGTTGCTTTTCCTTCATTTTCAGTAATCTCTGCAGAAAGAGGAGATCCAAAAAATTTGCCATCCAATGTCTGCAACTGAGCTTTCACTGTTTTGGCCTTTCCTGTTCCTGCTGTAAAAACATCCATATAGAACGAGCCGTCGGCTTTGGCATCAATGGCAATATGGTCAATAAATTGTAATGGTACAGCTTCGAGGTAAACCGGACGAAAAATCCCGCCAAATACCCAATAGTCTGACAAACGCTCAGCCCTGTTGATGCTTTCGTTTGTTGATTCCTTACTTACGGTAACCTCAAGAAGATTCTTACTTTCATAATTCAGAAGGTCCGAGATATCGTATTTAAAACGGTAGAATGCCCCCTGATGGATTGCTCCGGCTGATTTTCCATTAATTTTTACTTCAGTATCGGTCATAGAACCCTCAAAAACGATGTAAACCTTTTTCTTTTTCCAGTTTTTGGAAACAGAAAACTCATATTTATAGAGCCCTTGTTCATTGGCAGTCTTGTTAACTTTACCGTATAGATACGACCCGAAACCCTGCAGTTCCCAGTTTGAAGGGACGGCAATTTTGCTCCATTTACCACTATTACGACCATTCGTACAGAAGAAATCCCATTGAACAGTATGGTCTTTGTCAAGTCCAGACAAATATTGTACTTCAGTTTTCTGGGCACTGATAGAAATAAAGCAAGAAAGAATCAGGGTAATTACTAATGTCCGTTTCATTGGTTAACTGTATTATTTAATACGCTGCAATTTTGCAAAAAGAATTCAATTACTCAAATCATATTGTTATATTAATACAATACCACTGATTATCAATATAATATATTATACACAAATTGATACAAGTTATGTTTAAAAACACAGTTCTAAGAAATTAAGAATTTGGTATATTTGTTATCCTACAGATTCCTTAATATACTATGAACCGAGCATGTTTTTCAGGAAACACAAACTTGCATGAAAATGTTGACATGCGAGCTCTCTCCGACCTTTTTAAATCAAATTATTTACGGATGAAAATAATCCGTTACATTTTCATCACCCTTTTTCTTATTTTGTGCTCAGCGGTTGTATCTTTCTCACAGGCAGACAGCACATTGAAAATTTACCAATTTCCTGCTGATAAAATCCCAAGGATTGACGGAAATACCGACGACTGGTCGTTTGTTCCTTTTGATTATGTTATTGGAAATGATCAGTTGACTGATGACGAAAAGAAACATGCGACACTTGATCCTAAAAACCTGGATGTTAAAGTCAGGGTTGGTTGGGTAAAAGGAATGAACCGCCTCTACTTTCTTTATGAAGCCTACGACGATTACTGGGACTTCTCAAGAACCGATCTTCATCATGACATATTTGAAATAGTTGTAGATGGGGATCAGTCGGGAGGACCACTGATCGAGCAGTTTCATCCCAATCCACAATTAAGAAATTCGTGGGATGCATATTTTAATTATCATGGTGTTCACGCACAGAACTATCACATTTATACACCTGCTGAGGGACAAGACTGGTGTCTCGCATGGGGTAGCCAGCCATGGATAAAAGAAATGCCCTATGCAAATGCGGCCTATTCCTATAATTTCAAACCGGGAGAATCGGGAAAACTTATCCTTGAATTCTGGATTACTCCATTCGATTATGCCGGGCAGGAAGGACCAGTAAGAGCAGTCGAATCAGTTCTCAGGGAAGGAAAAAACATTGGTCTTTGCTGGGCAATTATTGATTTCGATGATGTGAACGCCAAAAGCAACAATGGTTTCTGGAACCTATCCGATAAACATACAATGTATGGAAATGCCTCACAGCTAAGGACATTCAAACTGATGCCGCTGGAACCTCAATTCATGAAAAAAATTGAGGCATTATGGACTTTTACTATTTTGGATATGGAAAAAAGAGTGGTGTCATTTCACGATGAATCCGTTGGAAAAATCACTTCCTGGAAATGGGATTTCGGAGACGGGACAAACTCTTCTGAACAGGATCCGGTTCATAAGTATGATAAAGCCGGCAGATATATTGTTACTTTATATATTGAAGGACCTGACGGAAAATCGAGACGTGCAAAGGTGTGGGATGTGGCGCTGAAATGAATTAGGAATTAGGAATTAGAAATTAGAAATTATGAATTAGAAAATAGAAAATGAAAACTAGAATTATTGTTCTGCTGCTTGTTGCCGGATTATCGGTTCCTGCTTTATCTCAAACAACTCCGCCTAAAGTAACTGACTCCAACACGGCGCTTCACCTGCTCCCACCCGACTATCCCGTTCCTTATGGTCCGGCTAAAACGGAAGATATAACTGCAGTTCTTAACCGTATTTATGATTACCTCGATGCTTCAACACCTGCGAAAGTAATTGATCGTCAGACAAAAACAGAGATTACTGACATGACAAAACTTACCTCCGGTTCTGTTTTTGAGCCAGGGGTATTCAGGCTCATCAGCTATGAATGGGGTGTCGCATACGGTGCTATGCTGGTCGCAAGCGAAGCAACGGGCGATCCTAAGTTTAAAGAATATACCATTAAGCGGATGAACCTCATTGGTGATGTGGCACAATACTTTAAGTCGGTTCCGGCAACCAGCCAGCAGGGAAATAATCCTGTCAGGTCAGTACTCGATCCCCGCGCGCTTGATGATGCCGGATCGATGTGTGCAGCGATGATCAAAACTCTAAACTCCGGAGGAAAACCGGCATTGCGTTCATACATAGATAATTATATCAACTATATTTCAAATAAACAATTCCGTCTTACCGATGGTACTCTTGCCCGTAACCGGCCGTTGCCTAATACTCTCTGGCTTGACGACCTTTACATGAGTGTACCGGCACTTGCCCAGATGGGTAAGCTTACCGGTGATAAAAAATACTTTGACGATGCGGTAAAACAGGTTTTGCAGTTCTCACAACGAATGTTTAACAAAAATCAGGGACTTTT
Organism: Bacteroidia bacterium; assembly: GCA_026391475.1. Classification (GTDB taxonomy): domain Bacteria; phylum Bacteroidota; class Bacteroidia; order Bacteroidales; family VadinHA17; genus LD21. The sequence goes on along the minus strand of JAPLED010000065.1, from coordinate 12,494 downwards.
CATACATGGATGGGTTCAGGATATGAATGTTCATCCTGAGTTTTACTGGGCCCGATGCAATGGATGGGCCCTGTTAACAATGACAGAACTTCTCGATGTACTCCCCGAAAATCATCCCGGACGACCTGAAGTGCTTAACCTTCTGCGTTTACAAATGCGTGGGATAGCAAACCTTCAGTCAGGCAATGGTTTATGGCACCAACTCCTGAACAGGAATGATTCATACCTTGAAACTTCGGCAACCGCAATCTACACATATTGTATTGCCCATTCAATCAACAAGGGATGGATTGATGCACAGGCACATGGACCAATGGCAATACTTGGATGGAATGCTGTTCAGACAAAAGTCAATAGCAAGGGGGAGGTTGAAGGTACTTGTGTCGGAACAGGTATGGCTTTCGATCCTTCATTTTATTATAACAGACCGGTAAATGTTGCAGCAGCACACGGTTACGGACCTGTAATAATGGCCGGAGCGGAGATGATAACACTGATGAAAAACTATCAGGTCGTAATAAACGATGCTGCAGTAATGTTTTATCCATTAGGAACTGAATGGCGTAATTACAGATAATATGATATCCATGAGAATTTATAGATCCCTATTATTGTTTACCTATATCTTGCTTTCAACATGCTTATTTGCACAGCAACCTAAGACACAATTGTCATGGCCGGAGATAACACAAGAAACCAAACCATGGACACGCTGGTGGTGGCCGGGAAGTATCGTCAATCCAAAAGATATTACATCTGCATTGGAGAAATACAGTAAAGCAGGACTTGGAGGACTGGAACTCACTGTATTATATGGCGTTAAAGGGCAGGAAGATAAATTCATCAATTATCTTTCTTCTGAATGGATGAATATGTTTGTCTACACTCTGAATGAAGCCAAAAGACTAAACATCGGTGTTGATCTGGCCAACTCATCGAGCTGGCCCTTCGGAGGACCTTGGGTGACGAATGATGATGCCAGTAAAGATGTGGCATACAAAACATGGTCATTAAAAGAGGGAGAAAACCTTAAAGAACCAATCATCTTTATCCAGGAGCCATCCATCAAGCTAAATGGTACTGCCAAACCTGATATTTCGACTTTAATTGATCCGGTTTATATGAACAAAGACCTTCAGACTCTGGCAATTGATCAGATCAGGTTTCAGAAACCGATACCTTTACAGACGTTGATGGCCTATTCCGGCGCAGGTCAGGTTCTGAATCTGACTGACAAAGTTAACGGTTCCGGGAATCTTAACTGGACAGCACCGGCAGGGACATGGACTCTTTACGGTGTTTTCCAGGGTTGGCATGGTAAGATGGTTGAACGTGCCGGTCCCGGTGGAGAAGGTTATGTGATTGACCACTTTTCAGGAAAAGCGATAAGTGATTATCTTAAATATTTTGATGATGCTTTTAAAGGTTCTGATATCAGCTACCTGCGGGGCTATTTCAATGATTCATACGAAGTTGACGATGCACGCGGACAGTCATGCTGGACTCCTGATCTGTTCAATGAGTTTCAGGCAAGAAGAGGTTATGACCTTCGTCAGAACCTTCCGGCACTATTTCAGAAAGACAATCCCGAAAAAAATGCCAGAATACTATGCGACTACCGTCAGACAATATCGGATCTCATACTAGAAAAATTTACAACCGGATGGACCGAGTGGGCCCATAAGCAGGGAAAGATTACCCGCGACCAGGCACATGGTTCTCCGGGAAATATCCTCGATCTGTATGCCGCCACCGATATCCCCGAAACAGAAGGAACAGAAATACTCAGGATGAAATTTGGTACTTCAGCAGCTAATGTTACAGGGAAAAAATATGCCTCTGCAGAAGCAGCCACATGGCTGGGGGAACACTTTTCGTCAACTCTTAATGATGTTAAAAAGGCTGTTGATCAGTATTTTATTGCCGGAGTAAATCATATTTTTTATCATGGAACCTGCTATTCCCCTAAGAACGATCCATGGCCAGGTTTCCAGTTTTATGCAGCAGTCGAATTCTCTCCTGCTAACAGCTTCTGGAACGATTTCCCTATTCTTAATAATTATGTTGCGCGTATTCAATCATTTACACAGATAACCAAACCTGACAATGATATCCTGCTCTATTTCCCAATCTTTGACAGGTTCTCTGATTACAACAATGCTATGCTTGAACATTTCGATGCAATCAGTCCGCGGTTTAATGGAACACCTTTCAAAACCGGGGCACAGACTATGGTAGAAAAGGGTTATGCTTTTGATTTTATCTCCGACCTGCAGATCATAAACACAACAACCAGTGAAGGTTCACTTCAGACAAGTGGAGGAGTTTCATATAAGACTATCATACTACCTGGGTGCAAGTATATTCCAATCAATACTTTTAAGAAGATTCTCAGCCTTGCAGAAAATGGTGCAACAGTTATTGTAAATGGGAATCTGCCTGAAGATGTTTCAGGTTGGGCTGATCTGGAATCAAACCGTGAAAAATTCAGGAATCTCAAGGAAAAGCTGAATTTTAAAGAGACAGGAGATAAGGATATCAAACAGGCTATTGTTGGAACAGGGAAGGTTTTTATCGGCAATGATCTTAACCAGCTTCTTGCATTTGCAGGGATCCGCAGGGAATCGATGAGTGATAACGGGCTCAGGTTTTCGAGGAGGGCTGGCAAATCCGGCAGTTACTATTTCATTCTTAATCAGTCTGATAAATCATTTAACGGATGGATACCACTCCAGATCAAAGGAAAGTCAGCTGCAATATTCAACCCGATGACCGGCATAACAGGTGTGGCTAAAACACAGTTATCAGCCTCCGGAAATCTTGAAGTATTTTCCAGCCTGTTGCCTTATGAATCAATTATAGTTGAGACGTTCGCATCGGCCACCAGTGGTAATAAATTCATCTATTATGATATCATCTCATCACCTAAAGAGATTCAAGGGACATGGAAAGTAGATTTTATTGAAGGCGGACCTGAAATGCCTTCTTCAAAAGAGATAACTAAACTTGTTTCCTGGACTGATATTGGCGGTGAGGCTGTTAAGAATTTCTCTGGCACTGTTAAGTACATGATCACTTTTGACAGACCGGCAGACAAGGCTGATGCATGGCTGATTAATCTTGGGAAAGTTTGTGTATCCAACTGAAATCAATAAATACTCTTGAAATAAAAGTTTCGAATCTTTCTGCAAACCGTATCGCTTATCTTGACAGGAATAATATTCAATGGAAAAAATTCTACAATACTAATTTCCCATCAAGGTTGCCTCAGAACCGCAAAAATGGATTATTTGATGCATCAGCCTGGCTGCCAAGGGAATCAGGTCTGATCGGGCCGGTGACGATGACGGCGATGAAGAAACGTTGAGCTTGGAGTAGATAAAGCCCTAATTTTCCATTGTCCGATCTACAATGAATCATTTATTGTATATTTATATCAAATATTGATATCATGAAAATACTTATTTCCTGGATGTCATTTAATAATGACTTTAATAAAGAGGGCAAAGTGGACATTGAAAACAGTCCAAACTACAATATGCATAAGATGTTCTGGAATTTCGACAAACATATAATCCTCTCCTCAGCAAAAGAGGATGATACCAGGATGATTGTCCTTGAGAACCAGCTAAAACATTCTTTCCCGGAACATAATATTGAGGTAAAATACATGAATATCAACGATGTTATAAGCATACCGGAGATAAAAACAAAAGTTGAATCATTATTGATTTCGCTTATAAATGATGATATCACTATTTTCTATTCACCAGGGACTTCTGCAATGCAGGTTTCCTGGTATATCTGTCACACTTCATTGGGATTAAAAACAAAACTTGTTCAGGTGCGGCCTGCTGCAAAATCAAAGAAAAAACAGAATGAACTGTTAGAGATTATCACGGAACAATCTGCGGTGCCGGTTACATCAATACTGAAAGAGCAATTATTTGATAATAAGACAGGAGATAAGATATTATCAGATGATTATTTAATAACTGAAAGTCTTAAAGATGTTTATAACCGGGCAGAAAAGATCGCACAGACAGATAAGGTAACCGTATTGATTAATGGTGAGACCGGAACGGGGAAGGAACACCTTGCAAAATACATACATAATAATTCAATCCGGAAAGACAAACCCTATATAACTGTCAATTGTTCGGCCTTCAATGATGAATTATTAGCTGCACAACTATTTGGATATAAAAAGGGTGCTTTTACAGGAGCAGATAAGGACACAAAAGGATTGTTCGAAGAGGCTGAGGGTGGTACCATATTTCTGGATGAGATTGCAGATATATCGCCAAGGTTGCAGCAAACATTATTGAGGGTACTTCAGCAAAAAGAGATCCAGCCTCTTCAGGATAAACCCCGTAAAGTCGATGTAAGGGTAATAGCTGCAACAAATAAGGATCTTCCGGAACTCTGCCATGCTGGGAAATTCAGATGGGATCTTTTTTACCGGCTTGGTATTGCTGAGCTGGAGTTACCTACACTGCAAAGTCGTGGAAGTAAAGAACTTGATGAGATGATCAATTACTTTCTCAGAAAAAAGAGAGAAGAATTACGAAAACCACAGGTGCTGAATATCAATACTGAAGTCTTGCAGTTTATGCACAATTACTCATGGCCGGGAAATATCAGAGAACTGGAAAATCTTATTGAAACGCTATATATTTTCTGCGATATAGAAGTAACAATCAAAGATATCCCTGAAAGATTCAAAGAATCAAATAAAGAAACATCTTTAAGATGGGAGGATATTGAAAAAGCTCATATTGAGAAAGTCCTGAAATTGAAGAAGGGGAATCAGCGACAAACCTGGCTGGCACTCGGTTATGGATCGATAAATACTCTTCGAAATAAGATTAAAGAATATGATATTGGTTTGGATGAAAATATTAACTAGAGCATCTTCAATCAGCCAATTAATACTCAGATTATTCACCCCACCATCACCCTCTCTGCATTATTGTTTATCCGATCAATTATTGAAACTATCTTTCCAACCTGATCGTCTGTAAATACCCCGAAAACACCTTTATCGTTGATGTCGGTAAAGGGTGGCTGGACAAGCATTGCTTTCTCAATTACTCCATTGACAGTAAGATGGTCAATAAGTTTATTGATGAATTTAATCTGGGTGGCTGAAATGGGAACAGCTCCAAGTAACTCCGAGAACTCCTGTTTTGCAGCAAAAGAATCAAGTCCAACGATCTTCCTGACAAAAAACGAAATAGGATGATCCACTCCGAAAGCCTTCTGGAATTTTTCTTTTGTACCAAGTGTCCCTTGCTCAAATATCAATCGCTCCAGCTCATTCAATTCATCTGAAGTCAGCGGTTTATTGGTCCTTAGCTTTGATATTGTCAGATGCTTGAGGTGTTCCTTCAGAAAATGTTCAACCCTGAATTTGTAGGCTTCCATATCTTCATAAGGCTTTATCAGGTCTTTAAATCCGACTTCCTCTTCATTCAGATAATCCTCAAAATCTGAATAATAAACATTCCCCATCTTACCTTCCGCATAAACGGCAAGATCTCGTAGCTCAATCCTAAGATTCTCAAGTGATAGAAGATCGAGAGTTTTGACATAGTCTCTTTCAGCTAGCGGTCTGATAATAGATTCTTTCAAGGCTATATCTCTGATATTCCTCTTTTTCAATAATTCATTTGCTATCGCTACAAGATCATCAATTAGCCCGGCTTCGGATGGGAATTTACTGATCTTTGCATGCATCAGGTTAACCATTAGCAGATCAAACCTACGGGCCGCTTCATCTCCCTCAACCGGCGACAGAAGCTGAACAAGCGTCTGATCAATTTCGTCAATATCCTGACTGTTAAGATTATTTAGCTTTCCCCTGGTCCGGTAAGTAAGCAACTGCTTCAAGTATGGCTTGACAATGAAACTTTCATTGTCTATCCTGCAGATCTCAATCTGGGTAAGATTCAATAATGCTTCCCTGAAGCCCGAAAGGCTATCATAACCGGTATGATCCATGTTTGCAATTGCCTGCAGCATCCTCAGCCGGCGTGTGAATATCCTCTGACTTATACTTTCCGTAATACCTGACTCTTTCTGATTAATGGCTGTCTCAAAAAACTCAAAATTCTCACAGAGGTCAAAAATGTAAAAGTTCTTCTTATCATTTCCTTCTCCGAATAATCCGGGACATAACCTGGTTCCCCTGCCAATCATCTGCCAGAACTTTGAATATGACCTCACAGGTTTGAAGAAGACGAGATTCACTATCTCGGGGATATCTATGCCTGTATCAAGCATATCGACCGATACAGCAACCTGTGGAAATTTTTTCCTATCCTTGAATTTATCAATAAGATCCTGTGAATAATCGGCATAATTATCAATCACATCAAGATATGCACCACCATATTCGGGGAACTCTTTGTAAAACAATTTTTGGATGAACTCCGCATGTTTGTGATTCTTCGCAAAAACAATGGTCTTCCCAAGTTTGTCTCCCCCTTCTACCTTCAGTCCGTGCTTCAAAAGATGCGATATGACTTTCCTAACTGTATCGGCATTGAATAACCATGCATTTAATGAGCTTGCCACTATCTCTTCAGGCATATACCCTGTCTCTTCATCATAAAAGAGCTCTTCGTATTCTGATTTTTCATCTTCAGCAAGGTCATGATATTTAATTCCTTCCCTGACAAACTTAAGTGGGACACTCATGCCCACAGGCGGAACAAGGAACTTATCCTTTACAGCCTGCTCAAGTTCATAATAATATGTAGGATCATATTTCGGTAGTTCAAACAGCTTGTAGGTATCCCTGTCAACTTCATCTTTCGGTGTTGCAGTCAGACCAATAAGCATCGAATCGAAGTAGTCGAAAATAGCCCTGTACTTTTGATATACTGAGCGATGCGCTTCATCAATGATTATCAGATCGAAATGACCCGGTGTGTAAAACCGTCCTTCTTCGTTTCTTGCTGTATCGATAAGGTTAAGTATTGTCGGGTAGGTAGAGAGTACTACCCTGTTGTTTTTATCTTCCTTGTTTTTAGTAAGATTAACTGTTGAGAGTGATGGCAGGAACTCGTTAAAAGCATCCTTTGCTTGTTTAACCAGGGCATTACGGTCAGCAAGAAAAAGCACTTTTGATACCCATCCGGCTTTAACAAGAATGTCGACCAATGCTATTACGTTACGTGTCTTACCTGAGCCGGTCGCCATCACAAGGAGCGCTTTCCTGTACGATCCGGTAATACCAGAGGGTTTCCGATCGGTGCAAAAATGTTCTGTTACCCGTCGTATTGCCTCCACCTGATAGTACCTTTCGGAGATGCTCTTGTTTACCGGAATTGCGCGGATATCCAACCGTTCTTTTCTCCTGTTGACTGCAAGTTGCAATTCATCTCTTGAATAGAAACCATATATTTTCCTTGGCGGATAGAAAGTATCATCCCATATCCTTGTCTCAAATCCGTTTGTATAGAATATTACAGGACGTTGCCCGGTAAGCTTTTCAAGACAATCAGCATATAATTCTGCCTGATGTTTGCCTTTCTCTGGACTATGAATTGTCTTCTTCGCTTCAATAACGGCAAGCGGTAATCCATTCTCACCCCATAATACATAATCCACGTACCCATCGCCGGTTTCATTTGGCATGCCTGTTACGGGAAACTCCCTCACACATTGGCTTTTATGCCCAGTATTATTATGGATCTTCCATCCAGCTTCGGCAATGGTTAGGTCGATCAGGAGAATACGCGTTTCTTCTTCGCTGTAAGATACCGGACCGGTTTCGGTTGTTGCTTTCCTTCTGCTGCGTATTTGTTCTGAAAGTTCCTCATTCTGTTTCTTAAGTTGGTCGATCCTTACCCTGAGTGATGATAATTCTTTTTCTCTCTGAGTCAGCTCCTCCATCTGAGATTTCAGAAGGATTTTATCCTCTGTAAGTTGATTTGAGGTTGGTAATGTCTCTGAAATACAAGCGGAATTGAATCTTGACTTTTTAAACTCCGTTTTACTGTATGCTCCGGCGAAATATGTGAGAAAATCATAAAGTATAAGTAGTGACTGTTCCGACTGCTTTTTTGAGATCTCCTGGCCATGGGCTGCAAGATTGCCTATTTTGCGGACCAGATGGAGGGAGTCGCGGATCTGCCCCGGTAGCCTGTTCCCAAAACTCCAGTTATTCATGAGATTTGCCAGGCTGGTATCGAATGGCATCTCCAGATCGGGGTCATTCTCAAACATCCAGTGAATGGCTTTCTCGAGAGTTATCCTGGAGAAGAGAGCTGACACTTGCGGTTCTGAAAGGCACATACTTTCAGCCTTTACAGCAGATCTGAAAAATTCCTGCCATTCTGTTTCAAGAAACCGGAAGTTTGTGTTCATCGTTCAGATGTTTTTCTTTATCAGAGTGTTAAAGTTAATATTTATGATAACAAAAATTAAAATTTTATTCAAATTTAAATGTCTCGTGGTTGCAATTTTCTGAACAAGCTCTAATCATTCATAATATAATTTCTCTCAACCTTTTATCAATCATATCCCAGCGCATATTCAGATTTATTGTTCTGATGAAGATGGGATGAGTATTATATTTATAAGAAAGATTATAATCTTCCTCAATTTTGGGATATAGAAGGATTCCAGTTGCATTTTTATTTTTAGACGTATCCTTTTCCTGATTAAGCAGATAGCTAAAAAGTTGGTAAAGGTTAGCGGATTTTATTTTCTTCCGCTCAAACCGTTCAGCAAGAGTTTCCTGATAATATTTGGTATCAATAATGATCTTTTTCTCATTATTCTCAAGTGTAATATCTGTCATCATCCCCGGGATGAAATTAGAATGACTCAGATCTTCAAAAGAAAACTGCCATGAAATTGACTCCCTCCTGACTTTATATAGACCTTTCAATTCAATCTTATAAAAATTAAATATGAAGTTTTCGAAGAGCCTGTACATCTTTACTTCATCCCTTGTGAAATCAGTAAAATACCGGCCACCTTCCTTCTCAGATGGTAATAGGTTTTCATAAATCAATTCACAAACATTTATGACAAATCCATAAAAACGATTATTCCTGTTAAGACGCACTCTGAGGAAATGCGATTTTGTAACCTCAATCTGCCTGATCTCAGGAAACATCCAGAGGAGATAGCGAATCTCTTCTTTCAAACCCCTGTCAAGAGTCTTAACAAACATTAGTTGCCTCAGTGTTGATACAAGAATCTGATTCAATAAAACATCAGGGGAAAATTCATCAAATCGGCAAATTGTGCGCTGCCTGTCCAGTGTATTAGCCTTAAACGTCTCACTTACCGCAAGCTTTCCTTTTATCCCTACTACCTCGGTTTCATATTCCACATAACTTTGCTCAATACCTCTTTTAAGAAGAATTCTTGTTGAGTTAATCAAAACTTTTGCAAGCAGGTCAATTAAATTTGTAAGTCCATCCGTTGAAACACGCACCCGGTTTTTTTCATCGAGCATGTTCCACGAATAGCTTAGAAGATAATATATATTCTCGATCGGAATAGCCATCCTCAATATTCAATTATCTTCATCATATCATCAACATTGGCAGGATTATCAAACCAGATTTCCTCAAGCAGTGGACGGATTTCATACTTTAATACATCTGAATACCATTCATTCTCATCCTTTTTGCCATTATAAGTACAGAAGTAGCTGTGCCCTATCTGGAACCCACTCCCAAGACTGATATCTCCGGAAATCTTTATATTCACTTTTGGGACATTTGAACAAATAAAATCAGCAAGTTTATCTGATATCCCTTTATATTTTAAGAAATTATGAAATTGAACATCGTACTCCGGATCAAGATGGAAAAAAGCAAATCTTCGTCGAAGTGCATAATCAACTATTGCGAGTGACCTGTCGGCAGTATTCATTGTACCAATAACGTACAGGTTATCTGGGACAAAGAAAGTTTCTTCTTCATCTTCAGCATAAGTCAGTTTAACTGCATATTTTTCATTTCTTTTATCTGGTTCAATCAGCATCATCAGTTCCCCAAATATTTTGCTGAGGTTGCCCCTGTTTATTTCATCAATAATAAAAAAGAAATCACGGTCGGGATGAGCATGTGCCTGTTGGCAAAAAGTAAAGAATACCCCATTTTTTATCGAAATCCCCTTTTTTACCATTCTTAATCCCTGTATAAAATCTTCGTAACTGTAGGATTGATGAAATTGAATCATCTGTATTTGCGAATCGTTTATCCTACCCATGATCTGGTATGCTATTTTACGAGCAAGGAATGTTTTGCCGACCCCGGGAGGTCCCTGAAGGATAATATTTTTTTTCCTGATCAACAGATCTGATATCTTGTTAAATGAAGCCTCGCTGATAAAAGGTTTATCAGAATCTTCTTTGAAATTATAAGCTCTGATATCTGTGATCTGCTGCTTTTTTTCCTGGAGAATATTCTTATTATCAATAATTTCTCTTATAATATCAAATTCATCTTCAGTAAGCCGGAACAAGCTTCCCTGATTATTGACGAATACCTCACAGTTGCTTAACGCCGGATCATTTTGTACTTCATTCCAGTGTACAGGTATATCAAGCTTTTCCAATAATCTAAATTCTATTACTTCTCCCTCATTTTCTGATTGGTGAATAGATTGGGTAATTTCAAACAATGCCTTGATCTGTTTTGTGGGAGTACTTTCATATCCGATCATAAGATCACCAGGCTGAACAGATTCAAAGTATTTGTAAACCCTTCTTTTATTACCCTTTTCATTATGAGTTGTATAGGTTTGCTTGTCGCCTTCATTGTATGAACTAATCTTCCATATAGAAGGATTTGCATTTATCCACCAGAAACTTGAAGTTTTATCTGATTCAGGTTCGGGTTCAAGTTCTGATTCGAGCCCAGGTTCCTCCACCAAGGTTGTAGGTACAGGCCTTTGATCCTCATAATTACCTGAGAATTTCAAATCATATTTATCAAACAATTCTCTTAACTCAGGATATTGCCTGACATATTCACTCAACAGAAAATCCCAAACAAGTGTAGGACTGAAAGTGTCGGGACGAAAAAATGTTTTGTAACCCTTCAGTGAATCTGATTTGTAATGATATACAAGATCAGTAATCCAATTTACTTTACGTCTGTGCTTGTAAGATTCATTTTCATCGGAGTCATAATAATAATCTCCTTCAATGATTCCGATACCAATGCAGGTATTCACACCTTTTGCAGCAAAAACCACATCGCCAATGTTAGCTGATCTAAGAAGCCACAAATTCCATGACTGGTTTGATGATGCCTCAGGATCCAGACCTGCTTTGATATTCAATTCTTTCCATGAGGTGACATTTGAAATATCACCAACATTTAAATGCCTCATATAAAGTGCTGCAACACCTTCTTCCCTGAATCTGGACCATTCTGAGGCTTGTTCTCCGGGTGCAAACTTGAAATAATTTCTAATTGCATTATTAAGTTTTATTGTCTCTTCCTTTTGCTTTTTAAAAGTAGAAATTACCTCTGTATAATTATTTATCTCAACAACCTGGTTGGGTTTCTTATCCCTTAATTCAGATCCTGCAATCCTTCCAGCCTTCAGAATGTCTCCAATCTGGATAAAAAATTGGTAAGCATCTTTATGAGAATTTTTATGCATAGGATATATTGCTATCCAGCACTTGTCGTCTCCAAAATTAGATGGGCCACAGAAATCGACTACATGATATGTGTAATCATCTAGTTCTAAATCGCTTATTACTTGTTTAGCAATCTGACGCTGATAAAGGTTGACAGTATCTTTATAAACTCCGCGGAAGAAGACAGTATGAAAAACACGCCATGGTTTTTGCCAGTTGGCAAATATATCACGTTTTGGAGAATGATACTGATCCAGTTCATTCAGAATCCTCTGGTTGTAAGATGAAAAATATGCTTTGTCTTTTGTTCGTATTTTTTCTTTAATCAATTCTGTAAGCTCTTCAGTAGCTTTTTTACCATTAAGCAACTGCCTTACAACTTCAGCACGAAGCAAAGCAACTGGTTGAAATCTCCTTTCGGGATCACCATATTCTTTGAAAGTATCTTCAAGAACTTCTTTAGGAAGCCTATTAAGGTCCTCATAAAGGGTTTCAGGTTGCTCGAAATATTTCTTGTACAGCTTTGCAAGATTCCTGATATATTCAATTTGTGCTTCCATAGATTTTAATTTTTATGGATATTTTACTTTCGACTACGTTTATTTTTTAATTTCTACCTTTTAATTGAAAATCCAGTGTCCATGTCCACCTTTGGCCGGAGTAAATTGACCATGCTTGGCCGGAGGTAAGCGTTTGTTATGAAGTTAGGCGACTATCAATTTGTTCGTGCTTTTAATCCAATTGTGGTTATTTATTTTGATTTAAATTTGTTCTTACAAAATATGAAGTTAATAAAATTAAGTTAGTTACAGACTTTTAAATTTGAAATATCAAGTTTACCCAACAGGCTTTTTATCTCGTTAAATCCTTT